>CAMBAD010000005.1 GCA_945864085.1 uncultured Streptococcus sp.
TGTCGCCTGTGCCTGGAGTTGGGGTACCTGTGTCGCCGCCTGTACCTGAGCCTGGCTGACTTACCTCATTGCTGTCGCCTGTGCCTGGAGTTGGGGTACCTGTGTCGCCGCCTGTACCTGAGCCTGGTTGAGTTACATCATTGCTGTCGCCTGTGCCTGGGGTTGGACTCTCTACTTCCACAGGAGGAAGTTCTACTTTTTCAAATAATTCTAACTCGCGTAAGGTCAGCTGATGCCGAACATTTCTCTGATTTTGATCCTTGGCTTCTAAAATCGTGAAAACAAGTGAATCGATAGGTTGTCCAGACAAGGTACGAGCAGACATAGTTGTCTTAAATTCAACTGGGATGTCATTTAATTCTTGTACTACTTGATTGTTTAAGTACGTGGTAACTTTATACTTGGTCAGGGATCCATTTCGTGCAAAACGCTTGTGGAGAGCATAACCTGTTACTTTAGTTGGGCTGTCCAAACGAACTCGAATATCCTCAGGCAATTTCTCAGTATTTGTCCAAGCAAATTCTGCGTAAGTATATGGGTCTCCATCAATCATCTTGGTTAAGGGATGATTTGCATGGTAGTTTTGAGCAGTCCCAGAAATCTCAATTCGGCTATTTTCTATTTTTTTCCCTGCAAGAGTTTTCGACATTTCGTAGAAGACAACATCGCGCAAGGTCAGCGTGGTATTCTTAATGGTTTCTGCACTAATGCGCGCTTCCAATAATGTCAAACTAACCTTATCAACAGCCTTAGGAAGAACAAAGTCATGCTCAACTGTCGCTACTGCGAAGTCTACGGACTCCTCCCCTGACTCATAGACAAGTTCTTCACCTGCATAAGCTGCCACCTTATATTTGGTCAATGTGCCATTACCAGGTGTCCGTTTGACGATTTCCATCTTATCGAGCTCTAAAGCTTGATCAAAACGGAAGTCAATCGTTTGTGGCAAGGAAAAATTTGACCCGTATCTCAACTCTGCTAGGGTGTCATTCAAGCGGTCTTTGATGGTTTCCTTTAGAGCGTTTCCGTTTTGGTAGACATCGTTCTGTGGCTCAACTGTAATACGCTCAGAAGCAACTTCAAGGCTGACAGCAGGTTGCTGTTGTTCCTGCGCTGCTGATGTGCGTTCAGTTGCAGCAGATGTCTGCTCAGCTGATGCTGGTGCAGATTGCTCAGCCACTCCTTCGTTGTTAGCGTTTACATTTTCAGCCGCAACAGACGAGCTATCTGAACCATTGGTTCCAGCATTTGCAACAGAAGCATCCTCTGCATTGGACAAGGTATTCAATGCAGGCTCTGTTTGCCCCTCAGCATGTACCAAATGGCTACCAAACAAGGTGCAGCCGATTGCTACAGACGCAACACCGACCGCCAACCTGCGGATAGAATACCGATATCGTTTATCGAACAAGTGTTTTGAACTGTTCTTCATGTGGTAACTCCTTTTTCTTTGTCTTGTAGAACAAGATTCTACAGTTCTCTATTTTACATTATACTATCAATATCTTTATCGGTCAATATATCATATACTAAAAATAGCGACAATAAAGTAAAACTTCTTCATCTGAACTCCCTGACCATAAAAAAACACCTTGACCGAAGTCAAGGTGTCCATCTGTCATAAACTACATTATTTACCAAGGTAGTATTCTGACACAATATTCAATTTTTCATCCAATTCAAAAACAAGTGGTGGGAAGTTTGGAATTTCCACATCCATGATTTCGTCATCAGACAACTGTTTGATATGTTTTACAAGGGCACGGATTGAGTTACCATGTGCACCCACAAATACGTTTTTACCATCTTTCAAAGCAGGAGCAATCTTGTCTTCCCAGAATGGAAGGGCACGCTCAAGCGTTACTTTCAAGTTTTCTGCGTCTGGAATAACGGAATCATCAAGATGGGCATAACGACGGTCAGTATGTGCTGAATGCTCATCATCTTTTGCCATTTCTGGAGGCAATACATCGTATGAACGGCGCCAGATGTGCACTTGCTCATCACCGAATTGCGCTGCTGCTTCTGCCTTATCTTTACCTGTCAAACCACCGTAGTGACGCTCGTTCAAACGCCATGATTTTTCAACTGGAACCCAGAGTTGATCTGCTGCTTCAAGCGCCAAGTTTGTTGTCTTGATTGCACGTTTCAACACAGATGTGAAAGCAAGGTCAAACTCAATACCAGCTTCTTTGATTAACAAACCTGCATCGATTGCTTGTTGTGTACCTTTATCAGAAAGATCAACATCAGCCCAACCAGTGAAAAGGTTAGCTTTGTTCCATTCAGACTCACCATGGCGAGCAAAAACCAATTTTACCATTTATGGATTCTCCTTTAAATTTTGAGGTTTCCCTCTTATACCCTTCTATTTTACACGAAAAAGGAAAAAAATGCCAGTTTTTCCACAAGCTGTTTACGCTTTCATTTTTCTTCCTTAAAAAATCAGACTTCAGACCTATCTTTCTTCGTATGATTTAGCCAAAAACATGATATAATAGTTAGGCTGAACACGACAGTTCTCTAAGAAGATTCAAGGAGCAATCATGAAAAAAGTAGCTATCGTGTCTGCCTACCGCTCTGCCATTGGCAGCTTCGGAGGTAGTCTGAAAGATATTGAAATCGCTGATTTGGGAGCCCAGGTTCTCAAAGCCAGCTTGGAAAAAAAACAGATACCGACCAGCTGCATTGACGAGGTAATCTTCGGCAATGTTCTCTCTGCTGGTCATGGGCAAAATATCGCCCGTCAAATTGCCATAAGGGCTGGAATCCCACAGGAAACTTCTGCCTACACCGTCAATAAGGTCTGTGGTTCTGGACTCAAATCGGTCCTTCTCGCAGCCCAATCCATCATGCTGGGAGACAATGAGGTTGTGGTAGCTGGCGGCATTGAAATCATGAGCCAGGCTGCCTACCTATCCAAAACCAACCGCTTCGGGCACAAATTCGGGCACATCACCCTCGAAGATTCCATGCTGACAGATGGTCTGACAGATGCTTTTGAAGGCTACCACATGGGGATAACAGCTGAACATATTGCTAAGCGCTACCAGATCTCCCGTGCGGAACAAGACGCTTTTGCGTATGCCAGCCAAGAAAAGGCTGCCAAAGCCATTGACCAAGGTCGATTGACTGACGAGATTATACCTATTGTCCTCAATAGCCGAAAAGGGCAAACCATCTTTGACAAGGACGAATATCCCCGCCTAACTCCGCTGGATAAACTGGCTACACTGCGCCCCGCCTTCAAAAAAGATGGCACAGTCACCGCAGCCAATGCCTCTGGTATCAATGATGGCTGCGCTGTTTTGGTACTCATGTCAGCAGACAAGGCCAAAGAGTTAGACCTCCAGCCTCTAGCCTATATCGAAGCTTATGCTACCAGCGGCCTAGACCCTGCCTACATGGGCTTGGGACCTATTCCAGCCAGTCAAAAAGCACTGGCTAAACTAGGAAAAACAGTTGAAGATATGGACCTATTCGAATTAAACGAAGCCTTCGCTGCGCAATCTATCCCTGTTATCAGAGAATTAGGTATCCAGCCTGAAAAAGTCAATGTCAACGGCGGAGCCATTGCCCTCGGTCACCCAATCGGTGCCAGCGGCAGTCGTATCCTAGTCACCCTCATCCATGAACTAGCCAAACGCAAAGGAAATCTAGGGCTCTGTTCTCTCTGTATCGGAGGCGGTCAGGGAATTTCCCTCATCATTTCCAATGCAGAAGCAAGATAGAACATCACTTCTACACAAAGGAAATTTTATGAACATCGGTATTGATAAAATTGGGTTTGCGGCACCCGATTACGTTTTAGATTTAGCTGATTTAGCCCAAGCCCGCAATATGGATCCTAATAAATTCAAACTTGGCTTATTGCAAAGCCAGATGGCTGTTGCCCCAGTGACACAAGACATCGTGACACTCGGTGCAAAGGCAGCAGCTGCAATTTTGACTGAAGAGGACAAGCAAACCATTGACATGGTCATCGTCGGAACCGAGTCGAGCCTCGATCAAAGCAAGGCAGCTGCCGTGGCCATTCACGGTCTGCTCGGCATCCAACCTTTCGCTCGCTCGATTGAAATGAAGGAAGCCTGTTACGGTGCAACTGCTGGTCTTGTGCTGGCCAAAAGCCACATCGCACAATTCCCAGATTCAAAAATCTTGGTCATTGCCAGCGACATCGCGAAATACGGTATCGCTTCAGGCGGCGAGCCTACCCAAGGCGCTGGGGCAGTGGCCATGTTGGTCACCGCCAATCCTCGTATCATGGTCATTAACAATGACAATGTCTGCCAGACCCGCGACATCTACGACTTCTGGCGACCAAATTACGACAAATACCCTCGTGTCGATGGAAAATTTTCTACAGAACAATACACCGACTGCCTAACCACAACATTTGCGCGCTACCAAGAAAAAACAGGCAAGACACTAGCTGACTTCGCAGCAATGTGCCTCCACATCCCCTTCTCCAAGCAGGGACTCAAAGGCCTCCAAGCCATCGCGCAAGATGAAGAAACCCTGGACCGCTTGAGCCAACGCTTCCAAGAAGCCATCATCTACAATCAAGTGGTCGGCAACATCTACACAGGCTCCATCTTCCTCTCCCTCCTGTCTCTTTTGGAAAATAGCAGAGCGCTTAAGGCAGAGGACCAGATTCTCTTTTATAGCTATGGCAGTGGAGCAGTCTGTGAAATCTTTAGCGGCAGCCTAGTAGAAGGCTACCAAGACCAACTAGAAAACGACCGCCTAGCCGCCTTCAACCAGCGGAAACGCTTATCTGTCCAAGAATACGAACAAATCTTCTTTGAAGAAATTTCACTCGATGAAACAGGCAGTTCAGACGACCTAGTGGCAGACCAAAGCCCATTTGCCCTCAGCAAAATTGAGAACCACCAACGCATTTACCGCAAAAAAGGATAATCACTCCACCTGCTTCTCAGTTGTCTCATATCGGCTTTTACTGGTCTTTTATTTAGAAGCAAACTAAAAGACCAGAAAAGAAGGCGACAAGTAAAACATAGAATTCCCCTCACCTCCAGCAAGCTGTAGATACGGAAGTGAGAGGGAAGTCTTTTTGGCTATTGAGCTTCATTTGTTTAGAAAGAGGAAATCATGTCTCATTTTTCAGGATTCTATAAAAAAACGCGCCAGGAGCGCATTGATATTCTCCATAAGCACAGGCCTCTGACAGAACAAAGCCTTGATATTCTTTATCAAGATAACAATCTCCCTGAAAGCATTGCTGGCAAGATGGCCGAAAATCATCTGGGGACCTTTTCCCTTCCTTTTTCTCTTGTACCTGAATTGCTGGTAGATGGTCAGGCCTACAGCATTCCCATGGTCACAGAGGAACCCTCTGTTGTGGCTGCCTGCTCATTGGGTGGTAAAATCATTGCCCGTTCAGGGGGCTTTACAACCTTCCATCATAATCGGCTGATGGTGGGCCAAGTTGCCCTCTACCAGGTTCCAGAGCCAGAGCAGGCCAAGCAGGTCATCTTGGACGAGGAGGCAGACTTACTAGAATTAGCGAACTCAGCCCATCCCTCCATTGTTAAACGAGGGGGCGGGGCTAGAAAATTGACTGTTGAGAAGAAGGAAGAATTTCTCATTGTCTACCTGCAGGTGGATGTTCAGGAGGCCATGGGAGCCAATATTCTCAATAATATGTTGGAAGGAATGAAGGAACGCTTAGAGGAGTTGACAGGGGGGCAGGCTCTTATGGGAATCCTGTCCAACTATGCAACGGAATCTTTGGTTGCAGCAGAGTGCCGCATCGCCATATCCAGTCTAGCAACCAGCTCTGCTATTGCCCAAGAAACAGCCGAAAAAATCGCCCTCGCCAGCCAATTAGCTCAAGTGGACCCCTACCGTGCTGCGACCCATAACAAGGGGATTTTTAATGGGATTGATGCCCTTGTTATTGCGACGGGAAATGACTGGAGGGCTGTTGAAGCGGGCGCACATGCCTATGCCAGCCATACTGGGCACTATCGGGGGCTGTCGACTTGGACCATTGATGGGGACTGTCTGGTCGGTAGCATGACCCTTCCGCTCCCTATCGCAACAGTCGGCGGTTCGATTGGCCTTAATCCCAAAGTCCAGGTTGCCTTTGAGATTCTTGGACAGCCAAAGGCACGTCAATTAGCGTCTATCATCGCTTCTGTTGGACTTTGTCAAAACTTTGCGGCCCTGCGTGCCTTGGTGACAACGGGTATTCAGCAAGGGCACATGAAGCTCCATGCCAAATCTTTGGCTCTGTTAGCGGGAGCAACAGAACAGGAAGCAGATCAATTAGCTCACCTGCTCCGCCAAGAACAACACTGCAACCTAGAAACTGCCAAGCGGTTGTTAACTGATAGACTTCGACCATCACAGTCGGATTTGCATTGATCAGCTTAGAACCTGTAGCCATATCGCTTAGCTTTCTTTTCATTGAATCTGAAGACACCGCAGCAAAAAAGCCTCAAACCTGTTCACCATGAACACGGTTTGGGGCTTTTCTTCGACCGAGCTAAACTTTCTGCTCCATGCGCACTTTCTGCGGTCTCATCCCTAGGCGCTCGTAAAAGCGAACGGCTCCTGTATTGTCCGCCCAAACATCTAAGGTAAGATTGTGACAGCCTTGCTCTTTGGCATAGGCAAGGGCAAATTCATACAGTTGCTCTCCGATTCTTTGTCCGCGAGCAGAACTGGCCACACAGAGGTCATCTATGAACAAGGTTTTTATCGGTTCCAACACATCTCCCTTGGCAAGCGATAGCTCGCAGAAAAGATGTCCAAGCACCTGACCATCCACTTCATAGACAAAGATTGGCTTATCTGGATTTTCCAATAAGTCTGCCAAGTCCTGTCGGGAGAATTTCTGCCCCGAAGCCCTAAAAATATCTGGTCGAACCTGATGATGCAGTTCGAGAATATCCTGAAGAAGCTTTTCCAAATCACCAATATCTTTCTGTTCTGCCAATCGAATCGCCATGTTTGCCTCCTAATCATATAAAAACTAAAAATCCGTCGCAAGACCGATGTGACTTCTACGAAATGCGGTTATACTGTAAGTGTATCCTAAAATTTTTCATAAATCTCCGAAAAAATCAGTCAACTGGCTGATTTTTTTGTTGTTTCAAGTAAGTTCTAGCTGAATGCCTTTACTTTTCAAATTGTCAATACATTCTGCAAGATAGGTTGAGTCGTGTTCTGCATAAAGGGGATAGGTAGTGAGAATCGCTGGTAACTGTATATAGGCCGCAACTGATTTTCCGCGATAGGAGGGGTCAAACCATTCTCCTGCTGGTTGGTACCCTCTCCTTTTCATTTCCTCCATGATGAACAAATGGTATTGCACTAATTTGTAGGGGGGATAACGAAATACATAATTGACTGTGGCGTGAGGACGACCCCAGCCAGCACCTCTCAAGGCACAACATTCCCTATGCTGACCTAGTAACTGTTGTCTGGGAAGCTTCGAAATGATGTCCTGATGCCAAAGTCTCATCTATTTTCTCTCCTTAAGACTGGAATAAAGTAAGTAACTGAATCAGGAGGGAAGTCAAACGGCTTCATAGAGCATTTTAGGTCCCTTCCTACTCTCCATTATACCATATCTTCTATGCGTAAATTGTAAGCTAAGATTCAACTTAAAAAACATAAATATTCTAGCCGATATTCTATATAGTCAGCTGGCTTATTTCTAAGAACCTGTATTCACAAGCAAAGTGTTTTTGTATAAGAGATAGTTTTTCGCTCATCAAGGCAGTTTTTTGAGGGAATACTGACTGTATTTTGAAAAAATGAATGATGAATAGCTGAAAACCAGCCTTAGATGGAAGTGCGGAACTGTGAATACGGGTTCTAAGCCTCAAGGGCAACAATCTGCACCCAAGCAGCAGATGACTGTTCTAATTCTTTGCCCCAAAAATGCCCCAAAATATAGAAAAAAGCCCGTCTGACAAGCTAGAAAACTTGATATGACGGGCTTTTTCACGTTATTCCTCGCTCTTTTATTTCTAGGCGAGGGATAAAACAGTCTATCCCCAGACTGTTTTATTTTACAGCGTCTTTAAGAGCTTTACCAGCTTTGAAAGCAGGAACTTTTGAAGCTGCGATGTCGATTTCTTTACCAGTTTGTGGGTTGCGACCTTTACGTGCTGAACGCTCACGTACTTCAAAGTTACCGAAACCGATCAACTGAACTTTTTCACCAGCTGCAAGGTAGTCTGCAACTGCTGCGAATACTGCATCAACTGCTGCTGCAGAATCTTTCTTAGTCAATGAAGTTGCTTCTGCAACTTTTGCAATCAAATCTTGTTTATTAGCCATTTTGCTAAATCCTCCAATTATTTTCTGAGTGACTACTCACCCTAATATAGTACCCAATTTTAAAGATTTGGTCAAGTTTTTAATGCTATTTTTGCTTTTTTCTGTAGATGTCTACGATGATCTGGTCATTGTAGAGGTCAATCGTATTTGCCTTCGCATATAAGCCCAACTGATTCTCTAATTGTGTGAGTTGAATTTCAATACGTGCTGCTTGGGCATCGATTTTTACAAGGCTTGGTAGCTTGTAATTTTTTTGGATATAGGTCAGCATTTCGGTCTTTGGTAGGGAAAGGCTGCCAGCAGAAATCTCCTCAATCCCCAAGGCGATACTGCCATCTTCCAGGCGACTGGGCTGCAGGTAGACATAAAGTGGAATATCCACACCTAATACTTGATAGGTTCCCTCAAAAACAATCTGCTGGCTGGTCAGATAGAGTTGGTAACGAAAGCTGTCTGTCTGGTAGTCTTTCAAATACTGGGTAATTGTGTCATTGAGCTGCTCCCGATTGGTAGAAAAACTCCCTACTTTGGCGTCTTCCTCGCTAGGAACGACTAACTGGGTCAGGTCCTCCCGTTTGGTCTGTACTCGGCTAAATAGAACCAGTCCTGTGCCCAACATACAGGCTAAAAGGGCCAAGAAAAGCCACTTCCAGCTATTGATTCTTCCATTCTTGTTTGGTCGCACTAATTTTCTCCATTATCGCTTGTTTTATAATCTCGTAACCTGTGTTATTAGGATGAAAACTATCCTCTTCGTATAGCAGGTTATTGACCACCTTGGAGCTGTTTTGGCTAATTCCCTGCTCTCCCTCCAGGCCTTTATACAGCAGGTCATTGATGGGGACAAAATAAACATTGTCATGGCTTTGTGTTCGGGCCTCGGTTTCTGCATTCCACTGGTCAACCACTACCTGCATATCTGTCATCTCTGGAAAATTCAGATAAAAGGGATTGTAAATACCGACAACATAGATGGGGAGGTCTGGATTGTGTTCACGCGCCTTCAGAATAATTTGATCCAGTCGCTCGCCATATTCCTTGGCTGGTTGTTCAAAGGTTGATATTTTGAGGTTGGCAATATGTTTTAAGATGACCTTTCGCAGGTCATTGCCACCCACTGTCAGGGTCACTAGATCAGCCTGGGCTAAACCGTCGGCTAGGTCTGGATTTTCGTTCATCCGCTTCAAAATCTGATTACTGGTATTGCCTGAAATCCCAAAATTTTGGTAGTGGATATCATACTGATAGGTATTGGTCAAGGTTTGGGACAAGAGGGGAACAAAGCCGCCCTGCCCTGTTGTATCGCCAACGCCTTCTGTCAGGGAATCTCCAAGGGCCAAGTAACGGAAAACGGTCCGTTCCCCTACTTGAATTTCCTCCTGAGACAGGCGAGAGGAGGCTTGGGGAATCAGCAAATTTGCCAAACCAATCGAGGCGAGGAGGCAGAGAAAGAAGAACATAAGCCCCTGAATCAGCTTTCGGTTATTCATAACGAGTTAAAATCGCCCAAGCATCCTCACCTGTATGGGTCTGGATGATGGAGCCTGTTTCTAGGACTGAGATGTCTTGGCTGACCAAAGACTGGAGTTCCTGCTTGATTTCTTGGGCAAATGTGGCAGAACCTGAATAGGAAATCCCTATTTCTGCCACTGGCTGATTGGCCAACTTCTGCTTGTATTCTACCAGCCATTTTTTGAAGGTCTTCATTCCCCTCCCTTTGACAACTGGGGTCAAGTGGTGGTCCTTCATTTCCATGATAACACGGATATTGAGCAGGCTGCTTAGCAAGCCCTGAACGCGCCCAATCCGACCGCCCTTAACCAAGTTCTCCAAGGTGGAAACACCGATGAACAGTTCTGTCTTGGCCCGCACAGCCTCTACAGCAGCAATGATTTCTTCCTTACTTGCGCCAGCCTGGGCCAAACGAGCGGCTTCCACTACCTGAAATTTCGCAGCCTGATCAGTAAAGGTTGAGTCAAGCACCGTCACATCTACACCTGACAGAGTCGCCCCCTGGCGGGCGGCTTCAATCGTTCCAGATAAGGCGTGGGATAGCAAGATTGCTATGATCTGACTACCATCCTTTGCCAGCTCAGAAAATACTTCTGCAAAAAGACCAACTGGTGGCTGGCTGGTTTTAGGGAGGTTTTTGGCCTCACGCATCAGCTGCAAAAACTGGCCCTCAGTCAAATCCGCATCCGAGTAGACAACCCCATCAATCATCACCGACAGGGGAACAATCGTAATCCCCAGCTCCTCTACCAGAGAAGGTTCAATAGTGGTGCTAGAATCCGTTACAATCTTAATCTTTGTCATCTTTCTTCCTACATTTCTCTTCCAATTTGCTTCTCATTATACCAAAATTTACCTAAAAAATAAACTGTTCCAAAAAGAAAAGGCTAGTTTCCTAACCTTTCTCCACTAATTCTTTCGCCTGATGACGAGCGGCATCTGTCACTTTTTCTCCCGCCAGCATTTTAGCAATCTCCTCAATCCGCTCTTCCTTGGTCAAGAGCCGAACCTGAGAAACTGTCTTATAATCGTCCGACACCTTCTCAATGAAATACTGGTGGTCAGCAATGGCAATGACTTGGGGGAGGTGAGAAATAGCCAGAACCTGCCCATAACGACCAATCTTATAAATTTTCTGGGCAATGGCCTGCGCGACACGACCAGAAACGCCTGTGTCAACCTCGTCAAATACTATTGCAGTCTTGCCTTCCTTGCGAGCGAAGGCTGATTTAATAGCCAACATGAGGCGAGAGAGTTCACCTCCTGAAGCGACCTTGACCAAGGGTTTGAAATCCTCACCAGGGTTGGTGGAAATGTAAAATTCGACAAGTTCATTTCCTTCACGGCTGAATTTTCCTTTGGCAAATCGAACCTGAAAGCGGGCCTTCTCCATATAGAGCTCTTGTAATTCTTGGCGGATGATGTCTTCTAAAATCGTTGCCAAATCATGGCGAGCCTGACTGAGCTGGCTGGCCAAACTAATCAGTTCCTTTTCCAAAGCCTTGAGTTGGCCTTCCAGTTCATCTCCTGACAGGTCATTTCCTGTCAAGTGATTGTACTCTTCACTGATCTTCTCAAAGTAAGTCAAGACATCATCGACACTGCCACCATATTTCTTGGTGATGCTATTGATCAAATCTAGGCGGCTTTCCAGAATAAGGAGACGATTGCCATCAAAATCCAGTCCATCAACCACATCACCTAGGCGCTTGGTCACATCCTCTACTACATAATAGGCTTCTGTCAGGCTGGTGGATAGGACTTTGTAGTCTGGATCAAATTCTTCCAAGCTTTGCAATTCATTCATAGCCGAACGAAGATTGTTGAGGCTTGAAAAATCCTCGTTATCCAGCAGGACATGCGCATTGGTCAGGGTATCAGCAATCTGTTTGTGGTTGAGTAGCTTGTCTCGCTCCTGATGGAGCTGTTGTTCTTCACCAAAGCTGAGTTCTGCCGCTTCAATTTCAGCAATTTGATACTCCAACATTTCAATGCGGGCCTTATGTTCCTGCTCGTTCTTCTGTTTTTCCAGTATCCGTTTGCGTAGGCTGCGGTACTGGTCGAAAATTCTCTGGTAATCTTCCTTGAGGCGCCAAAAATCCTCTTCGCCAAAGCTGTCCAAAAGGCCGATATGATGGGCTGTTCTCATCAATTCTTCCTGGTCGTGCTGGCCGTGGATGTCAACCAGGTACTGGCCCAGCTGTTTCAGGACTGACAGATTGACCATCTGTCCATTGACGCGGCTGACGGAGCGGCCATTTTGCAGAATTTCCCGTCGGATAACCAGGTCTTCGGTCACCTCAATCCCCTGTTCAGCCAAAATCTGCTCGACTGCTCTGCTATTTCCCAAGGAAAAAAGGCCTTCTATCTCTGCCTTTGCAGAGCCATGGCGAATCACATCCGTCGTGGCCCGTGCTCCTAGCATGAGGTTCATGGCATCAATAATGATGGACTTGCCGGCACCGGTTTCCCCTGACAGGATGGTCATCCCGTTTTCAAAATTCAGGGAGACATGTTCGATAATGGCAAAATTTTTGATGGAAATTTCTAACAGCATGGGCTACAAACCTCTGATAACCTGCTCTAGGCGAGCCAGGATTTCCTGATTTTTGACAATGATTAAAATGCTATCATCGTCTGAGATAATGCTAAAAATATAGGGTTGAAACTGCTCTAAAATTTGACGTTTTACAACAGCCGAACTCCCTGGAACTAATTGGATGTTGAGCATTTTGTCCATCTGTTCGAGTGCCAATACGTTGGTCGCTTTGATCTTGCTTGCGCTGACCTTGGGCAGACCGTAAACATAGCCGCGGTCAGGGGATGGAACCTTGATAATTCCTAATTCCTTGATGTCTCGTGAAACGGTTGCCTGTGTCGCATGGACACCTAATTTTTCCAAGTGTTCGACAATCTCTTCTTGGGTATCGATGGGAAAGCGAACCACTAAATCTTTAATAACTTCTAATCGTTCTCGTTTATTCATCTTTTTTAAATTCCTCATGTGCTTGCTGAACGAGAGGGGCAATCTCTTCCTCTACCAGCTGGACTGGGTGCGAGGATTTTTCGAGATGAGCCAGAAATTCAATATTGCCATGACCACCTTGCACTGGTGAAAAGCTGAGAGCCTTGACTGAGAAGCCTGTTTCCACCGCCATTGCCACCACATTTTCCAAAACCTTGGTGTGGACAGCCTGGTCCTTGACAATCCCATTTTTTCCAATCTGCTCCCGCCCTGCCTCAAACTGTGGTTTCACTAGGGCGACCACCTGGCCACCTTCAGCCAAAATGTGTTGCAAAGCTGGTAAAATCAAACTCAGCGAGATAAAACTAACATCAATGGAGGCAAAACTTGGCTGACCTGCTGAAAAATCTGCCAAGTCAGCATAGCGGAAATTGTATTGTTCCATGCTGATGACTCGCTCATCCTGGCGCAATTTCCAAGCCAGTTGATTGGTGCCGACATCCACGGCGTAGACCTGCTTGGCCCCAGCTTGCAGCATGACATCCGTAAAACCGCCTGTGGAAGCCCCAATATCAATCGTTGTCTGCCCCTCAACAGCGAGGCCGAAAACCTGTAAGGCCTTCTCTAATTTGAGACCGCCTCGACTGACATATTTGAGTTTTTCCCCCTTGAGTTTGAGTTCAATCCTCTCGTCAATCTTCTCGCCAGGCTTATCGTAACGCTCCCCATTCAGGACAGACACGACCAAACCAGCCATGACCCCTCTCTTAGCCTGTTCTCTGGTTTCAAAAAGCCCTTGTTTAAAGGCCAATACATCCACTCTTTCCTTAGCCATTGATTCGTAAACTTTCTATGGTTTTATACAGCTCTTCTCCATTAAAGCCATGATGGGCTTCCAGATCCTTGAAAATGGCCACAGCCTTGTCCAAAGAATCTTCCAGAACACGCTTGGATTCTTCCAAACCGAGCAGGCTTGGATAGGTTGCCTTTTCAGCTGCTAAATCTTTCTGAGGTGTCTTGCCTAATTGGTCAAAATCTGCTGTCACATCCAAAATATCATCCCTCACTTGGAAGGCATGACCAAGCAACATCCCAGCCTGCAACAAGGAACCGACAACGGAACTTGGTTGCTGAGCGATAATTCCCGCGGCATGAAAAGGAAAGGCCAAGAGACGCCCTGTCTTGTTTTCATGGATTTTTACCAAGTCCTGAAGGGCCAATTCCTTCCCTTCACCCAGCATGTCCAGCATTTGCCCACCAACCATGCCAAAGGTCCCAGATGCTAATGAAAGCAGCTGAACCAACTCTACCAGAACCTGATTTGGCAAATCAGCAACGGTCAAAAGACCAAAAGCGTCTAAAAAGAGGCTGTCTCCAGCCAAAATGGCTGTTGCTTCGTCAAACTGCTTGTGGCTGGTCAGGCGCCCCCGACGGTAATCATCATTATCCATAGCAGGAAGGTCGTCATGAATCAGACTCCCCGTATGAATCATTTCCAAGGCTGCAGCCACTTGGTAATGGGCCTGCCTTAGTTCAATACCAAATCCCTCCACAAGCTGCAACAGCAACGCAGGTCTCAGGCGTTTACCGCCGCCATCTACGGAATAGAGAATGGCTTCGATCAAGTTTTCCGAAACAATCGCACTAGGATTTTGATAAAAATCGCGGATTTCTTGATCAATTTGTTTCATATCTACCATCAATTCATCTCCGCTTCACTGCCATCTGCCTGCATGACCTTGACTAGGGTCTTCTCGGCTTCTGCCAGGGTCTTTTGCAGGTCTTTTGACAGGACCATCCCCTTTTGAAACTCCGCCAATGCTTCTTCCAAAGCTACATCACCCTGTTCCAATTTGGTTACGATTCCCTCTAATTCAGCTAAGTTTTCTTCAAATGTTTTTGTCTTTTTGGACATGATTTACCTCCACATCAAGTTGCCCATCCTTCATCTGGATGGTTAAATTGTCACCCTTCTCTATACCTTCTACGCTATCCAAGACCCGACCATCTTGTCGAATCATAGCATAGCCACGGGCCACTATTCGACTGGTATCCAGCATGGTCAAGGCCTCAATCAGCTTATCTGCCTTGGCCATTTTATTGTCGTAAATATTGGCCATATTGCTTTTCAAGAGGCGCTCCTGCTGGCGGATTTTTTCTTGAAAACTCTCTACTTTCCGCCCCAGCTGAAGGCCCTGCAAACGCTGATTTAGCAGGAGACTGGCCTGTTTCTGCTGCCTATAGACCTCTTTCATTCGGGTCTGCAGTTGATTGGTCAAGCGATCTAACTTCTGCAAATACCCATCATAGAGGCGGTCAGGCTGACGGAAAATAACCGACTGACTAATCTTTTCAACCTGTCCACGCAGAAACTTCAAGCGGTTTGTCATAGCTTGATAAGCCCTATTTTCCTGCTGACCTAGATAGCCCAACAAGTCTGCCTTGGTAACAGGTGTCGCCAATTCTGCTGCGGCTGTCGGAGTTGCGGCCCTGCGGTCTGCCACAAAGTCTGCCAAGGTCGTGTCTGTTTCGTGCCCCACACTTGAGATTATGGGAATACGTGACTCAAAAATAGCCCGAACTACTGCCTCTTCATTGAAGGCCCAAAGGTCTTCAATCGATCCGCCCCCTCGACCAACAATGAGGACATCTAAATCATCACGCTGGTTGGCTCTTTGGATATTGGCAACCACCTCTTGGGCCGCACCCTCTCCTTGCACCTTGGTCGGATAAAGGACAATCTCCACGCCAGGAAACCGCCGACTGACCGTTGTAATAATATCTTGAATAACCGCCCCGCTCGGGCTGGTAATGACACCAATTTTTTTGGTAAAACGAGGCAGAGCCTGTTTAAATTCTTGTTTAAACAGGCCTTCTTGGGTCAAAGCCTGCTTCAGCTGTTCAAACTTGATGGCCAAGGCACCAATTCCGTCTGGCTCAGCCTTTTCAATGACTATCGAATACGACCCACTCGGCTCATAGAGTTGAATACGACCAATCGCATTGATTTTCATCCCTTCCTCAAGGTCAAAACCCAACTGTTTGTAAACCCCAGCCCACATGGTCGCCTGAATCACTGCCTTGTCATCCTTGAGCGAGAAATATTGATGGGTCGGACGCTTGCGGAAATTGGAGACTTGCCCTGTCAAATAGACCTTTTCCAAATAGGGATCGCGGTCAAATTTTAATTTCAAATACTTGGTTAAATGGCTAACCGATAAATATTCAACCATGCCAACTCCTTCTGTCTATATCCATCCTATTATACCAAATTTTATGCAATGATACTGTTTTGAAAAGTAGGTCAGTCAAAATATGGTTCACCAATTTTATTTGATTACAGAGAGAATGGTCTCATACTCTCCGAAAATCAGCTCATGTGTCCTAAAACCAGACCATCACAGACTGCTTCCTTCCGCTGCAGATTCCCATCTCCTCTTGACTTGACTGGAGGATTCCTTTTGTGACTGGCACTGAACAGCCATAAAAAACGAATGATAACAATCAGTTACCATTCGCTCTTCCCACATCCAATGTCGGAATACCTAAAACATGTATTTACAAGTAAAGTGTTTTTATATAAAAGATCATTTTCCGCTAATCAAGACCGTTTTTTGAGGGAATACTAACTGTATTTTGACAAAACGAACGATGAGGAAGTGAAAAATTAGCCTTAGATGGAAGCACCGAACTGTGAACACAGGTTCTTATTCCCCTCGTCTCACACAGGCCTCGTAGGTCTGTTCCATCAGCATGGTAATGGTCATTGGCCCGACACCTCCTGGAACTGGCGTGATAAAGCTAGCTACCTCTGCCACCTCGTCATATTTGACATCGCCGATTAGCTTGCCATTTTCATCTCGGTTCATGCCGACATCAATCACAACAGCCCCTGGCTTGACGAAATCCTTGGTCACAAAATGACCACGCCCAATCGCGACTACTAGAATATCTGCCTGACGAGCCAGTTCTGGCAGATTTTTTGTACGAGAATGAGCTATCGTCACTGTCGCATTGGCATCCAACAGCAGCTGGGCCATCGGCTTGCCAACGATATTTGAACGACCAATCACCAAGGCCGACTTGCCTTCAAGGTCAATCGCATATTCCTTGAACATTTCCATGATACCCGCTGGAGTTGATGGAATCATAACCGCATGGCCTGACCATAATTTCCCCATATTGGTTGGGTGAAAACCGTCCACATCCTTGTCTGGATCAATAGCCAAGAGCACCTTTTCTTCGTTAATATGGGCTGGTAAAGGCAGTTGGACAAGAATACCATGCCAGGCTTCATCTTGATTGTAACGCGCAATCAAGTCCAATAATTCCAGCTCTGAAATCGTCTCAGGAACCCTTACCACCTCGCTCCGAAAACCAGCTGCCAGGGCTGAACGTTCCTTGTTCCGAACATAGACCTGACTAGCAGGATCTTCACCTACCAAAATCACAACAAGACCAGGTACCAGACCAGTTTCCTCTTTTAACGTTGCGGTTTTCTCTGCTAGGGCTGATTGCATTTTGGCTGCAAGAGCCTTCCCATCAATGATTGTCATGACGAACTCCTCTACTTTTTTCTAAATTATACCCTAAAATCTCCAACCTGACCATGCTTCCTTCCTACAAAGTTTCTCAAACAGAAAAACTCCGAACATTGTCGGAGTTGAAACAATCTACGGTTTCCATAATTTATGGCATAGAGCTCCCACAGCTCCGTTCAGAAGACTGTGATTACAAGACTTTTGATAGGAAATCCTTGGTCCGCTCTTCCTTAGTATGATTAAAGACCTGCTCTGGAGTACCATCTTCAACAATCACACCGCCATCCATAAAGATAACACGGTCTGCTACCTCACGAGCAAAGCCCATCTCATGTGTCACGATAACCATGGTCATCCCTGACTTAGCCAAATCCTGCATAACTGCTAACACCTCGCCAACCATTTCAGGATCCAAGGCTGACGTTGGCTCATCAAAGAGCAGGACATCTGGATCCATGGCCAATCCACGCGCAATGGCAATACGCTGCTGCTGACCACCGGACAGACTTTGCGGATAAGCATGAGCCTTGTCTGGCAAACCAACTTTCTCTAATAGCTGTACCGCCTTTTTCTCTGCCTCTTCCTTACTCATCCCCTTTGTCTTAATCGGCGACAAGGTAATATTTTCCAAAACCGTCATATTGGGAAAGAGATTGAACTGCTGGAAAACCATGCCCATCTTTTCCCGCATTTTAAAAATATCATTGGCCTTGTCTGTAATATCAACACCTTCAAAGGTCACCGTTCCCTTGGTCGGAACCTCAAGCAAGTTCATAGTCCGCAAGAAGGTTGATTTTCCTGACCCAGATGGACCAATAATCACCACAACTTGCCCCTGCTCGACCTCTAAATCAATTCCTTTTAAAACTTCATTTTCGCCGAAATACTTATGTAAATCTTTAATCGAAATAATTGTTTCTGTCATTTTAGTGCCCTTCCTTGTTCAATTTTTTCTCAAAATACTGAATACCCAGCGTCAAAATGCTCGTCATAAGCAAGTAATAAGCTGCCGCAAACAAGAGCGGAGTCAAGGGCAGGTAGGTTGTGGTGGACACAGTGGTTGCTCCATTCCACAATTCCATCACACCGATGGTAGATAGAAGTGAACTATCCTTGACGATGGTCACAAACTCATTCCCAAGGGCTGGTAAAATATTCTTAATCGCCTGTGGCATGATAACATAACGCATGGCCTGACGCGGACGAATCCCTAGTGAATAAGCCGCTTCCAACTGCCCCTTCGGCACCGCGTTAATTCCCGCCCGAACAGTTTCAGATACATAGGCACCTGAGTTCATCGAAATAATAATAATCCCTGGAATCAGACGCGTCAAATCAACAGATAAAATCCCCAGCTGGAAGGTCGGTGCCACAATGTGCATCATACCAAAGGCAATCATAATCTGTACCAGCATAGGCGTTCCTCGGAAAACCCAGACATAGATATTGACTAGCCAGACCAAAAGAGGGTACTTACTCCGCTGACCCAAGGCCAGCAGGACCCCTAAAATACTACCAAACAAAACCGCTAAAAAAGCAATGATAAGGGTAACAATCGCCCCATAATTAAAATAAGCCAAATACTTTGGCAAAAAAGAAAAATCCATCTCTTAACTCCTCAATAAAATTCATACCATATTATACCATTTTTGAATAAATATGCAAGAACATTCCCTTGCCAATCAATAAACATCCAAAACAAGCGGATTCTACCCATTCCCATCCAAGCCAGACAGGGCTGGAATAACAAACAGGCTTCACCAGAACTCTCTACTCCGCCACCTACGAGCGATGAAATCAAGAACCCTACCTACTTTTCAGCCAGCAGCCCCCAACATATCCTCGCCCTGGCTTCTGCATTGACAGAGTATAAATATTCAAAAAGGTGCAGGACGACATCCAAGAAGTGACTCTTTGGTCATCGTCCCACACCCTAGAACTCAAACAATCGAGTAGAGAATCGTTTGAGATTGGAGGTCTGACAGTTTGAGGGCACATCTGGCCAGTGCCCGACAAAATAAGCCGAAGAAAGACCCATCAAATCCAGGAAGCCTAGACAGCAATACCCATCTTATGACATGCGCAACGACTTCCCAAGCCTGAACCTGCCTCTCTCAGCTAAGCAAGCTTAATACAAGAGCTCGTAAATTTCCATAGCAATCAAATCAATGCTATCAAACGTGTAGGTTTCACGCGCAGCAACATCACGCAAGGTAAAAACTGAACCGTTCTCTTCATCGTAGTTGTAAGCAACTTCTGCCACAACCACACCCTCACGTTCAAAATTCCGCTTCAAAGTACCACCGTCATTGGCCATAGTCTCAAGACGATTGATAATTCTCACTAAATGCGATTCCATATTCGTTCTCCTATTCTTAGTATAGGAATAGTGTACCATAAATTTATCAAAAAGTCTTTATTTTACGTGATTTTCTTCTCACCACCAGCATTTTATTGAAAAGTATTTCCACCATAGCAGTTTCTTGCAATTTCCCTGAATCTTGATATAATAAAGCTATAACTGACCTTTTTTGACTATTAAACAAGGTCAGACGGATACAGAAAGAGGTAGAACTATGCTTTGTAAAAACTGTAATATCAATGACGCAACCATCCATCTCTACACAAATCTAAACGGCAAGCAACAGCAGGTTGACCTGTGCCACAACTGCTACCAAATCATGAAAACAGACCCCAACAATGCCATTTTGCGCGGCTTAGGTGACCTGACCAATCCTAACAACATGGACCCCTTCAGTGAATTTTTCAACCATTTGGGAGGATACCCTGGCAATACCCCAGCAGGAAAAAACCGCGACCAAACACCACCGACCCAGTCAGGCAACGGAAACGGAGGAGGAGGCCGCAACAATCAGCACGGCGGAGGCACCCCGCCAACTCCGCAGCAGCCTAACGGCCTCCTAGAAGAATTTGGAATCAATGTCACAGAGATTGCTCGCCGTGGGGACATTGACCCTGTCATCGGACGCGATCAAGAAATCACCCGCGTCATCGAAATCCTCAATCGACGCACCAAAAACAATCCTGTCCTAATCGGAGAACCTGGTGTCGGTAAGACAGCTGTTGTTGAAGGACTGGCACAGAAAATTGTCGACGGAGACGTTCCGCAAAAACTTCAAGGCAAAGAAGTAATCCGTTTGGATGTCGTAAGCCTGGTCCAAGGCACTGGGATTCGCGGCCAATTTGAAGAACGAATGCAGAAACTGATGGAAGAAATCCGCAACCGCCGCGAAGTGATACTCTTTATCGATGAAATCCATGAAATCGTGGGAGCTGGCGCAGCTGGCGACGGCAATATGGACGCAGGCAACATCCTCAAACCTGCCCTAGCCCGCGGCGAGATGCAGCTGGTCGGCGCCACCACCCTTAATGAATACCGAATCATTGAAAAAGACGCAGCCTTAGAACGTCGCATGCAGCCTGTCAAGGTAGAAGAACCCAGCGTTGAAGAAACCATCACCATCCTCAAAGGGATTCAAAACAAGTACCAGGACTATCACCATGTCAAATACTCTGAGGCCGCCATTGAAGCAGCCGCAGTCCTTTCAAACCGCTATATCCAAGACCGATTCCTACCAGACAAGGCCATCGACCTCCTAGATGAAGCAGGTTCTAAGATGAATCTGACCCTTAATTTCATTGATCCAAAAGAAATCGATCAACGATTGATTGACGCGGAAAATCGCAAGGCCCAAGCCACCCGCGATGAAGACTATGAAAAAGCTGCCTACTTCCGCGACCAGATTGCCAAATACAAAGAAATGCAAAAGGCAACCATCAGCGAAGAAGACATTCCGCTCATTACAGAAAAAGAAATCGAGGCCATTATTGAGCAAAAAACCAATATCCCTGTTGGCGACCTAAAAGAGAAGGAGCAATCCCAGCTGATCAACCTTGCTCGCGATCTCAAGGCCCATGTCATCGGACAGGATGAAGCAGTCGACAAGATAGCCAAAGCCATTCGCCGCAACCGTGTCGGTCTTGGTGCCCCTAATCGCCCAATCGGCAGCTTCCTCTTTGTCGGCCCAACCGGTGTCGGAAAAACTGAACTTTCCAAGCAGCTGGCCATCGAACTCTTTGGTTCAGCAGACAGCATGATTCGTTTTGACATGTCTGAATACATGGAAAAACACGCAGTTGCCAAGCTAGTCGGTGCCCCTCCAGGCTATGTCGGCTACGAAGAAGCTGGACAACTGACTGAAAAAGTCCGCCGCAATCCTTATTCCCTCATCCTTCTGGATGAAGTTGAAAAAGCCCATCCAGATGTCATGCACATGTTTTTACAAGTTTTGGATGATGGCCGACTGACAGATGGCCAAGGCCGAACTGTCAGCTTTAAGGACACCATTATTATCATGACCTCCAATGCTGGAACAGGCAAGGTAGAAGCTAGCGTTGGCTTCGGGGCGGCCATGGAAGGACGAAGCCAGTCTGTCCTTGGTCAACTCAGCAATTTCTTCAACCCTGAATTTATGAACCGCTTTGATGGCATTATCGAATTTCAACCGCTCAGTAAGGAAAATCTCTTGCAGATTGTCAGCCTCATGCTGCAAGATGTCAATAAGCGCCTAGCAAGCAATGGAATCAGCCTCCATGTAACCGACAAGGTTAAGGAAAAATTGGTTGACCTAGGCTATGACCCTAAAATGGGAGCCCGTCCACTACGCCGAACCATTCAAGACCAAATCGAAGACGCCATCACAGATTTCTATTTGGAAAATCCGCATGAAAAAGAACTTCGTGCCATCATGACCAGCAAAGGTACGATTCAAATCAAAGCAAAATAAGAGGGACCGCTCAGTTTTTGTGTCAACGGTCTGTCTGGAGAAAGACTGTTTTAGCTCAAAGTTGGATTCAAGCCCAGCGCCACTTCTCAGAGTTCGTGTCAACATATCAGCGCAGTGGTTGATTGGCTTTAACAGTTCGGTGGAGCGAAACAGTTCAGAAATCTGTTTCAGCTCCCTTTTTTCATACAATTAGCATACTATTTAGACAAGAAGAGAAGAAAATTTTAAACTGAAATGGTATAATAAATAAAAACTGAGATTGAAACAGGAGAAAACCATGTCAAATGCTGTATTTGGTGAGAAAAAAGCCGGTGTGACCTATAAGAACCGCTATGGAGTATATGCTGTCATCCCTGATGAATCCCTGACAAAAATTATACTTGTTCAGGCACCCAACGGCGCCTGGTTTTTACCTGGCGGAGAGATTGAGGAAGGGGAAAACCACCTCATCGCCCTCGAACGCGAACTCTTGGAAGAACTAGGTTTTACAGCCCAAATTGGGGACTATTATGGCCAGGCGGACGAATATTTCTACTCTAGTCACCGAGATACTTATTTTTACAACCCTGCCTACATCTATCAGGTCACCAGCTACCACCAAGTTGGACTTCCCCTTGAGGATTTCAATCACATTGCTTGGTTCCCCATTGAAGAAGCCATTGCCCAACTCAAACGCGGCAGTCATAAATGGGGCATTGAACAGTGGAAAAATCAGGTAAAAACTGTAAAAGACTAGCAAAATGCGCCTAAGAATGCTATAATGAAGCCAAAGAAATAGAGGAGGTCCCGCATGAAAATTATCAATACGACGAATAGCCACTCCCAACTTGTCCAAAACCAGTTGGCTAACACCGACGCCTTCCTAGTAGAAACCTACTCTGCAGGAAATACAGATGTGATCTTCACCCAAGCACCTCGCCACTACGAGCTTCTCATTAGCAACAAATACCGAGCTGTGCAACCGAATGAAATCAAAAAAATCCGCGACTTCTTCTTACATCGCAAGATTGACGAGCGTACAATCAATCCTGCTGCTATCCAAACCATACATACGGACCGCCTGATTGAGATGTCCATCCCTATTATCACCGATAATTAAAAAGAATGAAGCAGAGCCCTAAGACAGGGGTTCTGCTTCATTCTTTTATTATTATAGTCATTTGAATTATAGTCTTTTAGTTTACTTTTAGTACTAGGCAACGAGCTGCAGGCAGTACTGGAGTACGGCAAAGCGAGTTCAAACAATCCAGTGGAGTGTTTGAAGTTGGAAATAAGGAAACGGAGTTTCCTCTTGCGTCGAAGTAATAAAAGAAAAACTAAACGGCTATATCTTTGATACATCGTCACTTTCGACTTGCCGTACTCTAGTACAGTCTGCGCCTCAGTTCCTTGTCTGAAAGCTAATTCATTCGACTATACTTCGAGCCATAACAAGATAGGAGAGGCTGGGCATAGGGCGCTTACTCTTTTGAATTACCCCTCAAATCCCTCGGCAACTGCTTGGGCAAAGTTTTCTTCGACTACGCTGGCACAATGGTCACAGATGGTCGCGCCGTAGCTTCGTTCTACAACACTGGTATCAATGCGGCGGCAACGGTCGCAGACTTGGCCTGCTGCACGTTCTACGGTGAAGGCAACTTCATCCACTACGACAGCTGCTGCTGGAGCAGGTTCTGTTGTCACAGTCAAATTAGAAACAATCAAAAGCTGGGCAAGGTCTGTATTCAAGCCTTCCAAGAAGGACTTGGTTTCTGCTGAAACATAGGCTGTCAGATGAGCTTCCAGTGATTTACCAATCACTTTGGCATTACGCGCTTCTTCCAAGGCTTTCTGCGCTTGGGTACGGAAGGTCATAAAGTTTTCCCAGTCTGCCAACAGCTGCGCTTCATTAGCAAAGGTTTCCACCTCTGGCATTTCCGCTAATTGGACAAACTCTTCTGCTTCATGTTCCAGATAGGACCAGATTTCCTCTGCTGTATGTGGCATAATCGGGGTCAAGAGTTTGGTAATCTTGACCAAGATGTCATAGAAGACTGTCTGCATCTGACGGCGAGAAAGGGACTTCGCTCCATCAATATAAACGACATCTTTGGCAAAATCCAAGTAGAAGGCTGACAAATCAAGAGTGACAAAGTTCACAACGGACTTGTAGATCGCCATGAAGTCGTAGGTATCATAGGCGCTACGAATTTGAGCAACCAATTTGTTGAATTTCACCAAGAGGTACTGGTCAACCGTGCGCAGTTGGTCGTAGGCTACCGCGTCGCTTGCTGGATTGAAATCAGAAGTGTTTGCAATCAAGAAACGAAGGGTGTTACGGATTTTACGGTAGGTTTCAGAAACCTGTCCAAGAATGTCCATAGACACACGCACGTCGTTTGAGGTATCAACAGAAGTCACCCACAAACGCAAGATTTCTGCACCATATTGCTTGGCAACATCATTTGGAACAATAGTATTGCCCAGGGATTTCGACATCTTCATGCCCTTACCATCCAAGACAAAGCCTTGTGACAAGACCGCTTTGTACGGCGCATGACCATTAACTGCCACAGAGGTAATCAAGGAAGAGTTGAACCAGCCGCGGTATTGGTCAGAGCCTTCTAGGTAGAGGTCTGCTGGGTAGGCAAGATTTTCTCGGGCATTCATGACACCGTTCCAAGATGAACCAGAGTCAAACCATACGTCCATGATGTCTGTCTCTTTTGTAAACTCACCATTTGGTGAACCTGGATGAGTGAAGCCAGCAGGCAAAAGGTCTTTGGCTTCTGATTTCCACCAGATAATAGAACCATGTTCCTCAAAGAGAGCTGCTACGTGGTCCGTTACTTCCTTGGTCATGATGGCTGTACCATCTTCCGCATAGAAGATTGGCAGAGGCACACCCCATGCACGCTGACGAGAGATGACCCAGTCACCGCGGTCACGGATCATGTTGTAAAGACGGGTTTTACCCCAAGCAGGAATAAAGGTCGTTGCTTCGATTTGGTCCAAGATTTCCTGACGGAACTTAGAAACAGATGCAAACCACTGCGGCACCGCACGCCAGATGATTGGCTTCTTGGTTCTCCAGTCAAATGGATAAGAGTGATTGATGACTTCGCTAGCAAGAAGCAAGTCGCCTAATTTTTCCTTAACAGTCGGCACAACCTTATCATAAAATTGCCCTTCAAAATCAGGCCCCGCAGCTTCGTTCATCAAACCGCGTTCGTTGACGGTTACCGCAACTTCCAAACCATATTTGACACCTACATTGTAGTCGTCCTCACCAAAACCTGGTGCCGTATGGACGATACCTGTACCTGAATCCGTTGTGACATGATCACCCAAGATGACCAATTCATCCACCTCTGTGTCCCAAGGGTGCTCTGTTACGATGTATTCAAATTCTGAACCCTTGTGTTTTGAAAGGACTTCAAAGGTTTCCCAACCGAATTTAGCTGCTAAGGTATCAACCAAGGCTTCTGCCAAAACATATTTACGGTCTGAGCCAGAAGGCTGCACGAGAAGGTAGTCAATGTCTGCTCCCATGGTCAAACCACGAGAAGCTGTTACCGTAAACGGAGTTGTTGTCCAGACAACAATGTAGCTATCTGTGTCCAATACTCCCTTGCCATCCTTGACCTTGTTGGCGTAGTAGAGCGAGGTTGAGTCAATGTCATGGTATTCGATTTCTGCTTCTGCAAGAGCTGATTCAGATGACCAAGACCAATAAACAGGCTTAGCTCCGCGGTAGATATAGCCCTTGTCTGCCATAGCACCGAAGACACGGATTTGCGCCGCTTCATAGTCCTTTGTCAGGGTAATGTAAGGATTTTCCCAATCCGCAGAAATCCCCAAACGCTTAAAGTCCGTACGCTGCTTATCTACCTGACTGAGAGCGTAGTCACGACACATTTCAAGGTAGGCAACCAAGTCCATTTCCTTGCGCTTCACACCCTGCTTAGCCAAGACTTGCTCGATTGGAAGACCGTGCGTGTCCCACCCCGGTACAAAAGGCGCACGGAAGCCCATCATAGATTTTGAACGAACGATAATATCCTTAGAAATCTTATTCAAAGCATGTCCAACGTGGATATTTCCATTCGCATACGGAGGGCCATCATGCAAATGGAAGGCAGGTTTGCCTGCATTTAACTCCTGACGCTTTTGGTAAAGCTGCGCCTCCTCCCAAGCTGCCTGCCATTGAGGCTCCTTGTTTGGAAGACCTGCACGCATAGGAAAAGCTGTTTGCCCCAAATTGAGGGTTTCTTTTAATTTCATCATAACTCCTTTAGTTTAATTTCAACATCATTTTTACTTCTTGAGCCATCAATCCCTGAGATTGAAAACCAAGTTTTTCTAATATGTAACGCATTTTATGATTGCCGATGACATAGCTAGCCACCACTTGCTGACAGGCTGAATCGGACTGGGCTAGCTCAATAAGACAGCGGAGAGCTTCTTTGCCATAGCCCCTATTTTGAAATCTCCTATCAATCAAGAGCCGCCAAATCAAATAGGTTTGACGGTCCTCCTCGATAGAGACCAATAAAAATCCAACAACTTCAGACCCTGTGATAACAGCATAGGGAATAACCCTTCCCGTATCCCGATACAGCCAAGCCTGAGCCAAAGAATACTCCACCGAAGCAACCCGCCGTTGATCTTCATAGGCAATCTGGACTTGCATTACCGCTTCAAAATTATCTTTATCAACCAGTTCTAATCGTATCATAACATCAAAAAAACTCCCGCCAATAAGGACGAAAGTTCGTGGTACCACCTTAGTTCAGACAGGGTTTCCCCTATCCCTCAGCATTCGTAACGTGAACAGACGTCTTTCCTTACTAACCATTTTCAGGAAAAATCCAGTGAAAGGATCGTTTTATAGAAAGGGAATGCAGGTCTTCCACCATCACCTACTCGCTATAACTATTTCTATAAACCTGTTTTCACTATTGATTCTCTTCAATTTGTGCTGAAACACTGTCAGCTTCATCACCAATATAGGCTGCCGCTTGACGTGTCAACTCCGCAATCTCCTCAGCCGATAGCTGGCGTGTATAATCCAAACTATCTTCTTCTACATGAAGTTCTTCATCCAAGGCTTTTACGAGGACCTCACGGAAGGCTTCATCACTCGTTTGAATGTAAGAAGCCGTTGGACGCAGGATTTCTTCCCACTCTGGCGAATTGACCAGAGAAAGCTGGCTTTCAATCGTTGATTTTAAGCGCTGATGGAAGACCCTAGTCTTGTTTTTCAACTCCTCTGTCTCAACAACAACCTTTTTAGCATTGTCTGTCGCATGGCGCAAGATACCATTTGCCTTCTCTTTCGCTTCATTCAAGAGATTAGTCGCATCATAATCCGCTTGCTTGATAATATTAGCTGCCTGATCTTCTGCTGCATACTTGACCTTCTCAGCTGTGTCCTGAGCCAGCAAAACAGACTTGCTAAGCGATTCCTTCATCTCATCAAAATAGGCCAAGCGTTCGCGTAAATTCTTTAATTCCAATTCTTGCTCATGGTTTTTACGGAACAAATCTTCATAATCGCGGGTGACAATATCCAAGAAATCATCTACTTCATCTGGGTCATAACCACGAAATTTAGTTGCAAATGTCTTATCTTTTAATTCAAGTGTTGTAAGTGCCATACTTCCCCCTATTTCCTTGTTATATCTATCTGTAGTTTCAACTTACCTTGTTTTGAATATCCTAAAATCTCTTTCAATCGCACTCTCCCATATCTACGAACACTAATAAGTTGCCCCAGTTCTACCTTCCTACTCACCTCTTCAGTCTGAACATAATCAAGTTTGACTTGCCCAGATTCAATCAGTTTCACAGCAGCCGAACGCGAAAGCTGAAAGACTGCTGCCACCAGCTTATCCAAGCGATTGCTGCTGACTAACATATCCTTAGTAACTCCCCTTGCTTCTCCCTCTACCTGCAGCTGACTCCAGTCCACTCTCGTAAGGGAGACAGGGACCTTGGCAATTTTTGTAATCGAACTCATCACCAAGTCTTCAAATTTTTGGTCCAAACAGACCACCAACTGATTCTCTGTTACTAGAATATCTCCCAAACAGTCTCTCCGAATCCCTAATTGATGTAAGAGGGTTCCCAAAACCTGTGAATGGGACAATTCCATAAATTTTCTCGGGTAGTTAATTTCCAGCCCAAGAATATCAAAATCATGGACATCTAGCTGATAATAGTCAGGAGCAATCAGAACTCTCGAATATTCCGTTTTCAGGATGTCCCTACTCGAGTAGGTCTTCAACTGAAAATGCCCTGCAATCATTCCCACAATACTATCCTGACGAGGATTGAGGAAACTGGTAAGGTGATAAGAATAGGTGTCTTCTACCTGTTGGCACCATTCCATTACCTTTTCAACAAAGCCCTCTTCCTCTTTGGTAAAATGCTGAGCAATTCTTTCTATTTTTTTCATATAAGAGTGACTAAACTAGAGAGAATAAGAGTTGCAGGAGCAAACGGGTCCCCATCTGGAGGGCCAATATGGCTGCCATAACCGTAAAATCAAATCCCGCAAACTGCAAATTTAATTTTCTAAAAGGTTTGAGCAAGGGATCGACGATTCGAGCAAGTCCTCTCCCCAATCCTGTCTGATAAAAACTCGGAAACCAACTCAGGAGGGCGTAAGCCAGTAACAGATAGGAATAAATATCAACTGCCCTTAATAGGATTAAAATAATATACTGCATGAATCCTACCAGCTTATACAAAATCAAATCGACTGTCCTGATCCGTGTTGGAAGCAGCACTGATATGCTGTAAATCCTCCACCTTAACAGTCACATTAACAGGTGTCAAAAGCCACATGCTACTAGAAACCTTCTTCAGGCTTCCAGAGAGCACCGATCTGGCTCCATCTAAATAATCCAAGCAACGTCGAGCCTGCTGATCAGACATATACTGGAAATCAATCAATACACTGGTATTCTCCAGCAACAAACTCACCATCTGGGTAGCGTCCTCGTATCGTCGTGGAAACTTAATGTCAATGGTTGACTTAACAATTTCCTCTGTATTTTGTGTTCGCAATTCCTGCTGTTTCTCATGCAGGCGCTGTATCGGAGCTTCTTTGCTGACAGGCCAAGATTGTCTCGGTTCGAGTCTTGCTGGTTGCTGACGCACAGGTGGAGGGCTAGCTGGAGCAGGGGCAACTCTCAAGGTTGGACCTGTTTCATTCGGCATCGTATAGGTCGCCGCTTCTTCCTCCAGAGCATCTGGGTCCCCACCAAAATAATCAAAAAAATTCTTAAATGTGTCTTTTAAGGCCATTGTCTTCCTTCCTTACTCAAAAAATGCAGAACCGATTCGGAGATAGGTCGCTCCGTGGGCAATGGCGATTTCAAAATCTCCACTCATCCCCATACTGAGTTCTGTAAAGGGCATTCGAGGAATCTGACGTGCCATCAAGTCCGCTTGAAGCTCCTTCATATCTGAAAAAATACTGTGCAGTTCTTCATCCGTTGCCTCAAATGGCGCCATAGTCATCAGACCAACCATCTCAAGTTTGTCAAGAGTTTGGAGGGCTTGGATAACCTCTGGCAGTTCTTCTGCCCTAAAGCCGTGCTTGCTGGCTTCACCAGAAATATTGACTTGTAAAAAACATTTAATCAGCTTGTCTGCACGCTTATCAATTTCCTGAGCTAGTTTGATGGAATCTAAGGCATGGAAATAGTCAACAAAATTGATGACATCCTTTACCTTTCTTCTTTGCAAGGTTCCAATCAGGTGCCATGTGACATCCTGATCAGCCAAGGCATGGTATTTCTCCAAAAATTTGTCCACTCGATTTTCACCGATATGGTCAATACCTGTTTTTATCAGCTCTTTAGCAATAGAGCTGTCAACATATTTTGTGACAGCTACTACATGGACTGATTCACTAGGACGGCCTGCCTGCTCCGTAGCTTTTGCAACTGCGGAATAGACCCCTTCCTTGTTTTTTTGTAGATTCATATTAACGGTTTCTGAAAAATGGTGGCGTGTCCAACTCGTCCTCATCCTGGTCCATCGTAAACTTCTCTACTGAGACAGTTGAATGGAGTTGTGTGTCAGCAGGACGAACCAAGTTTTCACGGCGTAGGTCCCATTCACCAAATGCAGAAGCTTTTGGTGCTTCAGCTGGTGCAGCTGCACGATTTGGAGTTGGTGCCGCAGTCACAGGGTGGTCAAATCGTTGGCTAGGACGAGGTACTGCAAGGTCCGTACGGTGGCGAGAAACAGGGTCAGTTCCTCCTTGACGAACACCTGTCGCAACAACTGTCACACGAATTTCATCTTTCATGGTTTCATCAATAGAAGTACCCAACCAGATGTTTACTCCTTGACCAGCAGCTTGATGGACGATTTCTGACGCATCTTCTGCTTCTGTCAAGGTCATATCATAGCCACCTGTTACGTTGACGATAACATCTTCTGCGCCATCGATGGTTGTCTCAAGAAGCGGTGAGTAGATAGCCTTACGAGCCGCTTCGATAACTCGGTCTTCACCAGTACCAATACCGATCCCCATCAGAGCATTGCCCTTGTTTTCCATCACGGTCTTCACATCGGCGAAGTCCAAGTTGATCAAACCAGGATTGGTAATCAAGTCTGTGATTCCTTGAACACCTTGGCGAAGAACATTGTCAGCTTCACTCAATGCTTCTAATAGCGGTGTCTTTTTATCAACAATTTCCAGAAGGTTGTTATTGGAAATAATCAGTAGGGTGTCTACTTGCTCACGCAGTCCTTCGATACCTTCAATGGCAAAAGTACCACGTTTATTGCCTTCAAAGCCAAATGGACGGGTTACAACTGCGACAGTCAACGCACCCAGGCTTTTTGCAATCCGCGCAATAACAGGGGCTGCTCCTGTACCAGAGCCTCCGCCCATACCTGCGGTAATGAAGACCATATCTGCACCAGTCAATACATTGGTCAAGGCTTCTTCGCTTTCTTCAGCGGCCTTACGACCAACTTCAGGCTGACCGCCGGCACCCAGACCACGAGTCAATTTTGGACCTAATTGAATGACGGTTTCGGCTTTTGAGCTGCTGAGGGCTTGCACATCTGTGTTGGCTGCAATAAATTCAACCCCTGCAACGCCTTCTTCAATCATACGGTTGATGGCGTTTCCTCCGCCACCACCGACACCGATTACTTTTATGACAGCACCATGACTCGCTGCTGCTTCAAATGAAAATGCCATAGTTTTTATCACCTTTTCTTTTCTTATTCAAACATGCTACCAAACAAACCACGGATACGGTCAGAGAAGTTCCCTTTTTTCGCAACAGGCGCTTCTTCTGTTTCTTCGTAGTAAGTAGGAATTGGGCGCTCTTCCTCCACTTCTGTCTGTGGTTCTCTGCTCAGTTCTTGTGGTGCTGGCTGAACAGGGATAGGACGCGGATGCGATACAGGAACTTCTATCGGTTTATGCCGCAAACTCGCCTCACCATTAACAGCCTGCTGGGCAATTTTCTCCACATCTTCCAAGTTTCCAACAAACTCTACAAAACTGATAACACTTGCGAAGGACGGATTGCGGATACCAATATGGTTTGGAGTATATACTCGGGTATGAACACCAAAGACTTCCTGCGCTAGTTCGGTTATCCCTGGCAGGATAGCTCCCCCACCAACCAAGACAATACCTCCTGGAAGTTCGAGGGCACGAGTGCGCTCTAAATCTTGTTTTACCCGCCCAAAAATCTGACGCAGACGGGCTGCAATTACCTCTGATAGATAGCGCTCTGTCACTTGAGCAGGAGCATTTTCACCGATAACCTCTACGGTGAACTTCTCTTTTTCACTGGCTTGTTGCGGGTAAGCAATACCATAATTGAACTTCAGATTTTCTGCAATACTTTGCGAAGTGGTCAGCACCTTAGAGATGTCCTTGGTGATATAATCTCCACCCTCTTGGTAGACATTGGTATACTGTAAGGCTTGCCCACGCATCACCGCAACAGTTGTTTGGCCTCCGCCGAGGTCAATCACAATGGCTCCAAACTCGCGCTCACCCTCATTCAAAATAGAACGGGTCAAGGAAAGAGGTGAGATGACAATGTTTTCAACCTTCACTCCTGCACGCTCAGCTGTTCTGCGTAAATTGTGGAGAATGGTCCGCGGCCCTGTATAGAGCAAACCACGCATCTCAAGACGGACACCCATCATGCCACGCGGATCCTTAATTCCTTGGAAGCCATCAATAGTGAACTCCTCTGGAACAAAGGAAATGACCTCGCGTTCAGGGGTAATACTCTTCGTCAAAGCTGATTTGACAACATTCTCAACATCTAAATCGGTAATTTCTTGCGAATCGATTGTCACAGGAATCATGCCCTGGGTCGGCTCAATCTGCAATAGGTTAGCAGGGAGGCCAACATTCACCTTATCAATCCGAATCCCTGATTTTTCCTCTGCCTGCTGCAGGGCCTTTTTAATTGCTCCAGCTGCCACATCAATATTTACAATAATTCCATCCTTGACACCAGCACTTTTCACATTGCTGAAGCCAATCACATTCATCTGATTATCAATATATTCTGCAACCAAGACTTTAACGGAGCTTGTACCAATATCTAATCCCGTAAAAAAGCCATTCCTAGCCATTCATTCAGTCCTCTCTTACTTCCAAGTTTTATCAATCATTTTCCATTTCAAAAAAATAGTAGAATTAATCACCTTTCATTATACCATACTCATTCAAATAATGGTGGCTAAAAGGAATTTTTTTGTTAATTTTTCGTTACAGTTTTGTCAAATTTAGGTTGCATATCGAAAAATGCCTACTTCCATATCTATCGTAGTCGGCTCCCAAACTTCCGAGGCAATTTTAGGGTAGTATGGCAACTTCTGACTCAGCTCACTGGCTGGTACTAGAATGGTGTGACCTTCTATCATTTTCAGGGTCAGCAGGTCTGTTGTTACCTTGCTAGGAGTCAGACTAATTGTGCTGATACTGGCGCGAATTGTCGGATCCACCTTCCCCAATTCTAGCGCAAGTACCTTAATCAATCCTTTATCGGTCAACTGAATTGTGGTATAAGAACTGGGCAAATTTTCCGCGGCAGCAGGCTCGCTTCCCACCTCTCCACTGGATAGAACAGGGTAGAGTTGGGCATTTTCAGATAGGTAGCCAACAAAGGCATATTCCTTGATCATAATCGTGAAACGATTTGGAAACTGATAGCTTATCTCTGCAGACTCAATTTCTGAATTCTGCTCTTGGATATTGCGGGCATAGGCATCTGCATATAGGGCGGTCGTCAATACATAGTCATCTTTGTTAATAAGACTGTAGGCCTCTATCTGTTCGGCTGTTAAACGCTCATTGCCCGTAACAAGAATCTGCTTTTCCTTGCTGTAGGGGGAAATGAAGTAGAGCGCAATAGCAGCCATTAGCAGCCCGCCCAAGAAGATAGGCAGGGTTTTTAAGATGACTTTTTGGGGAATACCTTCTGCTTTTACTTCGGAATCTTCCTGGTCTGTCGGCTCATCCGCAGCGGTTTCATCCAACCCCTGAAATAGAACTGGTTCCTCTTCTTCCTCACTCGGATTGGTTGGCTCCTTGTTTGGCTCTGTCTCTTCTGGCTCTTCAACTAGCTTGCCTTGACTAATCAGATAAGCACGGTGCTTTTTCTTCCACTGCTCAAAGAAAAGGCTCTCCCCTCCTGGCGCTTCTCCTTCTGAATCAGATGGAGAATCTGCCTGGACGGAAACGGATTGGTCTTGTTCTTCCCTTCCCTCTTCTTCTGGGCTGTGAGGAGCCAGTTGGTCTTGCTCTACCTCTTCGGTAGCTTTTATGGATTCTTTTTCAGTCATGGTCCCACTACTTCTCCATATCTCTTCTTAGCAACTGATAAAAACCATCAACAGACTGAATATCCGTTGATTGAGCCATATTTTGAATATAAAATTCCTTATTTTTCAAAAGCTCATCTACTTCTGCCAACAAGTTCTCAAGGGTCAACTGACTTTCGTCAATCTGCTTGGAATAGCCTTTTTTCTCCGCATAGCGGGCATTTTCAATCTGATCCCCACGACTGGCTTGACGCCCCAAGGGCACAATCAAATGAAGCTGTTGCATGGCAATCAACTCAAAGAGGGTATTGGACCCGCCACGGGTAATCACGACATCTGCCACATCCATCAACGGCTGATACAGTTCGGTTACATAGTCCACCCGATAAAGATGGGTGTCCAGTCGGTTAAGACTACTATCTCCTGTCAGGTTGATAATATTAAAGCGCTGGGTTAGGGCTGGGGTGTTTTGACTAATCAAATCATTAAATACCTTGGCCCCACCTGAACCGCCAACGAACAAAAGCGTCGGCAAGGCTTTATCGAAATGACTGAGAATTTCTGGCAGCTGGATCGGCGTCACCTTGTCATTGATTTGTCCAATCTTCGTAACCGCGCCAACATGCTTTACCTTGGTCAAACCAGCAGGCTGCTCAAAAGTGCTGTACATAGTGGTCGCAAATTTATAGGCAATTCTATTGGCCAGACCCATGGACAAGTCCGATTCATGAATAAAGACAGGGACCCCAAGCAGCTTAGCTGCAATCACCGGCGGAACGGAGACGAAGCCACCTTTTGAGAAAAGGGCTTGCGGGCGAATGCTCGCAATAATTGCCAAGGACTGAAGAATGCCGAATCCAACCTTAAAAACATCCAACATATTCTGGATGGAAAAATAGCGTCGCAATTTCCCAGTAGCGATGGAATGAAAATGAACATCTAAGCCAGACTGCACAATCTGGTCATGCTCAATGCCATTTTTATCACCAATGTAATGGACCTCCCACCCCTCTTCCAAAAAGCGGGGAATCAACAGGAGATTGAGGGTTACGTGTCCTACCGTCCCTCCACCTGTAAAGACTATTTTTTTCATGATTGTTTCAACTCCTCATAAGTCTGCAGGAAGACATCTCCACGAACCTCAAAATTGGCATACATATCCCAGCTTGCATTGGCTGGACTCAGTAGTACAATATCTCCGGCGGCGGCTGCTTCAAAAGCCTTGCATGTTGCCTCCGCAATATCCTCGGCGGCTATGGTTTCAACTCCCGCCTTATCCGCCGCACGCTGAATGCGGGGAGCTGATTGACCAAGGATAACCATTTTCTTTAGTCCGACCAAATCAGGGACCAGTTCGTCAAATTCAGTCCCCCGATCCAAACCACCAGCAATCAAAATGACCTTGCTATTGTCAAAGCTAGACAAGGCTTTTTGAGTTGCTGAAATATTAGTCGATTTACTATCATTGTAAAAAGCAACCTTGTCAATCTCGCCTACAAATTGTAAGCGGTGCTTCACCCCGCCAAAGGCAGACAGACGTTCACGAATGGCTTGATTAGCAACTCCCAACAATTTGGCAACAGCAATCGTCGCAAGGGCATTTTCAACATTATGAGAACCAGGAACACCAATCTCTGCTGCATCCATGATGTATTCATCCTTGAAATAAAGTTTGCCCTCTGCCAAGTAAGCACCTTCCACCACTTCTATCGTTGAAAATGGGATGACCTGTGCCTGCGTTTGGCCAGCCAATTCTTTTGCTTCTTCCTGATTGAAATTGAGCACAACAAAATCTTCAGCCGTCATTTGACGCTGAATCATCCATTTAGCTGCTACATAGGCCTCAAAAGTTCCATGATAATCCAGATGGCTGGCCATCAAATTTGTCACAACTGCGATATGTGGTCGGAAAACTTCTGTCCCCATCAGCTGGAAAGAAGACAATTCCATGACCAGAGTATCGTCGGCTGTGGCTGTTTGCGCAACTGACGAAGCCGGGTAGCCGATATTGCCACATAATTTTGCAGGTTTCTTGCCTGCGTTTAACACTTCAGCAATCATCGTGGTGGTCGTTGTCTTCCCATTTGAGCCTGTGATACCAACAATCGGTGCCTCAGCTATCAGATAGGCCAACTCAACTTCTGTCCAGACTGGAATCCCTTTCCCAAGCGCTTTTTCCACCATGGGATTATCGTAACGGATTCCTGGATTTTTCACCATAAGAGCAAAATCTTCATCCAATAGTTCCAAGGGATGGCTTCCGCAAATCACACGAATACCATCTTCCAATAGAGATTGGGCTGTGGGATTCTCTTCAAAAGGCTTGCCATCATTAACGGTTACAATGGCACCCAATTTGTCAAGAAGGCGGGCAGCAGATTCACCCGACTTGGCCAACCCCAAAACCAATACTTTTTTATTCTTTACTACATCAATCATTTTCATCGCACGATTCCCCTTGCCATTACTTTCTAATACCTTATTTTACCTTTAAAGAGAGCCTTTTTCAAGCCAGAGGACAGAAAAGACTTCCGTATATTCCTTGTTTTTATATTTTGTTCCACCAAGCTGTCTGGGCTTAAACGGAATTGAGAGAGGGGGATTCGTCACTTGCTGAAACCTCCTCATCTTGCAAAACACCGTTCAAAAGGCCTAGAAGCCATGCTTTTAACAAGATGCTCCTAAGCCTTTTTGAGTCTATGAAATTTTCTCTTTCTGGAATCTGATTGGGAGGCAAAAATTGCAATCATGCCTTACGAACCCTGTTTCCAGCAGTGCTAATTAGTTCAAATCAGGTGAACCTTGACAGCAAAAGCGGACCTCATTCACATCAAGCTGTAAAATTCCACTGGGTCTGAGGGGGGAGTTTTGATACAGGTAGCGAACCTATCTGTAACGATAGGAACGGCTGCGTCTGGACTTTTTCTCCTTGTTTCCAGGGTCCTTATCTAAACAATAGATGTCTCTCATCGCCCAGAGACCAATCAATACCGTAATCAGGCCTAACCAGACTTGAGACGGAAATTCTAATACCTTTAGAAAGGCAAGGAGGAGGGCAATACAGAGACCAACAAGGAAAAATACAGCAACCATAAGATTGATGGTTCCCTTGATATGATTGGGCGCTGCAAAGATATAGAACAGCACCAACATAATAGCTAGAATCAGATAAAACATGCTGCTCTCCTTTGTTTTTAGGCCTCTTCAGTCGCTAATTTTTTCTTCTTAGCTGCCTTGTCACGCTCTGCCTTGTTAAGAACCTGCTTGCGAAGACGGATGGATTCTGGCGTCACTTCCATATACTCATCATCGTTCAAAAATTCAAGTGATTCCTCAAGGGTCAAGATACGTGGTGTTTTGATAACTGATGTTTGATCCTTTGTTGCAGAACGAACGTTGGTCATTTGTTTAGCTGTCGTGATATTAACAGTCAAGTCATTTTCACGAGAGTTTTCACCGATAATCATCCCTTCGTACACTTCTGTACCTGGGTTGACAAAGATGGTCCCGCGCTCTTCAATACGCATAATCGAGTAGGTTGTAGCCTTACCTTGGTCAATCGAAACAAGGGCCCCACGGTGACGACCACCGATTTCTCCTGGAACAACTGGCAGGTACTGATCGAAGGTGTGGTTCATGATGCCATAACCACGGGTCATAGAGAGGAACTCTGTTGAATAACCAATCAAACCACGGGCTGGCACAAGGAAGACCAGACGAGTTTGCCCATTACCAGTAGACTGCATATCAAGCATGTCACCCTTGCGTTCAGAAAGCGATTGGATAACAGATCCTTGGTATTCTTCTGGCGTATCAATTTGCACGCGCTCAAATGGTTCCATTTTCACGCCATCGATTTCCTTGATGATAACTTCTGGACGAGACACTTGGAGTTCATACCCCTCACGGCGCATGGTTTCAATCAAGATAGACAGGTGCAATTCACCACGACCTGAAACAGTCCATTTATCTGGTGAATTTGTTGGATCAACACGCAAGGAAACATCTGTCTGCAATTCAGCCAAAAGACGCTCTTCAATTTTACGCGATGTCACCCATTTACCTTCGCGGCCTGCAAATGGTGAGTTGTTGACCAAGAAGGTCATCTGCAAAGTCGGCTCATCAATACGAAGAACTGGAAGTGGCTCAATCGCGTCTGTCGGTGTGACTGTCTCACCAACGAAGATGTCTTCCATACCAGAAACAGCAATCAGATCACCCGCCTTGGCTTCTTGGATTTCCTTGCGCTCCAGACCAAAGAAACCGAAAAGTTTGGTAACACGGAAATTCTTCGTTGTACCATCCAATTTTGAAAGGGTTACCTGGTCACCGACCTTGACCGTACCACGGAAGACACGACCGATACCGATACGACCGACGAAGTCATTGTAGTCCAAGAGGGATACTTGGAACTGGAGTGGTTCATCTGAATTGTCCACTGGTGCAGGGATGTGCTCGATAATCGTATCAAAAATTGGCGCCATGCTTTCTTCTTGATCTGCTGGATTATCAGAAAGAGAAGAGGTTCCATTAATGGCTGACGCATAAACAACAGGGAACTCCAGCTGGTCATCATCTGCACCAAGTTCGATAAAGAGTTCAAGCACTTCATCCACAACTTCTTCTGGGCGGGCAGAAGGCTTGTCGATTTTATTGACAACGACGATTGGAGTCAGGTTTTGTTCAAGCGCTTTTTTCAATACGAAACGGGTCTGTGGCATAGTTCCTTCGTAGGCATCCACGACAAGCACAACACCATCAACCATCTTCATAATCCGCTCAACTTCACCACCGAAGTCCGCGTGTCCTGGGGTATCCATGATATTGATCCGCGTCCCGTTGTAATCAACAGCAGTATTTTTAGCAAGAATGGTGATCCCGCGCTCTTTTTCAATATCGTTTGAGTCCATGGCACGCTCGTCCAACTGCGTACGCTCATCCAGAGTTTGTGACTGTTTCAAGAGCTCATCTACCAGCGTTGTTTTTCCGTGGTCAACGTGGGCAATAATGGCTACGTTACGGATGTCATTTCTATAATTGGTCATAGTATCCTCAAAATCTTTTAATTTAACTAAAAAAGTATAACACAGTTTAGTCGAAAAATCACAGATAATCCTGTTGTAAATGTTTTCACGAATGGTTTGCAGGGATTCAAAAAAGAGATTGAAAATATTTGGTACTATAGAAATTTTTGTCATTTATTGACATAACATATCAAATAACTAAAAGATAAATAGAAGGCCGCTCATGAATTTTATCAAAAACAAGTCTAACTTCGACTTCCAGCAACTGGTTACTCGCCAAAGTAAGTCAACGAGTATCGCCATCGTCACCAGCTTACTTTGTTTAGTGTCCTGCTCTATGTATGGGAATAGCCAGGCGGAGTTAGAAGAGGCACAGCAACAGCTAGCCATGGTCCAAGATAATTATGAACAGCTGACATCGGAGTTTGAATCCTTTAAAACAGAAAACAACGAGTATATCACCCCTGGAAAGGAACTGGTGCAGCAAAAACAAAAATTAGTTGAGCAAGCAAACACCGCTGTTACGAAATTGGAACAAAACAAGCAAGCAGACTTGATTGCTGCTGCTTTAGAAGCAGTAAATCAACTGCCCGCTTCAGCTGAAAAAGATGAACTCACCAAACGAATCGAAGCTGCCAAACAAACGATTGAAAAGGAGGCAAAACTAAAGGAGGCTGAGGCAAGCGTCAGCCATTTGGAAGCCAATCAGACGCGGGAACAACTCGGAGCCACCAGTAATATCGTCAATGCTCTGCCTGAATCCGACAGAAAAAATCAACTGACCCAGCGAATAGCAGCTGTAACCCAAGCCATTGAACAGCGAGAGGCTCAGGAAAAAGCTGCCGCTGAACAAGCACAGGCACAGCAAGCGCAAACTGAGCAACAGGCGCCTGCCACCAGTGTCTACTATCCCAACTGTAGTGCTGTACGCGCAGCAGGAGCTGCACCTCTCTATCAAGGAGAACCTGGCTATGCTCCCCACCTAGACCGCGACAAGGACGGTATCGCTTGTGAATAAGGCAGTTTGTAAGTATCTTTTTCCTCTGCTCCTAGTCTTTCTCTTTCTTGTTGCCTGCCATAGTCCTTCCAGCACTGAGCGCTCGACTCCCCTTAGTTCCCCGACTACTTCATCCAAGTCTGAAGTTCATTTCTATACAAATAGTTCACTGACAGCAATCAAGAAAAAAATAGACTTCGACCAGGCATTCTATCTCTATGTCGGCCGTCCAACTTGTCCCTATTGCAACAGATTTCTACCCAAACTAGAAGAAGCCATACGCACAACCAATGTCCCAGTCTATTATTTAAATACAGACGAAGAGACTGATACAGCAGCTGTTACAGATTTTCTGACCACTCAAGATATTCAGACCGTTCCATACCTAGCCTATTACAGAGGTAACCAAAGAGTAGCCTTTTTGGAAAAAGGAAGTGAATCTAGTCTGAAAGAAATTGAGACATTTCTGATGACCTATGCTGAAGAGAATTAAAAAATCCCGCCGTACAAAAAGAAGATTTGCCGTCACCAGCAAATCTCAGATTGGAGACAAAGTCGTTAGAATTTAATTTCTAACGGCTTTTTCATATGCAAAGTAGTATAATAGAGATAGGAATACTAGCTAATAAACAGAGGGAGAATCGCTATGTTACACAAAGAAAACCCAGACTACAATCGCGGTCAATTTGGTTTCTACAGTTTAGATGACCTTGTTCCTCAAGATCATCTCCTTCGTCAAATAGAGGAAGCTATTGACTTCTCCTTTATCTATGACTTAGTCGCAGATAGCTATAGCGATGATACAGGGCGTCCTAGTCTTGACCCTATTCTGCTCATTAAAATTCCAATCCTTCAGTGTCTCTTCGGCATTCGTTCCATGCGTCAAACCATTAAGGAAATCGAAGTCAACACTGCCTACCGTTGGTTTCTTGGTCTTCGACTGGATGATAAGGTGCCTCATTTCACTACCTACGGAAAGAATTATGTCCGTCGTTTCCAAGATAGACAGGTTATTGAAGGCATTTTCACCCATATCCTAGGGCTCTGTGTCAATGCAGGATTCATAGATCCGACAGAAATTTTCATTGACGGTACCCATATCAAGGCTGCGGCGAATAACCGCAAATTCATCAATCGTGAAGTTGAAAAGCAAGCCAAGTTTATGAGTGAGCAGTTAGAGATTGAAATCAATGGAGATAGGGAGAAAACAAACAGTCTGGAAATTAAAAAAGCGAGTTAAAAAAACGCTAGGGCTCGCAAAAGAGCCATTGTCCTTCTATGTTTTTGAGCGACAAGCTAAAACAGTCCACTGGTCTGAATCTACCTGACGGCAGATTTTTAAGCTATTAAATAATAATCCCCTCCAAATGATCCAGTTCATGCTGAACAATCTGGGCTTGGAAGTCTGTCAGCTTTAGGCTCTGCTTTTTCCAAGAAGCGTCAAAAAACTCCACTTCAATCTCCTGATAGCGAGTGGTTGGGCGGCTACCCTCTAGCGACAGGCAGCCTTCCTCAGTCTGATAGGACTTGGCCTTGCTGATGAGGACGGGATTGTACATGACCAGGTTGGTGAAGCCCATGTTGACGATGATAATCCGCTTGTTGACGCCAATCATGTTGGCCGCCATGCCCACACAAGCATGGGCATTGGCTTCTAGAGTGTCCTGTAAATCCTGACCAACCTGCAGGTCTGCCTGTGTCGCAGGCTCAGACCGCTGCTGGAGGAAGAAAATATCTTTCATAATGGGTTGAATCATGGGGTGTCTCCTTTGGCAAAGTATCTCTTACTATTTTACTATGTTCTTGATAATCTGCAAGATTTTATGCCGTATCGGATAGGGATAGTAGCGAAAAGTACCTGCTTTTCGTAGAATATACCCATTGAAATTCTGTTTGAATCGAAGAACACCATCAGAACCATCGAAATTTCCTTGAATGCCAAGGAGATTGTAAAAGGGAAGGGATAGGCTGACTGCATGCCGCATAGCAAATTCTTGTAGGAGAATCGGAGCATAGAAACTACCAAACTCTGTGCGGGAACCGCTGAACAGGTAAACCAACTCCCGACGACTGTAAACAAAGAGACTAGCAGCTATATCCACATCCTCAGTTCCATATTCCTCAATCCATTGTTGGGCTTGGCATTTTCGTTGTTCAAAACTGGTTAGCTGAGCCATTAACTCTCGGAGTTCATTTTGCTTCTTCTTGGACTGAGGAAATTGCCGCAAACGATCTGACAATTCCGCAATTCTTAGTTGTAGCCTGTCACTTTGCTCTTCCAAATGGTCTAAATAGCTGTAAAAATTGATACTGGCTATCAAGAAATCCGCCTGTTCTCCAAAAGAATCAAAAAAATCTTGGTAATATGCCAATGTCTTGTCTTCGTATCCTCTTTCTTTAGAGGTGAGAGCTGTGATTGCTTGAAAACGAAAAAGCTGGTTCCTGCTCAAGCGCGTAACCTTCAGACCAAAACTGTTTGCCTTCTTACTCAATGTTTTTCCTTTTTTACTGAAGGAATCTGTTAAACTTGCTTGACTTAGCCCTTCCAAATCCTTCACATAATGCCAAACAGGTTCGCCATTTGGATAGCCTGTTTGGAGACCGTCATGTTGAAATCCGTAACTCTCCAGCAGTTCAATGAACCGAGCGTTTTCTTGACCAATCGGCTTTCCAAAACCATCAAAAACCTGATAGGTTTGAGCTGGTTTAATCACCAATTCCAACACACCCTCACGTTTAGCATAGTCTGTTAAGGATTGATAAAATACCCCAAGGTAGGCTTCTTCGGTGATCAAGGGACCTGCATTTAGTTCCATATATAGACCACCTACCATCGATGTACAGAATAGGAGACTGGAAATGACTACTTCTGATTGGGAATTTTTATACCCTACCAGGCGCACATCATAGCCCCGCTTGGTCAAGAGCATGCACATTTCCTCCGATTGAAAGAAGGATTTCTCTCCTACCTGTCTACAATGCTCTGAAAATTCTGCCTGACTTAGCTGACAAAAAACCATTATCCCTTTTTCCTCGCTATTTTTCTAATTTGGTACAAAGACTGAAAGAGTTTGTATAACAACGGCGATACCACTAAATCAAATTCGCCAATATACTCTTCAATGATCGGGTTCAATCTTGATTTGAACTGATAAAGTCCTCCGTCCAACAGCGGCTCCACGCCTCCTAAATTTTGCCAGACTACGTCACGCTCAAAGGCTTGCTTTGCAGTTTCTACCCACGTTAATAAGGCTGGTTGGTAGTGTTTATAGGCGTCGTCCATCCCTGCATAGATATTCTCAGAAGTCCTACCAAAAACTATTGTTAATGTTCCTGCTAAGGGCACCAGCCTTTTCCCTTTTTGAATTTCTGAGGTTAGAAAGGCCAATTCTGCATTCAGTCGCTGAAGTTCGGCATTTTGGCTATTGATTTTCTTCTTTCCTTTTCCGAGGGCACGATTACCTGCTGCCTTAGCACGCTTTTCTTTTAGCAAATGTTCTTGACGGGCCAATAAATCCAGCCGAGCCAAACATATATAGGAATTTTCAGGATAGGCGGCCAATAGTTTCTGATAGTACCTTTTCCCACGTAGCTGAATGGATTTTCGCTGCTCTGTTTTTTTCAATAATTCCGCAAAATCATCCAGCAATTCTTCCCGTCCAATGCTTATTTCAAGGCCTTTGTTCCGCGCTGTCCGAATAGTTTGGCGAGCTCCTTTGCTCAATGAATCTTCCGAAAAGGTCTCCCTGTATAAAACGGCATTCCGAGTAGGCTGAATGGTAGCATCCAAGGTTTTTGCACGACCAGACCAGCGACAGCCCAGACCAATTAGCCTGTCTTTGATCGCGAAAACAGAAAGATTTTCTTGCATTTCCGCATTGATTCCCTGGGTGGATAATGGAAGAAAGGGATCAAATCTAACAAAAATACTCCTCTGAGTGCGGCCGAAGTCTATTAGAGACTTTAAGACAAAGGCAACAGTCTCTCTGTCTTGATAGTCCATCACAGGACCTCGCGGAATATAGATCATGGTAAAACCAGCGAAAGCCACCAAGCTACGGATAAGAACGGACGCAACTGCCACTAATTCCCCATTCTTAAAGAAGCCCAGCCGTTCGTTACGCCATTCATTTTTTACCATTGCCCACTGACTACTTTGCAACAGATGTGTCTGAGGAGATTTGTTTACAAAGGCATCATGCTCTGCTTCAGAAATTCCTATTTTATATGTATAATCCATCAATTCTTGCCCCTCCATCTAATCTCACACTCTTTGACAATCAAACAGAGCCTGCCAACTGGCTTAGTGAGCAGTATTCTCGGCTGCTGTTGATTTTGATTGAGCAACAGAGTCCTTATGCAGGCACAACCTACTTATATAAGGGCTTCTGTCTAGCCTGTACATCCTTCAAACTGAAGGACTAGGCGGCTGAATAGAAGGGCTTGGCCGATAGGTCAAGCCCTGATATACTTAGTATATCAACGGATTTGTCAAGTATTTTGGACTGGAAAATACCAAAAAAGCCTAGCTTTCGCTAGACTTTCCTGCTTATTTTTAGCAATAGCAAGCCATGAACTGACTGATAAACGCGGCTGGGGCCATTTCTCCTGTATAATCAATAGTGGTTGAAAGTGCCCATCCCTTATATAGATGTAGGATGGACATATCCAGCAACTACTGCATATTTTCAAGAGGAAACTCCAACTTTCGAAAGAATAGAATCTCTGCGAGACAGCCAAGGTCTTGCGATTAGAGCAACTTACCTACTGTCTGCCACAAAAGCTGGCTTGGGCAAACCGCTCTGCTCCTGTTGAAGAAGGCAGACTATCAATGTAGTCAACCATTATCCCATGAGCGTCAATCTCGTAAGTGCTAGGAAGAGTGATGAAACGCTCTCCAAAACCTTCTTCTATTTCTTCAAGAAATTTTTCATTTCGCTCACCGTCGACTAGACCGTCACAAACATAGATAAACTCTTCATTCTGACGATCAAAATAATAGATTTCCCCATGCTCTGCATACTCAGGCAGTCTACAATATCTTGTAATTGTACCATGATTTTATTCCTCCACAGCTTGCAATTCCTCTAACATAGCCTTCCGACGCGGAAATTGCTCCCGCCAAGTTCTTGCCAACTGGTGACTGAAGGCCTCTCCTTTTGTGTAGGTGGATATTTTTTTCAAATAAGAAACCAGCTGGCGGTAGCGACTACGGCTGCTAGCAAGAGCCATTTCTTTTAATAAAACACTATAATAGGCATCCCGCAACGCTTCTGGAATCCGTTCTTTCAACTCTTTTTCAAAAGCATCCAAACCTTCCAGATGGTACCAACTGTTCAAAATCCCCTCCAATACCTCTTGAGGACGATTTAATAAGAGTAGGAGGTGTAAGCGTATGGTGCTAAACCGCCCATCCTCTACCAGCTGCTCGAGGTAGCCCTGCCACTCACTTTCTGTCACATAGGGCTGCAAGGCCCTAATCATTTCTAAATCACGACAGCCATAGTCAAAAATGTGCTCGACTAATTCCTCGCGAATCTCATCTGGCCACTCCTGCCCTTGATAGATTTGAATTAGCTCTCGGCTATACCTATCTACCAGACCTGGATAAGGCCTATCCAGTGCCTTACTTTCTTTCAAAATAGCGATGGCTCGCTCCCAGTCTTCCCTGTCCAGAGCCTTCTGAATAGCTAATTTTCGTATGAAGGATAAGTGCCAATGTTCTTGATAAAAAACAAGTTGCTCCAACTCATCTATGTCCAACTGTTCCATCAAGATGAAGCAAGATTGAACTAATTTTTCATAGGTATAGTCCCAAGAACAGCTTCCTCCAACGGATTTTTGCCTCCCATGTTTCTCCAATTCCTGACGAAAATACTCCCATTTCTGTAGCAGACATTCCTCTTCTAAAAATTCTTCCAACAAGAACTCTTGAATACATTCTTGTCCTAGACGATAGTCTGACACTCTTGTCATCAACCATTGAAAGAGGTGGGAGGTAGCAGTCTCATCCTTCTCATCTAGGATTTCCTGCCAATAGTCACGACAATTATATAACAAGGTTTGGCTGATTCCGTCTGAATCAGCCAGCTCCTGCTAGCAAATATGGTCATAAAGGGCAAAACTCAAGTCCAAGGCAACCAGCAATTCTCCCTGCTCAATAAAGACAGGCAAATGCCGATCCATAAATTTTTGAACAGCGGTTTGATAGGCGGGAGCCTGCCGATATAAAATATAGCCATGAGCTCGGTCAACGAACGGAGTGGCTAATTGATTGATTTCTTCCTGCAAGATAGCTAGTTTGTCAGCTACACTCTCTTTTGAAAAATGGAGCCTCATATCCTGTGCCCATTTCGCATCCTCTTTCGCTAAGGCCAACAGGTAGCCTCGCAGCTCTTCTGCCGAGGCTGGAGCTAAAATCTGCGATAGAGATGGAGCGGAACTATTTTTCGTTGCGGCCAAATGCTTGCAATAATTCCATGCTTCCGCATAAGGACAGGCACACCAGCTTTCTTGCACTACTCCATTTATTACGCTCACTTCCACATCATAGAGGTCGCTTCCCCTTACCTGAGCCTCATAGCCACCTCTTGTCCTTACCAAGTTCCTGACTCTTCCTGCCTCATAGTAGTCCCAGCCCCTATTCAAAACTTGCAGATGAAATAAATTTTCCCAATGTGTCATACCCAGATCCTCAAAAGACAAATTATTTCATATGTTAAGCGCTTTCTTTTAGTATAACAAATGGGAGTGGGAAAGAACTCTACAAGTGAAAAAAGAGTTCGTCTTCCCACCCCCGCACAGTTGATTAGGTCAGATTTGGAGTGTAGAACACGAACAAATCTGCCAATCAACCACTGCGTCAAAGTGTTATCGCGAACTCTAATAAACTTGGTTGGACTTAATGCCCAGCCTCATATATCACTTCTCCACCCTCACCGGCACGCGCCCGTAAGTCTGCTCTGCTATTTCCTTAACAGCCAACTGATAGACTGCATCTGCCTGCTGGGTCAGGCTGTCCCAAGGTTCCTTGCCGATCCGCGTCACCAAGTCCACCCGCTCCTTGATTTCTTTGAGATAGGCTTGCCCTCGTGACGTGAATCCCAGCACATGAACGGCCGCTGGCAAGGGGTTTTCCGCTGCATTGACCAAAATGTAGGTCAAAATCCGCCGCACCCGTGCCTTGGTATAGCGCTTGGTCGCAACTGCCTCTACCAAGTCTTCCACGGTCGCTGCGCTCCCAATAGCTGCGCGGATACGATTGGCGATTTCTTCGTTGACTTGAAAGACCTGAGTCAAATCTTGGTGGGTCGCAATCTGGTAGCGGAGCAGGGGAAAATAATCTTCCCAACTGACCTTGGCCGCCTCTTCAAACAGGCTGACAGACGGTAAGAAAGCTCGCACCAAGTCCAGCTCTTTCGCCCCCTTTCGGATTGCCGTAGCCGAGGCATAGGTAGTTTCAACCTCTTCCGAATGAAAACCAGCCCCCTGCCGCTGAACAGGACAGAGCCGAATCCCCGTTCCTACCACCGCTTTGGCATAGGCCAGAGCCAGAATATGATTAGGTGTCGCACCTGTAAAACTCAGACCTGCAAATTCCTGCCACATGGCTTGGGTTTTCTGTGGATAAGACAGATGGTCAGGCAAGTTTCTTACAAAGGCTTCCATCTCTGCAGACTGTTCCGCATAGACGGCCGCAATTTTCTGGTAGTCCAGCATTTCTTCCGTACCGAAAACCAAGCGTTCTACACCCAACTTGTGCAAGATGTCTATGGCCCCTTGGGCGAAATGATCCGCAGACTGAACTGACACCAAAAAAGGCATTTCTACTACCAAATCTGCTCCGTGCTCCAGAGCCATCTGAGCCCGTGTCCACTTGTCCACAATCGCAGGCTCTCCCCGTTGGACGAAATTACCAGACATGACCACGATTTTTAGACCCTCAGCCTGTTCCAACAGGTATTTGTGGCCTGTATGGAAGGGATTGTATTCTGCTACGATACCGGAAATAGACATGCATTACTCCTATTTTTTGTATTTTAACTCGACAACTCTATCATAGTCTAACATAGTTCTACAAAGGTATAGTTTTATCCTTGTAGCTATTTAAGCGGATATCGTTACTTCGCTCGTTAATTGAGCTTACAAAATTATTACTATCTAAGTATTTTGCAAATGCCAAGTTTATTATTCTTTTTTGCACATACCCCCATCTATACCCTGATTTATTTAATGTTTTCAATACACTATCCCACTCATCAAATACATTGAGTTTCTTCAAAGCTGTAATATTTTTTGAAAGAGTAAATAAATGTAAATACCTAGAAAACTGTTCTCGCTTCTCATTCTCATCCAAATTAACTGTATATACATAGTAATTATAAATTAATTCCGTTAATGTATCTGATTGATTGTCAGCGATTAGTTCTCTCATTAAATTATCGCTGATTTGAGCATAATGCTCCTCAGCTATAGTATCAAGATTTTCAATCGCAAGTTCTCTAACAAGTTCTTGCAAGTCCAATAAATGATTATCATAGAATTGACTGCTGATGATGTAACTCAAATCCTCTTCATCAAATTGATTTTTCAAAATATGAGCAGTCAATTTTTCTGAATACTGTTTATTTTTTATACTAATTTTTAAAATATGGTCTGCAATACTAACTTTTTCATCATCCGAAATAGTGTCATCATCAAGCAATGCTAGCAACTCATCTTCCTGATCTATTTTACTTTCAATATCTAGATATTCCGATAAGTGTTTCTTGATTAGGTATAGTGTATCCTCTGGATAGTTATCTCTGAAAAATTCAATGTTCTTGGAATTAAACTGAATAATTTCCAAATCAATTAATACTCTAAGCTTACTTGACTCTATCTCACTCTCATCAAATGTATCTTCATAGTGCCAACCAAGTTTACTTAGTATATGCTCATATGCAGCATCATCTAACTCCATACACTCGACAGTTTTGGTGAAAAAGTTATCCTGCTCTTCTTCCTCAAGTAAGTTAAATATATCCTCTTCAAATTCTAAATCTCTTGCATTATTGATAAACTTGATAAGACTATCATCATAATTCTGATTCTCGGTAAAATAAGATAAGATAATATCAGTATCCGCTATAGCTTTAGAGGATTCGACCAGTGATTCTACTAGAGTAGAGTAATTCTCCTCTTCAAGAATATCCTCTTCTACAAGTTGATGAAAATCATCGTTATTGAAATGTATACTATTATCCGGAAGGAACTGTAGAATTCTATCAATTTGGCGTTCTTCCTCCAGTGTTCCCAAATTAAATCCAGACTCGTAGATTTTATTTTCTTGAAGTAGTTTTACAATATATTCCGAGTTATCTAAAATAGTCCCCTCACAAATATCTAAATATGCATAGACATAGTCTGCTATCTCCAATCTACTATACTCTAGTAGCGGTGAATAATTATCATTTGTATGAAGCAGTTCAAAATTCTTATGCTTGAAATCATCCTCTGAAAAATAAGTATCCCCCTTGAACCACCACATGAAAAATCTTAAATTATCTTTATTTATCACATACAAACTATTACTAAAGATAAAGTCAATAACCTCCAAGAAAGTAGTAGTTCTGGAAGCATCATCATTAGGTTCTCCAAAAGTACTAAAATTAGTAAATTTAAGATCGATTGACTTAAGGTTTGTTTTGAATAATAGTGTAAAATCTTCATATGGTGAAATTAGATCAAAATTTTCATTGATATAACGAGCTACTAATGCCTTTATTTCATTATCAACACTATCTAAGTTCACCTGATTCATCAACGCTCGAATGAACTTATTCTTTAGTGGAGCTTGATACTCCACCTTCGTAGACTCCATATAATCAATAAATCTTTGTGGATTAGTAGATAGCCAGAACTCCATCAATTGCCCAAACTGTTCCAAGTTATATTTTTCAGACTTACTATCATACAATTTCTTTGCTAATTCGACCCAAAAATCCAAGTTGTCTTCTTGCAATAAGATAGCACTCAAGTTTTCTTCTCGACTCTGTAACTCCAAATTTTTTAGCATGTATTCAACCAAGTCAAAATTTAAAACTTCTTCGTTTCTAAAGTCCTTTAATTGCAAATGATGATAGACATTTGAAGTATTTACCAGTCTGAAATCAAAACCTGCACTTCTTCCACTGGAAATATTTCTCAAAAATTCTTTATCATTCTTAGTTAAGACATTGCCATAAAAATAGGTCAAATAATCTGCATAGGTTTCATCTATATAAGAATTTTTCAATAAGAAGTAAATAATATCAAATTGCTGATTTTTTTCTATTACAGAAAAATCTTTACTACTTTTTACAAATTCATGTATTTCTTGGTTAGTGTAAATGTCCGCAATCAATTGTTTTTCAACAAAGCTCCGTTTTTGATTTAATGAAGCAATTTTTTGTTGCAACTCTTTACTATTATTGCGACTTCTTACAGTATCAAGGCGTTCCTTAAACTCTGGAGAATCTTTCTCTGGAAAAATTGAATTCTGATTTTCTTTCCTAGCCCTCATATCCTGGTGAGCATCATAAAAATCTTCATAAGATTTAATATTATTGTCTTTCACCAGCATTTCAGAAATAAAATCATGATAAGAAGCAAACTCATCTTGAAATTTGCCATTGACACTGACAACCTTTCTCCCATTTGGAATACTAAAAATTGTTCCGTAGAGTTCAATTTCATCTTGAATGTGCTCACTCTGAATCTTTTTCAGTTCATTCTCCAATTGCAGTTTTTCTCTATCAATCTTCTCGAATTTTTTATTTCTTCTAACTTCTTTCTCATTAAACAATGAATATAGAAAACCTTGATTATTCTGCAACTCAGAAAAGTCTTTCGGGAAAATATTTTTGTAGACAATCATTGCAAATATTTTTTCCAAATCAAGATCCAATACATTTTTCTCACCCGTCTTGTCATGTGTCAATTCAAGCTGATAAGAATAAAATTCATTACAGATATTATTAAGCAATCTCATATCATCTATATAAAGCGAGATTCTGAATAGGAAGTCATCCGCTAATCCTGATTTTATTCCCATTTCTTTTAAAGTAGTTGTCAACTTATCGCTAGAGTTTGAACTCGTAATAACTGGAAGGACTGGGATGATAAAATCAAAAAATTTAGTTCTTTCTTTTGAAATGAATAAATCATCTCGTATCAAGTAAAGAAACATTAACTTTGATGATTTCTTAGCTATTTTTCGCTTATTATTAACTAATACGTTTAGTTCCTTAATCTTGGCAAAAATAGTGTTATTCTCAAAACGATCGATATCTTCAAAAACAATGACATCAGCTCTTGATTCATTCAAAAGATACAACACATCATCTAGGTATCTGTCAAAATAGGAAACTCTCGTCGACTGATCAGAAAAAATATCAATCTCTGATGAAACATTTTTGCCACCAATTGTCAATGATTTTATCGGCTTATTTTCAACTATATACCAAATCGTTATAAGGGAGCCAATAAAAAGAAGAAGCAAAAATAACCAGCTAAATACGGTACTGGCATCCCACCCAAATACCTTGTCAGCAGTGACTAAAGCTTTTAAAAAATTTGGTTTCAAAAAATATGAAAGTGTAATGAAGAATAGGACACTATATACAGTTAATAAAAACGGTATTCTTCTTGGAGTTCGAGACAATGTTTTAAAAATCGATTTCTTTACGTGTTTTGGATGAATCTGATGAAGTAATTGATTTATGATCTTACCTTCAATCACATTAATCTGCCGTACATTTAGTTTCTTTCCTGACTCTGATGAATCATTTTCTTGATAGCCTGATAAATCATTTTCTTTATAGTCAGCTAGAGAAATATGGAGGAATTTTTTATTAGAGTACTTCGCTTCATAAGAATCAAGCAAACTACTTTTTCCGGAGCCGTAATTTCCTGTGATCGCTACATTTTTCAATTCATCATCATGGATTGCAAAATCTAGTGCTTTTTTAAAACTTGGATTTTCCTTTTCCAAATCTATATTTTTATTAGATGTCAGTCTATTAAAACTTATCACTTCCACATTAGGAGCTCTATTTTTGAACAGAAGAAATATTTTTTGACCCATGTTACTAATTTTACAATATAATCTCCTCATGTCATTTTCCTTTGCAGATATATTTATCTTTATTATATCACAAAATCCCACTCTGACTGGTGGGAACCGAAAAACTTCACTTTAATTTTAAATTTTACTTTTTACACTTGAAAAACCAACGCTGGCTGGTTTCAGTTGGAGCTTGGTCCTCAAAGTCCGCA
>CAMBAD010000006.1 GCA_945864085.1 uncultured Streptococcus sp.
GTTGGGAAACCTTTGTTGTTCCAGATGATGTCGGTGGCCGTTTCTCAGTCTTGACAGCAGTTGGTCTCTTGCCAATCGCAGCAGCTGGTGCGGATATTGACGCCCTGATGGAAGGTGCAAACGCAGCTCGTACGACTTACACTTCAGATAAAATTGCTGAAAACCAAGCTTATCAATATGCAGCAGTTCGTAACATCCTTTACAGAAAAGGCTATGTAACAGAAATTTTGGCAAACTACGAGCCATCTCTCCAATACTTCAGCGAGTGGTGGAAACAGTTGGCTGGCGAGTCAGAAGGTAAGGACCAAAAAGGGATCAACCCAACCTCAGCAAACTTCTCAACAGACTTGCACTCACTTGGCCAATTCATCCAAGAAGGAAATCGCAACATCTTTGAAACAGTTGTGCGTGTTGACAAACCAAGAAAAAATATCCTTATCCCTGAAATGGCAGAGGACCTTGACGACCTTGGCTACTTACAAGGTAAGGACGTTGACTTTGTAAACAAAAAAGCAACAGACGGTGTGCTTCTTGCCCACACAGACGGAGGCGTTCCAAACATGTTTGTGACCCTTCCGCAACAGGACGAGTTCACGCTTGGTTACACCTTCTACTTCTTCGAATTAGCTATCGCTATTTCTGGTTACCTCAATGCCATCAACCCATTTGACCAACCAGGTGTAGAAGCCTATAAGGCTAACATGTTTGCCCTGCTTGGCAAACCAGGCTACGAAGCTTTGAGCGCAGAATTGAATGCACGTTTATAAAACCATCAAACTGATCGGCAACGGTCAGTTTTTCTTTCCTTTAAAAATATGATACAATAGACCGTATGAAAAAAGAGTATTTTGTAGTAGGAGATGTGCACGGGAAATATGACCTTCTCTGCCGTATCTTGAAACACTGGGATGAAGACCATCAACAGCTAATCTTTTTAGGCGATTTGATTGATCGCGGGGAAAATTCCAAGGCTTGTTTGGAGCTGGTCTGGCAATTAGTTCGAGAAAAAGGCGCCGTCTGTCTGACTGGGAATCATGAACGGATGTTCTTGGCCTGGTTGCGCAATCCTTTGGAACGATATGATCACTACCGCCGCAATGGCGGCGATACGACCATTAATTCCCTGCTTGGTCGCCCATTGGACGCCCCAGTGAATGGTTTAGTCGATGCCAATGCTGTTATGGAACAATACGAAAACCTGATTGACTTTATCAAATCCTGTCCCTACTATGTGGAAACAGACCAGTATATTTTTGTTCACGCAGGTGTAGATTTGACCCTGGAAGATTGGCGCGAAACCAGCAATCATGACAAGGTCTGGTTGCGCAAGCCCTTCCATGAGGCTGAAAATAAAACAGGAAAACAGATTATCTTTGGGCACACGCCTGTTTATAACCTTTACCAAACCAATCTCCGTGTCAGCCAAATTTGGACCAGTCCAGATGGGAAAATGGGGATTGACGGTGGAGCTGTCTATGGCGGTGTATTGCATGGAATTGTCTTAGGTGAGGGAATAGTCCTCCAGGACTACATGGTTGGTCAAGTTGGTCACATGGATTGTGTAGAGGATTGAGAGATAAGCGAGTTTTCATTATCGAATTGTTTGACTTTTCAACTTGTTTGTTATAGTATTAAAGAGAAAATAAAATAGTTAGGAGAACTATTATGAAAAAAAGTTTATCAATCATTCTCTCTTTACTAGCTGCCTTGGTGTTAGTGGCTTGTTCAAGTTCAACAAGCAACACATCAAGTTCATCAAGTACCAGCCAGTCCACTACAACAGCGGTTACTTACCTAACAGACGCGGAAATAGATGCTGTACAAACCCTTGGCGACTTTAAAGCCGCTTTCAGATCTTTGATTGACTCCTATGTTGCGGATTTTGACGCTCTAATTGCGGATGCCCCATCGAATATTCAGACTGACTTGCAGCCATATCGTGAGCAGGTGGTTCAAATGATGACTCAGCAAGAAGAGTTGATTGCCTCGCAATTTGCAAGCATTGGAGATGACAGTACAGTTATCCCAGATGTATCGCGTGAAACAGTTATTTCCAGTCTGAAATCGGCGCGTGATCAGTTGGTAGCCGCGATGGAAACTGCCCGTGAACAGCTAGAAACCTTGCAATAATAGTCTTGTTTGCTGGAATATTCCTGCTACCTGTGGTTGCTACCCGCTTCTGCATAAAAACTTATCTGGATAGGTACTTCCTATTCAGATTTTTTGTATAGCTACAATGAGAGATAATCAGGGGTGCTGTCTTGCTGAAGAACAAAATTAGGAGTAAAAACTTCTAATTTTTTTAATTTAGTACTTGACAAATCATATATATATATAATGGTGTTGTAAACATTTTTTAGGAGGCGAATATGGCAAAGAAAATTCGGGATGCCTATGGTAATCTTTATGTGAAGAAGAAACCATTCTACAAGCGAGTTTGGTTTATTATCTTGGTGGGCTTGTTTGTGTTGGGCGGGCTAGGTAAGCTAGTGGGGTTGGATAAGAAGTCGACAGATACAAGCAGCAGTTCAGTCCTTGAAAGTAGCCAATCTTCTACTACCAGCAGCACAGAAGCAAGTACAACGGAAGCAAGTAGCTCAAGTGAAACAGCTCCAGCGGCAGACTTTGTTCCAACAGACTCTACTGATGCGACCATTGAAAGTATTGAAACCTACAATGATTATTTGGAAATGTATGAGTTCATTGTCAACGAATACGTGACCAACTATGAAAATATGGTCAATCAACACGGGCTAGGGGATGATGCGACTTATCAAGCGATGAGAGATAGTGTTACACAGTCAGTAGATGAGCAGAAAGCACAATATGGCCTGTTCGGCAATGCACCAATTGTTGGAAAAGATGAGATCGTTCAGTTCCTAAAAGAATACCGAGATAGCTTGCAGCAACAAATCAATGATATGTCTACAGCCCTAGGAGGCTAGGAAAGATAAGACAGAAATAGTCAGCACTATTTCTGTTTTTCTTTGCTAGAAAAATCTGAAAATTCTGTTATAATAAGTAGAATACCAAAGAAAATGGAGAACCACTATGACTGCACAAAAAATGACTGCACAAGAAATCATTGCTTTTATCGGCAATGCTGTGAAAAAGACGACTGTTAAAGTGACCTTTGAAGGTGAATTGGCTGGGCCTATTCCTGCTGAAGTGACAAAGCTTGGCAATGTCCTCTTCGGTGACTGGAAGGACGTTGAGCCACTCTTGGCAAACCTGACTGAGAATGTGGATTATGTGGTGGAGCAAGACGGCCGCAACTCAGCTGTGCCTTTGCTTGACAAACGCACCATCAACGCCCGTATCGAGCCAGGTGCTATTATTCGTGACCAAGTAACCATTGGCGATAATGCCGTTATCATGATGGGAGCTGTCATCAACATCGGTGCTGAGATTGGGGCTGGAACCATGATTGACATGGGAGCTATCCTTGGCGGTCGTGCGACCGTTGGTAAAAACAGCCACATCGGTGCGGGAGCTGTCCTTGCAGGTGTGATTGAGCCAGCTTCTGCTGAGCCAGTTCGTGTCGGTGACAATGTTCTGGTCGGGGCTAACGCTGTGGTCATCGAGGGTGTGCAAATTGGCAACGGTTCGGTTGTGGCGGCTGGTGCCATCGTTACCCAAGATGTTCCTGAAAATGTGGTGGTTGCAGGGGTTCCTGCTCGTATCATCAAGGAAATCGACGCTCAAACACAACAAAAAACAGCCTTGGAAGAGGCTTTGCGGACACTCTAAGAGGTAGCTATGCTAGATTTAATCGCAACACGCCGGGCCCTCCACCAGATTCCTGAGGTGGGCATGGAGGAATTTAAAACCCACGCCTTTCTGATGGAGGCTATTTCGGGCCTGCTCCAAGATTGCTCTTTTGCTCAGGTTCGTACTTGGAAGACGGGGATTCTGGTCTATCTGACAGGCTCTGCGCCTGAAAAAACCATCGGCTGGCGAGCAGATATAGATGGTCTGCCTATTGTGGAGGAAACGGGCCTGGACTTCAAGTCCCTCCATCCAGATCGAATGCATGCCTGTGGCCATGATTTTCACATGACCATTGCTCTGGGGCTTTTGGAGAAAATGGCAGAGCAGCAACCGAGAAACAATCTTCTCTTCCTCTTTCAGCCTGCGGAGGAAAATCTCGCAGGGGGCATGCTCATGTATGAAGCGGGAGCCTTTGGTGATTGGCTGCCAGATGAATTTTATGGCCTCCACATCCGGCCTGACCTCAAAGTCGGTCAACTGGCCACCAACCGTGCGACCCTCTTTGCTGGCACCTGTGAGGTCAAGATACGGTTTATAGGAAAAGGTGGTCACGCAGCTTTTCCCCATACCGCCAATGATGCCTTGGTCGCTGCCAGTTACTTTGTGACCCAGGTGCAGTCAGTGGTCAGCCGCAATGTGGATCCGATTGAAGGTGCGGTTGTGACCTTTGGTCATATGAAGGCTGGTACAACCAACAATGTCATTGCGGAAACCGCCTTTCTTCATGGAACTATTCGAGCCTTGACTCAAAGCATGAACCTCTTGGTGCAAAAGCGGGTGCGGGAAGTGGCGGAAGGGATTGCCCTGTCCTTTGGTGTGGACTTGGAAATCGAGCTCAATCCTAGTGGCTATCTGCCTGTGGAAAACCATCCTCAGCTAGCCGATGAATTGATGGCGTATTTTGACGGTGTAGATGGTGTGGAGGTGATTGACTGTCCGCCTGCCATGACGGGAGAGGACTTTGGCTACCTGTTAAGTAAGGTGCCGGGCGTCATGTTTTGGCTGGGTGTGGACACGCCTTATCCCCTGCACAATCCCCGTCTTAATCCTAAAGAGGAAGTTCTCCCCTTTGCTGTGGATAAGTTGAGCGATTTTTTGAAAGCGAAAGTAAAGTAGGCTGGATTTCCAGCCTTTTTCAGAAAGTGAGGAGGTTCCTGTGGATAAAATCACGATTCGCCAACAAGTGCTGGCGAGATTGAAGGCTATGCCCAGCAGCCAACGGGCTAGCTGGAGCCAAGGGTTGACGGAACGGCTCCTAGATTCCGCACTCTATAAGGGCTCAAAGTCGCTTGGGACTTATCTTTCTATGGACCATGAGTTTGATACTTCTTACCTGATTGAGCAGGCTCAGAGGGATGGCAAGCAGATTTTCATTCCTAAGACCTATTCACAAGGGCGGATGAATTTTGTAGAATATAGGCCTGACGATCTGGTCAAATCGAGGTTCGGGGTCTGGGAACCTGGGACTTATTCACAACCTGTGGATAAGTCTGTGGTAAACTGGCTCCATGTTCCTGGTTTAGCTTGGAATCAAGCAGGTTTTCGGGTTGGATATGGGGGCGGTTTCTACGACCGTTACCTGATGGGTTTTAAGGGACAGACTGTTTCTACTTTGGCAGATTTTCAATTAGTAGATTTCATGCCAGAAGCGTTTGACCAACCAGTAAAGGAGTTATTGATTGATAAAACAGTTATTTGATAAACGTTATCCTGTGACCAATGGGCTGTTGGTGCTGACAACAGTGGTCTTTCTGCTTATCCAAGTTTTACGCTTTGGGCAGACAACGACAGCCTATACGATTTTTGAATTTGGTGGCATGTATGGTGAGATGGTACGCTATGATCCGACACAGATATGGCGGTTGATTTCTCCGATTTTTGTCCATATTGGTTGGGAGCATTTCTTGTTCAACAGTATTACCTTGCTCGGCCTAGGCTATCAGCTAGAAGGGATTTTTGGGCACAGGCGTTTCTTCCTTCTCTACCTCCTATCTGGAATGATGGGCAATCTCTTTGTCTTATTTTTCACGCCCGATGTTGTCGGTGCAGGGGCTTCTACCTCGCTTTTTGGTCTGTTTGCAGCTATGGCCCTCCTGAGGAAATTTAGTCGTAGCCCTTATTTGCGTGTTTTAGGTCAACGTTACATGGTCCTTTTGGGTCTGAACTTGGCCTTGGGTCTCTTCAATCCAGCGATCAGCATGGCTGGGCATATTGGTGGGGCTGTCGGAGGCTGCTTGACAGTTCTTTTTATCCCGCCGCTGATGGAAAAGAATTTATTTACCCCTAGTCAGAAATCCTATGGCATGGCTGCCTATCTCGGTTTAACAGTCCTGCTCCTAGCTATTTTTTGGCTTCTCTAGGAAACATAGAAAAAACAGATTGAGGTCCGTGTGTTGGCAAGGGCTTCAATCTGTTTTTGTATGAACATCGTTATTTAGTTTTTCTTTTATTGCTTCGACGAGTGAAAAGCTCCAGTGGAGGTTTTCAGCCGACCACCTATCAATTAAAGAGTGGTAGGTGGAAACTCCGTTTCCCTATTTCCAGCTTCAAATCCGTTCATCATTAGAGAACTCGCTTTGCTGTACTCTACGATAGTTACTGTCATAAGTACGATTTCCAACTTTCAACAGTCCAGCGGACTGTTGAAGCAGCCTGTAGCTTTTGAAGCGAACCATATTCGCCTCATCTCCAACTCTAACTGTCTCCCAGACAGTTAGAGCTAGTACTAAAAGACTATAAAACGAACACTGGTCGGCCATCAACAGGATGGGGGCTCAACTAGCCTTGATGTTCAATAGGTATAGTCATTTGAATTATCTTTGATACATCGTCACTTTCGACTTGCCGTACTCTAGTACAGCCTGCGCCTTAGTTCCTTGTCTAAAAGCTAATTCATTCGTGTGCATTCAACGGAACAAACTTATTGAATACTTCAGTTGAAAAGGGCAACAAGGTGGCAGAGTTCTACTCGCTGTCTGTTGCCTGAAGTTGCTGACTGAGTTCGATGATGTATTGCTTGACATCGTCTTTGACTTGCGGGTGGGTAAGGGCATAGTCTATGGAAGTTTTCATAAAGCCAAACTTATCGCCAACATCGTACCGTTTGCCTGTAAATTCACGGGCAAATACGCGCTGGGTTTTGTTGAGGGTATCGATGGCATCCGTTAATTGGATTTCATTGCCGGCCCCTGCTTCTTGCTTTTCTAAGATTGAAAAGATTTCTGGAGTGAGCAGGTAGCGTCCGATAATGGCTAGGTCAGATGGGGCTTCTTCTGGTTTTGGTTTTTCAACAAATTGCTCAACGCTGTAGAGGCCATTGACCCCTTCACCGTGGGGAGCAATGACACCATAGGAAGAAACACTCTCGTGGGGAACAGGCATGACAGCAATGGTTGAGGCATGGGTAGCCTCGTAGTCATCAATCAACTGTTTGGTAATCGGTACAGCCTGCTCATCTGTAATATCCATGAGGTCATCGCCCAGCATGACAACGAAAGGCTCATTTCCAACAAAGGCTTTTGCTTGGAGGACTGCATCCCCTAGTCCTTTAGGATAGCTTTGGCGAATGAAGTGGAGACGGATGGCAGTAGCGTCGTCAACCAGTTTAAGTAAATCATCTTTGCCCTTTTCTTTTAGGTTGTATTCCAATTCAAAGTTGGAATCAAAGTGATCTTCAATAGAACGCTTAGCCTTGTTGGTCACTACCAAGATGTCTTCAATGCCAGATTTGAGGGCTTCTTCAAAGATAAATTGCAGGGTTGGTTTATCAACAATCGGCAACATTTCTTTGGCAAGTGCCTTTGTTGCGGGGAGGAAACGGGTTCCCAAGCCTGCGGCAGGGATAACTGCTTTTCTAACTTTTGTCACAATTTTTCTCCTTTACTTAATGCCATTCATTTTCGTGGCGGAATTCGCCAGACATGATGCCCTTGATGGCTTCGTCAATGCTGGCGCCTTGGTAAATAACGCTGTAGATTGCTTGGGTGATAGGCATGTAAACACCCAGTTCTTGGGCCAATTCGTAGGCGGCGCGGGTGGTAGAGATGCCCTCGATAACCATGCCCATATTGCGCTCGACATCTTCTAGTTTTTCACCGCGGCCAAGTGCGTCCCCAGCCCGCCAGTTGCGCGAATGTACAGAGGTTCCAGTGACAATCAAATCACCGACCCCAGACAGGCCGCTGTAGGTAAGCGGGTTGGCTCCCATGGCTACACCGAGGCGGGTAATTTCTGTCAGACCGCGCGCAATGATGGCTGCCTTGGCATTGTCACCGTAGCCCAGCCCGTGCAAGGCTCCAGCTCCAACTGCGATGATATTTTTAAGGGCACCAGCTGTTTCTACTCCGACGACATCATTGTTGGTATAGAGGCGGAAGTAGCGGTTGCTAAAAATATTTTGGACATATTTGGCGGTTTCCAAGTCTTTTGAGGCTGCGGAAATCAGGGTAATATCTCGCACAATCGTCTCTTCTGCATGACTTGGTCCTGAAACGACCACGATGTCGCTGCGGAGGTCTGCAGGGATTTCTTCTTCCAACACCTGAGACAGGCGTTTATGGCTATCTGGTTCCAAGCCTTTTGAGGCATGCATAACAACTACCTTATGGTCCAAGACGGCAGCCACTTGCTTAGCTACTAGACGGGTTACTTTTGTAGGAACGACGAAGAGGACGGCGTCGACACCATCCAAGGCCTCAGCCAAATCCTTATATCCCTTGATTTGCTCATCTAGGATGATGTCCTTGAAGTAGCGGGTGTTGGTGTGTTTTTCATTGATTTCGTCAATCTGGTCTTCTAGGTTTCCCCAAATCCGCACTTCGTGGCCATTGTCGTTCAATACCTGCGAGAGGGCTGTTCCCCAGGAACCAGGCCCCAGCACAGCAATTATTTGTTTCTCCATACTTCCTCCTTACAAAAAATTATCTCCCTTCATTATATCATAAGAACATACTTACCGACAGCAAAAGCTATACCTCAACCTGGCTACTTACCCTGCTTGTCTATCAGCCACGGCGGTTTGAAAAAAAATAATAGTTCCCCCTTGACAATAGTTCTCTTAAGAACTATAATAGTTTCCGTGATAACTAAGAACCCGTGTTTACAAGTAAAGTGCTTGATGTAAGAGATCGTTTTTCGCTAATCAGGGTAGTTTTTGAGGGAATACTGACTGTGTTTTGAAAAAAACCAACGATGAGGAGCTGAAAAATTAGCCTTAGACGGAGGTGCTGAACTGTGAAGACAGGTTCTAATAGAAAGGGTACTGTCTATGTCTCAGATGGGAGAATTGCGCCGTGTTTTACATCAGTTAGAACATATTAGTGATAAGATAGCCAAGCAGCATGGGGTGGAGCACCTAGCTGGTCCGCAAGGGCATGTTCTGACCTTCCTCTGCCAGAACAAGGATAAGGAAATCTTTGTCAAGGATATAGAGGCGGAACTACGGATTTCCAAGTCGGTGGCCAGTAATTTGGTCAAAAGGATGGAAAAAAATGGATTTATCCAGACCGTCCCATCCTGTTCGGACAAGCGCTATAAACAGGTGGTTCTCACTGAATTAGGACAATCAAAATCAGGCCTCTTGGCCAGTTGGCATCTGGAAATGGCAGAGACCCTCTTTAAGGGCATTCCTAAAGAGGACTTTAAGTCCATGATCCGCATGATTGAGCGACTCAAGGAAAATATTAAGGAGTACAAGGAGAAAGAACATGCTTAAACAAGCATTGAAGCCCTATAAGTGGTATGTTGCGGGCTCTATTTTAATGACCATTGGAGTGGTGGTGAGTTCCCTCACCCAGCCTCAATTTCTCAAGGATGTCCTGGCGGCAGTTTTGGCCAATGATCAGGATGAAATCTATCGAATCGGTATCTGGCTCTTGGCCATTGCTGGCCTAGGTCTCTTATCCGGTGCAGTCAATACGGTACTGGCCGCAAAGATTGCCCAGGGCGTATCAGCGGATATTCGGGAGCAGACCTTCCGCAAAATCCAGACCTTCTCTTATGCTAATGTGGAGGAGTTCAATGCAGGGAACCTGGTTGTTCGTATGACCAATGATGTCAACCAGATTCAAAACCTGGTCATGATGATCTTCCAGGTCCTTCTGCGCCTGCCTATTCTTTTTGTCGGAGCCTTTGTCTTAGCAGTGTCTACCCTGCCAAGTCTCTGGTGGATTATTGTTCTGATGGTTATTTTCATTGCCATTGTCATGGCAGTGACCATGGGAACCATGGGTCCTCGTTTTGGCAAATTCCAATCCTTGATGGACCGCATGAATGCCATTGCCAAGGAAAACCTGCGCGGTGCCCGTGTGGTTAAGTCCTTCGTCCAAGAGAAGAACCAATATGCCAAGTTCAAAGAAGTTTCCAATGACTTGTTGGACTTGAACCTCTTTATCGGCTATGGTTTCTCCGTCATGCAGCCTCTCTTGAGTTTGGTGGCCTATATGGCGATTTTTGCTTCTATCTATCTGGTGTCTGGGCTAGTTGAAACCCAGCCAGAGGTGATTGGCAATATGGCCTCCTTTATGACCTATATGATGCAGCTTATGTTTGCCATTATCATGGTCAGCTTTATTGGTATGCAGGCCAGCCGGGCCATGATTTCCCTCAAACGGATTGGGGAAGTCTTGGAGACCGAGCCAGCCATGACCTTCCAAGATGGTCCGCTGGAGGACCTATCTGGGGATCTGGTCTTTGACAATGTGACCTTTACCTACCCCCATGATACAGAGCCTAGCCTGAAGAACATTTCCTTCGAGGCCAAGAGTGGGGAAATGATTGGGATTGTTGGAGCGACGGGGGCTGGTAAGTCCACCTTGGCTCAGCTGATTCCAAGACTCTTTGACCCACAGGAGGGAAGCATTTCCATTGGGGGAAGGGACTTAAAAGAGATGAGTTCAGAGACCTTGAAAGCTACGGTTTCCATCGTCCTTCAAAAGGCCATTCTCTTTTCTGGAACCATCGCTGAAAACCTGCGTCAAGGGAAATCCAATGCTGATTTGGCGGCCCTGGAGCGGGCCTCTGGTATTGCCCAAGCCAAAGAATTTATCGACCGGTTGGAAGACAACTATGACAGTCAGGTCGAGGAGCGGGGCAATAACTTCTCTGGTGGTCAAAAACAACGGATTTCGATTGCCCGTGGGGTTATCGGCCAACCCAAGGTTCTGGTCCTAGATGATTCCACCTCTGCCTTGGATGCCAAGAGCGAAAAATTGGTTCAGGAGGCCTTAAACAAGGACCTCAAGGGGACCACAACCGTCATCATTGCCCAGAAGATTTCTTCAGTGGTCAAGGCTGACAAGATTTTGGTTCTGGATGAAGGCCGCCTCATCGGTCAAGGAACCCACAAGGAACTGGTTGAAACCAATGCGGTTTACCGCGAAATTTATGAAACACAAAAAGGAAAGGAGGCCAACTAAGGGGAGATATTCTCAGTAGAGAAGGAGCAGAAGGCTGATGGCAGGCTCGAATCTGCCAGCCACTCTGCTCACCCTTAGTAAAAGAGTATGAAAACAGCACGATTTTTCTGGTTTTATTTAAAACGCTACAAACTTTCCTTTGCCCTTATCTTTTTGGCCATCATTTTGGCGACCTATATGCAGGTCAAGGCCCCAGTCTATCTGGGACAGGCCCTGACTGAACTGGGAACCTGGGCTCAGGAATTTTTCAAGGCTCAGGCGACTGCCCAGGCCACAGGACAAGACCTGGTGAAACCAAGTATGGCAGCCTTTCAGGCGGTCATGGGCAATCTTCTCTTTGCCTATTTGAGCCAAATTGGTGCCACCCTCATCTATTCCCTCCTCTTTACCCGTATCATTGGGCACTCGACCAATCGGATGCGTAAGGGCCTCTTTGGGAAATTAGAACGATTGACCATCCAGTTTTTCGATACGCATAAGGATGGAGATATCCTATCTCGCTTTACCAGTGACTTGGACAATATCCAAAACTCTTTCAACATGAGTTTGACCCAGGTTGTGACCAATATTGCCCTCTACATCGGGCTGGTTTGGATCATGTTTGATCTCAATGTCCAACTGGCCTGGGTGACAGTTGCTTCTACACCAGTAGCACTTCTTTTCCTGGTCTTTATCATTCGGACGGCTCGGAAATACACCGACCTGCAACAGGCAGCGGTGGGCGAACTCAATGCCTATATGGATGAGAAGATTTCTGGCCAAAAGGCCATTATTGTCCAAGGAGTTCAGGAAGAGACCATCGAGGGCTTCTTGACCCTCAATGAAAAGGTGCGGGCAACGACCTTCAAGGGCCGCCTCTTTGCTGGCCTGCTCTTCCCCGTCATGAACGGGATGAGCCTGCTCAACACAGCTATTGTCATCTTTGTTGGCTCAACCATGGTCCTCAATGATTCCAGCCTGACAACCGCAGCAGCCCTAGGTCTGGTCGTAACCTTTGTCCAATATTCTCAGCAATATTACCAGCCCCTGATGCAGATTGCGTCAAGCTGGGCGGAATTACAGCTGGCCTTTACAGGTGCCCATCGGATTCAAGAGATGTTTGACGAGCCTGAAGAAGTCCGTCCTGAAAATGCGCCGCTCTTCACCGAGCTTCGAGAAGGGGTGGAGATTGAGAACATTGACTTTTCTTATCTGCCAGACAAAAAAGTTCTATCCAATGTTTCGATCTCAGCTCCAAAGGGCAAGATGGTGGCAGTGGTTGGGCCAACAGGGTCTGGGAAAACGACCATTATGAACCTGATCAACCGCTTCTACGATGTGGATGCTGGGGCTATCAAGTTTGACGGCAAGGATATTCGGGAATATGACCTGGATAGCCTCCGTAAAAATACAGGTATCGTTCTGCAAGAGTCTGTTCTCTTCAGCGGAAGCATTGCGGACAATATCCGATTTGGAGCCCCAGAGGCCAGCCAAGAGATGGTTGAAACTGCTGCGCGTGCCACCCATATCCATGACTTCATTATGAGTTTGCCAGAGGGTTATGAAACCCAGGTCTCAGATGATGAAAATGTCTTCTCAACTGGTCAGAAACAGCTCATTTCCATTGCCAGAACCCTCTTGACAGACCCGCAAGTCCTTATCCTGGATGAAGCGACTTCCAATGTGGACACCGTAACAGAAAGCAAGATTCAACAGGCTATGGAAGCCATCGTGGCAGGCCGTACCAGTTTCGTCATTGCCCACCGCCTCAAGACCATCCTCAACGCTGATCAAATCATCGTTCTCAAGGATGGCCAAGTTATCGAACAGGGCAATCATGAAGAACTCCTAAAACTGAAAGGCTTCTATTCAGAGCTTTACTACAACCAGTTTGTGTTTGAATGATTTTTTGATAAAGTCACAACCAGCCCCAGCGGCTGGTTTTTGCTTTTAGGCTACGAATAAATTATAATAGAGAAAGAAAAATGGACCGAAGAAGCAGAAAGGAATGTGTATGAAAATCCGCGGTTTTGAACTGGTTAGCCAGTTTACAGATGAAAACTTATTGCCTAAACGAGAAACTGCCCATGCGGCAGGCTATGATTTGAAAGTAGCAGTGGAAACCACCATCGGACCAGGCGAGATTAAACTGGTGCCAACGGGTGTCAAGGCCTATATGCAGGCAGGGGAGGTCCTCTATCTCTACGATCGTTCGTCCAACCCTCGCAAGAAGGGCCTGGTCCTGATTAACTCAGTTGGGGTTATTGACGGCGACTACTATGGCAATCCAGCCAACGAAGGCCATATCTTTGCCCAGATGAAAAACATCACCGATGAGCCAGTCGTACTAGAAGCTGGCGAGCGCATCGTCCAAGGTGTCTTTATGCCCTTCTTAGTCGTCGATGGCGATGAGGCAGACGGCGTGAGAACTGGCGGGTTTGGTTCGACGGGGAAATAAGATGTCGAATGTGTATTATGCAATTAAAAAATTAATGAGAAGTGAATTTTCACTGTGGGAGGAAATCTTAGTTAAGTTATTTCAACTAGTAGCTCTTCTAGGAATAATGGTGTTTTTTGAGCAACAAGTTCGAAATAGTCGGCTATCCTCAGACTCTGTTGATTCATCCCAATTATTGCTTCTACTCTTTATGATAGGAATACTTTATGTAACAAGCAAATACACTCTAAACAAAATTTTAAAAATATCGATATTTTTGAAAAAAGAGGATTATTTGTCTAATGATGATGTTGAGCTTCTTATTGAAGAGATAAACAAATCACTTGAGTCAACTCATAGTCTCATAAGATGGTGTATGGGTATTATTGCAACATTATGGATAACCTTTTTAACATTAGGAACAGAGTTGTATAGTCTAATACTAAATAAACTCTCTGAAGAAGAGATAATGGAGTTGTTTAGAAGCAGTTTATCTAATAATGGTATTTGGGCATTAATAGCGGATTTTGGATTTGCAACTGCAACCATACTAAGTTTCTGCTATTGTATTTTTGATACAGTTACCTATGATAGGAAATTTACAAGAAAAATTCTGCTGAATTTGCGTTATGATATTTTTGGAAATTTAGATACGGGGAAATAAGATGGCTAAGAAAAAAACAACCTTTGTTTGCCAAAATTGTGAATACCACTCACCCAAGTATCTGGGCCGCTGCCCCAACTGTGGCTCCTGGTCTAGCTTTGTCGAGGAAGTGGAAGTTGCGGAAGTCAAGAATGAGCGGGTCAGCCTGACAGGTGAGAAGACTCGGCCCATGAAACTCAATGAAGTTTCCTCTATTCAAGTGGCTCGCACCAAGACCAAGATGGAAGAGTTTAACCGTGTCCTCGGAGGCGGCGTGGTGCCAGGCAGTCTGGTCCTGATTGGAGGTGATCCAGGGATTGGCAAATCGACCCTGCTCTTGCAGGTTTCCACCCAACTCTCCACCATCGGCACGGTCCTCTATGTATCGGGTGAGGAGTCTGCCCAGCAGATTAAGCTGCGGGCCGAGCGATTGGGCGACATCGACAGCGAGTTCTATCTCTATGCGGAAACCAATATGCAGGCCATTCGGACCGAGATTGAGAAGATTAAGCCAGATTTCCTGATTATTGACTCTATCCAGACCATTATGAGTCCTGACATCTCCAGCGTGCAAGGCTCTGTCAGTCAGGTCCGTGAAGTGACCAATGAACTCATGCAGATTGCCAAGACCAACAATATCGCAACCTTTATCGTCGGCCACATGACCAAGGAAGGAACCCTGGCTGGACCGCGGACCTTGGAGCACATGGTGGACACCGTTCTCTATTTTGAGGGCGAGCGTCAACACACCTTCCGTATCTTGCGGGCGGTCAAAAACCGCTTTGGCTCCACCAACGAAATCGGTATTTTTGAAATGCAGTCGCAGGGTTTGGTCGAGGTCCTCAATCCTAGTGAGGTCTTTCTGGAAGAGCGTTTGGACGGGGCGACAGGCTCTGCTATTGTCGTGACCATGGAGGGCACCCGCCCAATCCTTGCGGAAGTGCAGGCTCTGGTGACCCCGACCATGTTTGGCAATGCCAAGCGGACCACGACAGGCTTGGATTTCAACCGTGCCAGCTTGATTATGGCGGTTTTGGAAAAACGGGCAGGCCTGCTCCTCCAAAACCAAGATGCCTACCTCAAGTCAGCAGGTGGTGTTAAACTGGATGAGCCAGCTATTGACCTGGCGGTCGCAGTTGCCCTTGCCTCCAGTTACAAGGATAAGCCAACCAACCCACAAGAGTGCTTTATAGGCGAAATCGGTCTGACAGGGGAAATCCGCCGCGTCAATCGGATTGAACAACGGATTAACGAAGCCGCCAAATTGGGCTTTACCAAGGTCTATGCCCCTAAAAATTCCCTGACAGGTATCAAGGTGCCTAAGGAAATCACGGTTATCGGCGTGACCACCATTGGCGAAGTCCTGCAAAAAGTGTTCAAATGATACAAACATTCGGGAGTGACAGCTAGTCGCTCCTCTTTTTGCGACAAATACAGAAGAATGTGTTAAGCTAGAAGCAGTTATTGTCTGAAAATTTTAGAAATTCTCATCAGTATAGGAGGAATTATGTCTTATTTTGAACATTTTATGCAAGCCAACAGAGCTTATGTTGATTTACATGGAGATTATCATTTACCACTGCGTCCTAAGACGAGGGTGGCAATCGTGACTTGTATGGATTCACGTTTGCACGTAGCGCAGGCCCTGGGTCTGGCTCTAGGGGATGCCCATATTTTGCGGAATGCGGGCGGTCGCGTAACCGAGGACATGATTCGTTCCCTGGTCATTTCCCAGCAACAAATGGGAACGCGGGAAATTGTGGTCTTGCACCATACGGACTGCGGAGCCCAAACCTTTACCAATGAGGCCTTTGCCCACCATATCCAACAGGAACTAGGTGTGAATGTGACCGGTCAGGATTTCTTGCCCTTTACGGATGTGGAAGACAGTGTCCGTGAGGACATGGAACTTCTCCGTCAAAGTCCTCTGATTCCAGATGATGTGGTCATCAGCGGAGCTGTCTATGATGTCGATACAGGATTGATGACCGAAGTAAAATAAGTTTCTGAATAGCATAAAAATAGTTGACAGATAGCTGTGATTTTTGTAGAATTGTATTGTGAAAATAATACAAAACAAAAAAGGAGTATACTTATGTCTGACAACCGTATGAAATACACAATCGATAGCAATATGCAATTTCCGCTAGTAGAAATTGCACTGGAGGCGGGAGAATCAGCTTATATTCAACAGGGAAGCATGGTCTACCATACACCTAGCGTAACCCTCAATACCAAGCTGAATGCTCGTGGCGGGTCAGGACTTGGCAAAATTATGGGAGCTATCGGTCGCTCGATCGTTTCAGGCGAGTCCATGTTCATCACACAGGCAGTTTCCAATAATGACGACGGGAAAATTGCCCTTGCTCCCTCTACACCAGGTCAGGTGATTGCCCTGAATCTCGGTGCTAAGCAATACCGTCTCAATGACGGAGCCTTCCTAGCCCTTGATGGTTCTGCCCAGTACAAGATGGAGCGCCAAAGTGTTGGTCGTGCCTTCTTCGGTGGGCAAGGTGGTCTCTTTGTTATGACTACTGAGGGAGAAGGAACCCTCTTGGCCAATGCCTTTGGTTCTATTAAAAAGTTGGAACTAAATGGCGGTACCATTACTATTGACAACGCCCATGTGGTGGCGTGGAGTAAAGATCTTAATTACGATATCCATCTGGAAAATGGCTTCCTTCAATCCATCGGTACAGGCGAAGGGATTGTCAATACCTTCACAGGCTACGGAGAAATCTACGTACAAAGCTTGAATATCCAAACCTTTGCCAATGTTATCGGTAGCCATATCGTTTCAGGTGGCGATGGCGGTGGGGGCAGTACCTCTATCTTAGATTCTATCTTTTAAGAAGCCTACCATTCCCTTCTTCACAGACTGGGAGTGGGAAGACGAATTCTGAGAAGCGGTTCTGGGCTTGAGCCCAGTCTCTTCCTTAAGGTGATGATTACAGAACTCTTAGCTTAGGCCTGGCTAGGAGTTCTATTGTTTATATAATCGTTCAGTTTGTCTTTTATTACTCTGATGAGTGAAAAGCTTTAGTGGAGGTGTTCAGTCTCTCACCTATCAATTAAAGAGTGGTAGGTGGGAGTGGGGAGGCCAACTCTGAGGAGTAGCGTTTGGCTCGAGTTCGATCTCCTCGTTTTGCTGTACTCTACAGGAGTGAATTGCTTCGCTCTTCTACTTCCAACCTCTCACGGCTTTTGGACTGTAAAAGCAGGCTGCACCTATTGACACGAACCTTGTTCCAGCTGTCTCCCAGATAGTCGGAGCAAGTACCAAAAGACTATACTCCGTGATATTCAAAATCTATATATTATGGGTTTGTGCCGCAATTTGTCCATGTCAGTAACAGGCTGTCATTTTTGGTTTTATAGGAATGTACTATCCTTACTTATCAAGGACAGTTGAACCTGTTTTTTGATTTTTGAAGAGGACTGCTGTCCACATACTTGTTATTTTTTAACCACTTATGGCTAAAAAAAGACCACTTACTGAAATGCCCTTGTAATGATTATAAAACCTGCTATAATAAGATTAGGAAAACGAGGGAGGGGCTATGAAAATTCGTATTGAGTTAGATGACAGCTTAGACGATATAGAAGTGGTTATTCGGGCTCGTCACTTGGGGCCAGAGTTTGAGGCTATTCAAAAGACTTTGAGCCAGCTGAATCGGCCTTCGCTCATCTTCTATAAAGGAAGCAGTGAGTATTTTCTGTCCTTAAGCGATGTGCTTTTCTTTGAGACGGATGGGACCAAGATTTTCGCCCACACAGGTGAGGAGGCCTACGAAGTCAAATTGAAACTCTATGAGTTAGAAGAATACTTGCCCATCTATTTTTGTCGGGTAGCTAAGTCAACCATTATCAATGTGCGCGCGATTTACTCGCTAGACAAGTCCTTTTCTGGTACGAGCAGCGTTCGCTTTGCAAATACTTATAAGGAAGTTCACGTATCGCGGCATTATTACCATTTATTAAAAGAAAGAATACAGGAAGTGAGGTAGGAAGATGAAACGTCTTGTTATGGGTTGTTTGTTTATCGGCTTGGCTGTCTTGGTGTTGCTGAAGGATTCATTGGGTTTACACCAGGAGATGCCATTTTGGACAACGGTTTGGTTTGTTTTATCTGCTGTTACTGGTGTCCATCGATTGGTGAAATTGGACTGGATTGCTAGTTTATTTTGTTTCGGTCTGGCTTTTATTGCAGCCAACTCAGTCTATGATTGGGTCAACTTTGGCACTTGGACCATGGTTATTTCTCTCGGCTTATTCTGCCTGGGCTTGAGTTTGATGTTCAAATCCAAATCTAAATTCAAATCTAAGAGGCTGAAAGAAGTTGTGAGGGGGGAGCAATTTTGGGAAAAGGAAACCAGTTTTGGTTCTTCTACTCGCTATATCCACGATGATAATTTTCTCCATGATAGCGTGGAAGTGGTTTTCGGTTCTAGTACGGTCTACTTTGATCAGGCAGTGATTTTAGGAGACAAGGCCAGTTTTCGGGTAGAAGGTGTCTTCTCTTCTGTCACTCTTTATTTGCCAACAAACTGGCAAGCGGTGGTGGAGGCAGAACAGGTTTTCTCAACCACCAACAATTATGCGACAGCTAGAGGAGAAAAAATTCTTCATGTCACAGGCGATCTAGCCTTCACAAACCTTACTATCCACTCTAAGAACCTGTATTGACAGTTCGGCACTTCCCATCTAAGGCTGGTTTTTCAGCTACCATCGTTTGTTTTTGTCAAAATACAGTCCGTATTCCTTCAAAAAACGGCCTTGATTAGCGAAAAACGCTCTCTTACATGAAAGCACTTTACTTGTGAATCTAGGTTCTAAATAAGGCTAGTATCTCATAGGAGGTCACTTCGGCTCCTCTGCAACATAAAAAGTCTGAATATTCTGAAATATTATAAGAAAAGGATTGACTATGAAAAAGATTTTGAATAATTCTACCTATTTATGGGTTTTGACTTCAGATATGTTGTCCAATTTGGGTGATGTGGTCTACTACCTAGCCCTTCTGAATTATGTTCTGCTTGTGCCCAACAGTCGACTGGCTCTGGCTATTGTGACTTTTTCGGAAATCTTTCCCAGTTTTATGGGGCTGATTACAGGCTATCTGGCAGATAAGACGGTCAATAAACTCGGCACCATCAAGCTGACCCTCCTCTTTCGTGTCGCCCTTTACCTGATTATTGGTTTCTGTATGGGCTTTGAGCCAGCCCTTTGGATTGTGGTGGTTGCGGCGATTTTCAATGTCTTTTCAGACTTTGCTGGTTTCTATGAAAACGGCCTCTATACACCTCTGGGATTGCGCGTAGCGCCCAAGGAAGAGCGGGAGCAGTATGTCGCCTTCCGCATGACCGTCACGAATCTCAGCAACATGGCCTTTCAAGCCCTGTCGGTCCTCCTAATCGGCCTCCTTTCTTATCAGCACCTTGCCTTTCTCAATGCAGGCACCTTTTTAGCCGCCTTTCTCATTATGCAGCTGCTGACGCCAGTTTTTGGCAAACTCCTTGCGGAGCAGCCTTTGAAAATAGCAGAGCAGTCAAGGAAAAAAGAGAAGCAAGCAGGTTTTCTCTCTTCTATCAAGCTGGGGATAAGAGAAATGCGCAAGGTACCAGAATTTCGTCTGATACTGATTACCAGCCCCCTGTTGAATGCGTGTTCGGCAGCCTTAAATCCAATTCTTCTGCTGGTCATGAGTGAGGACCCAACCTTTGTTCTCCTTAATACAGAAACGACCCTAGCAGCCATTATGTTTGCCTTCTTTGTAGGAAGTATCCTGGGATCGAGCCTGGTTTTGAGTCTATTTAAAAAGAGTAGCATGGTCCATCTGGAAGTCGCCTCCACCCTCTTTTTGGTCGGTATTTTTGTCAGCATTCTTACTCATCAACTGATACTGACCCTCTTGTTTATTGTGGCTATTGGAGTAAGTATCGGAGCCAATAGTCCAAAGTTTAACGCCAAATTTGTCAATTCCATGCCCGAGGAGCAACTGGCCACTATCGGCGGAGGTATATCGACTTATTTCATGTTGGGCAATGCTTTCGTTCGGCTCATCGTATCTGGTCTGGTCTTGGTACTCCCAGCAGACCAGATTAGCTGGATATTTCTGCTGGCTAGTGGCTTGCTAGCCCTCTATGCACTCAAGTGGATTGCGGCCAATCGAAAATCGTCTTCATTTCAGTCCATCTAGGCTGTTATCGCTAGAGACAGTTCTTGAATGACTTTCAACCAGTTTTCACAACCATTTACCAGCCAAATCTGACCACTTAGCCCAAGGAAGCAATCAGAAGGGCAGAAAAATGATATACTGGTTCCAGATAAGAAAAGGAGAACAAAAATGAAAAAAATAATTTTAGGTCTGGCCTTTATTCTAGCTGCGGCATTCTTTCTCTTTAAGGACGCTATCCAACTGCCCGCGCTGGATGTGCCTCTGTGGATTTTGATTTGTAGCGCAGTCTTTATTATTGGAGCCATTACCAATCTACGGAAAAAAGATATGCGGGGCTTCTTTGGTAGTCTGGGAATCTTGTTGATTATTCTAAATGCTTACTATAACTGGTTGCCTATCGGAACTGGCAGTCTTATTATTGCATTTATTCTCATCCTTGTCGGTATTCAGCTTCTTTTTGGGAAGGAAGATGGGGAAAAATAAGAAGAGGGCTGATACCTGCTGAAAAAGCATGGTCAGCTTTCTTTTTGGCAATTTAGTGATATAATAGGTATAATTGAAATTTTGACAGGAGAGAACCATGACCAAACCAATTCGTGTGCGTTACGCACCAAGTCCAACGGGACTGTTGCATATCGGAAATGCTCGTACAGCATTGTTTAACTATCTTTTTGCTCGTCATCACGGCGGTGATTTTATCATTCGTATCGAAGATACGGACCGCAAACGCCATGTGGAAGACGGTGAGCGTTCTCAGCTGGAAAACCTGCGTTGGTTGGGCATTGACTGGGACGAAAGCCCAGAAACCCATGACCAATACCGTCAATCAGAGCGTTTGGATATTTACCAAAAGTATGTTGATCAGCTCTTGGCTTCAGGCAAGGCTTACAAGTCTTACGTGACAGAAGAAGAGTTGGCGGCGGAGCGTGAGCGTCAGGAAGCTGCGGGCGAAACACCTCGCTACATCAACGAATACCTGGGCATGTCTGAGGATGAAAAAACGGCCTACATCGCAGAGCGTGAGGCGGCTGGCATTGTTCCAACTGTTCGCTTGGCTGTCAATGAAGCTGGTATCTACAAGTGGAATGACATGGTTAAGGGCGAAATCGAGTTCGAAGGTGGCAACATCGGTGGCGACTGGGTTATCCAGAAACGCGACGGCTATCCAACCTACAACTTTGCCGTGGTGATCGATGATCATCTGATGGAAATATCGCACGTTATCCGTGGAGACGACCACATTGCCAATACACCCAAGCAGCTCATGGTCTATGAGGCACTGGGCTGGGAAGCACCAGAATTTGCCCACATGACCTTGATTATCAACTCTGCAACGGGTAAAAAGTTGTCCAAACGTGACACCAATACTCTTGCCTTTATCGAAGATTACCGCAAAAAAGGCTACCTGCCAGAAGCTGTTTTCAACTTTATCACGCTTTTGGGTTGGACTCCTGGTGGTGAGGAAGAAATCTTCTCCAAAGATGAGATTATCCAACTCTTTGACGAAAAACGCCTCAGCAAGTCACCAGCTTCCTTCGATCCGAAAAAGTTGGCTTGGATGGGCAATGAGTACATCAAAAAAGCTGATTTGGAGACCATTTTCAACCTTGCCAAACCATTCTTGGAAGAAGCGGGTCGCTTGACAGACAAGGCAGAAAAATTGGTGGAACTTTACAAGCCACAAATGTCTTCTGTGGACGAAATCGTTCCGTTGACAGACCTTTTCTTCTCTGACTTCCCAGAATTGACCGAGGAAGAAAAAGAAGTCATGGCTGGCGAAACAGTTCCGACTGTCCTCAATGCTCTCAAAGAAAAATTGGAAGCTATGACGGACGAAGATTTCCAACCAGATAATATCTTCCCGCAAATCAAGGCTGTTCAAAAAGAAACAGGCATCAAGGGCAAAAACCTCTTCATGCCAATCCGTATCGCCGTTTCAGGCGAAATGCACGGACCAGAGCTGCCAAATACGATTTACCTGCTCGGTCGTGAAAAATCCATCCAGCATATTGATAATATGTTGAAGAGTTTGTGATGAAATAAATAATAAGGAAGTTGGCTATGTTCAACTTCTTTTAATTATGCTTTAAAAAAATTACATTAGAGGTTATAATAGGAAATAAATGCAATAAGGAGATAGGAGCGATGAAGAAAAAGGAAATGCGATTGGTAGCGATGATTGAGAAAATCAAAAGCATGGAAGAGAAATATGAAGCAACCAACTTTTTACCAGATATTAAGGTCAAATATACAGGCGGAAAAACTTTTGAAATAGAAGAAAATCCAGACTATATTAAAATTCCATATGCAGAAGGAATTGATGACTTGACTGTTATTGTTGGGGAGAATGGAGTTGGGAAGACGAGATTGGTGAATGATATACTTAGTATGTCGGCTGACAAAATTTTTGTATTTTATGATGTAGCTAATGACAGGTGCAGATACTATACTCAGACAGATGAGGATTGGGTTTCCCAGATAAAGTTTTCGGCGAAAAAGAGTGGGAGCAAGCATTATACTACAAGACCACCAAAGGTTTCGGAGACCAATATAGTTAAGTTTTCCACTTCAATCGAGTTAAGCTCTCTCGGGAGGGAGTTGAATAGCTCAAAAGATATATCTACAAGCCGTTTATTAACTGACTCAGAGTTATACTATGTGAATCTAAATGATATGAAAAAACAAATAGGCTTTCTTAAGAGTGCAATTATTAATAAATTTGAAATACTTCGTTTTATAAAAAGTAAGAAAATTATCATTAATAAAGATGATTCGTTGAAATACTACAAAACTACTTTGGATATTGACGAAATTCTTGCTCCAAGAAAACTTTCTGGAACAAACGATAATGGGGCATACTCACCAAATAATAAGTATTCACCAAAGAAACAACTCCTTCAGAATTTATATGATGTGCTCATTTATACTGTCATAGAGGTAAGAGAGGTAAAACTACTAGAAAAGCCTACAGGGAAGAAGGGAGAAAGAGATAAATTTAAGTTGATTGTAAAAGAGCAGAGTCAAGAGATTCCAGCTTGTTATAATTTCAAAAAAAATCTAGGAATCAAAGATTGGGATGATTTTCTAAGTAGGTGGGATAATGATGAAGGTCTTCAAAAGGCTTGGGCTAAAGCAAATGCATATTTAGACTACTTTGAGCATCCTGATGATAGTCCGTTGGACAAAGGAAAGCGTAAGCTTCGCTTAGGAAGGGATATTCACAAGGATGCTATTATTAGAGATTTTTCGAGTTTGGAGAGGATAGGAGGAAACTATCGTCGAATTTTAAAGTCATTAATTGAGGAAATAGAGAAAATCGAGGAGCCCAAGGAGCGAAAGACAGTAGCGAATCCAGAAACGTTTGATATATTTTATGACAAATATTACTCCATATTAGAGCTTGTGGAAAAACTAAAGATGGAGAAACTTGAGCGACCTACTATAAATTCATATATCAGCCCATTTTATAAGTTATCCATTGACAAATTATTGAGCACCATTACATTCTCTTGGGATGGGTTAAGTTCGGGAGAACTTGCTTTATTAAATCTTTTTGGGCGTTTATATAGCATTAAAAAGGAATTGAAAGCTAACAACATTCTTCTGCTTTTGGACGAGGTTGATTTAGGGCTTCATCCAGAGTGGCAGCGTCGGTGGATTAGTGTTGCTTTACCAATTATTCAGGAGATTTTCAAGGATAAGCATATTCAGATTATCATGACAACACACTCTCCAATAATGTTATCAGATATTTATGCAGAAAATGTCATTATGCTAAAAAAAGGTAATAATGGGCAGAGAATTATAGAAAAAAATCAAGTGACAACATTTGGTCAAAATATCCATGACTTGTATCGTGACTCCTTTTTCTTGGAAAGTACACGTGGAGAGCATGCTAAAATCGTCATTGATACAGTAATTAAAACATTAAGCGACTCAAAAGATGAGAGATTAGAGAAACAATATATTTATAAATTTCTAAAGGAGAAGCCAAGTGGCGAAAGACTAAAAAAAGTAATTGATTCAATAGGGGAAAATATTGTTTCACAAAAATTAATAGAAATGTACAATAAGATTTATGTTCAAGATATTGATTTACGGATTAACCTACTTGAGAAAGAACTAAAGAAGTTAAAAGAAGAGAAAGAAGGAGCAACTAAACAAAATATATGATGTACATCGAAGATTTATACACAGAGAAAACGAAGGAGAAGTACTATGAGTTGGTCAAAGCTTTCTTTTTAAAGTCTCTCATACGACAACGTAAGCTTTTTGAATCGGGGAATATTGAGAAGTTGATAAATGAGCTACGAGAAGTGGTGCCAAAAGGTGAAGAATATTTTTCTGTCAGTGCAACTTCAGAGGAAAATTTTAAAAAACTGATACTATTGCCACCAGAAGCAATGAAAAAAATGGTTCAACGTGCGAATGGTGTTGACTGTACTAAGAAGAATATTAAAAAGTTGAAATTAGTATATATTCATCAAGACATCATGGGGAAGAAACTAAAAGGTGAAGAGGAGAATATCAATAGATTTCTTATCAATGAGTTGGGGCTCACTGTCTGTCCTTATTGCAATCGGAATTATATAAATAATAGAGGAGATAAATTTTCTGCTCAAATGGATCATTTCTATAGTAAAGATGAGTATCCGTGGTTAGCGGTTAGCCTATATAATTTAATCCCCTCTTGCGGAGCTTGTAATCGTATCAAATGGACAGCTAACTTTAATATTCACCCATTTATAAAGTCTGATGTTGAGGAAAATGAAGTGGCTTTTAGTTATCAACTGACTACGTCTGATGAAGTTAAGGTAACTATTTCTACAACCGACAAGGGGAAGGGAGACATAGACGCAATTAAGTTAGAGGAAGCTTATAGTGTTCATAGTATTGATGTAAAAAATATGCTTTCACGTGAGGTGAGATATTCTAATAAATATAGGGAGGAGCTACGAAAGTTATTGCAGATAGATGGTGATATAGATACTCAATTATCCCTAACAGATGACGAAATAGATAGGATGATCTATGGTGATGTGATTTTTGACGAGGATATGACGAATGTTTCTCTAGGAAAATTCCGAAAGGACATTTATCAAGAGATTAAAAAGTTAAGAAACTATTGAACTTTTACCTCCTCGGCCGTGACAAATCTATCCAGCATATTGATAATATGCTGAAGAGTTTGTAAATTTGTAAAGAAATAATCCCCGCTGTCGCGTGACGGCGGGGATTTTACTAGAAAGTGCCTAGTTTTTCTTCGATTTGCTGGAGTAGGTTTTCTAAATTTTCCTTCTGTTCTTGGAGCAGGAGGATTTGTTTTTCACGGTCGCTGATTTCGTCTAGTATGACCTGCTTGTTTTCTTCTAGTTGTTCGAGACTGCCGCATTTGGTGTCGTGAAGTTCTTTGATACGGATGATGGCTTTCACAGATAAGCCTAATTGACGGAGACCTAGGATATTTTCTAGGTTGTTGATTTCTTCCTCGTTCCAGTAGTAATTGCCGCCAATCAGTTGCGGTTGTAGCAATCCTTGTTCTGTGTAAAAACGAAGTGTATCACGTTTGATACCAAATTGTTGCATAACTTGTCCTGTTTTCATAATCTCCTCTTGACAGTGCCTTACCCCCTCATGATAGATTGATGGGGAAAGGAGTTCTAGATGCTTATTGTTAAATGCTTGATTGTACTTTATTTGGTGCTATTGCCGCTATCTGCTTGGGTTTATCGTCAGAAACTTCCCAGCTGGTTACTGGTTTTATATGCTTGCCCAGTCTTGCTCAGTTTGTTGGGCTGGCAGACAGTTTGGGGATTTATTTTTGGTTTATTCTTGGCTTGCGGTGTGCGTGTCTTAGGTGGTCACATTCTTTTTGGGAGAAATCATCTCAGTCACTTTTTATCTCATGTTTTGCTGAGTTTCATTCTCGCTCTTGCCCTGTTCTTGTTATAAAAACAGCCTCTCCACATAGGCCTTCTGTCTGGGAATGACAAGTTCTGTTTCTAGAAAGTGTTCTAGGTCTTCTTGCTTGACCCAGATGTAGTTGCTGGTTTCGTTGGCTTGGAGTTGGATGGCAGTTTTGTTCCAGTCGGTTTCTGCCCAGTAGCAGTGGAAGATACACTGGTCATCATGGGCGACAAAGTGTGTATGGTGGCGGAGTTGAGTAGCTGTCAGCTTAATACCAGTTTCTTCGCGGACTTCGCGTAAAATGGCCTGCTCTGCTATTTCCCCAAACAAGGCTGAGCCTCCTGCTGTCGCTTCATAATAGTCAGGGTAGGAGGGCTTGGTGCTGTCGCGTTTCATGAAGAGGGTGCTGCCGTCGCGGTGGCGGATGATGCACTCGACGACCAGGTGGTAGAGGCCGTCGGGAATGGCTTGGCCTCGTGTGAGGGTGTGGTCGGTCAGTTGGCCGTCGGCTGTGTAGGCGTTCCAGATTTCCATATTTTGCTCCTTTTCTATCCTTCTATTATAGCATAGGCGGTTTTCTTGTACACTTGTACGGACAAGTCTGTGATATAATAGGCTGACGAAAGAAAAGGAGAATTTTATGCAAACCATTATCCCTCATCTCTGGTATGATACAGAGGCAAAAGAGGCTGCGGCCTTTTATGTGGACCTCTTTGGAGGCAAGATTGACTGGACCTATACGATTACGGATACGCCTTCTGGTGACTCTGACTTGGTCCAATTCCAGCTGGGTGATATGACCTTGGCGGCGATTAGTGCGGGGCCTTATTTCAAGCTCAATGAGTCCATGTCCCTCATGGTGACGGTGGCTGATAAGGTGGATGTGACTCGCCTCTACGAAGCCCTGTCAGACGGTGGCCGTGTGCTTATGCCTTTGGCAGAATACCCCTTCAGCCCTTACTATGTCTGGTTGGAAGACCGCTTCGGTCTGTCCTGGCAACTGTCCTACGCACCGAACTTGGACAAGCCTTATCAGTTTGACATTTGCTTGCTCTTCTCGCAGGACCAGGTTGGCTTAGCCCAGCCCATGTTGGACTACTATAAGGACAAGCTGCCTCAGGCTCGTCTGGGTCATCTCTCTTACTATGGTGAGGGGCAGGCTACGGTGGCTGCTGCCAAGTTGAATTATGCGGAGCTGTTCATCGGAGACCAAAAAATCATCGCTATGGACCACGGTTACGGTGGCGAGGCCTCTTTCAACGAAGCCTTCTCGCTCATGGTCTATGTGGATAGTCAGGAAGAAGCAGAGAGCTGGTATGAAAAAGTATCGGCAGTTCCAGAAGCGGAGATTTGCGGTTGGGCCAAGGACCAGTTTGGGATTTCCTGGCAGATTGTGCCGCGGATTTTGATGGAAGCATACGATACGGCTAGCCCAGAAAAAGTCAAGGCAGTCAATGCGGCGGTGATGACCATGAAACGCTTGGACATTGCGACCATTCAAAATTTATTAAAATAGCACCTACAAAGGGAGCGGTAAAGAACTCGACAAATCAGAGTTTGTTAACCTGTCTATGTTCCTAGCTGTTGAGCTAAAAGGCAGACTGCCCACCTACCGCCACCCCTGATTTCCTTTTCAAAGGATTTTCTGAATTATTAGGAACATCAATCACTGCGCTGGGCTTGGGCCCAGCTTTTTCTAATCTGATGGCGCCTGATTGCCCAGATTTTGGTATAATGGAAAAAAGTGTACGAAAGGAGAAGGCATGAAAGCTACGGAGAGACGAAAGAGCATTTTATCCATTTTGCAGGAAACAAGTCAGCCTACCTCAGCCAGTCAATTAGGTAAGGAATTGGGAGTAAGCCGCCAAATTATTGTGGGAGATATTGCTCTGCTAAGAGCGGAAGAGCATGCGATTCTGGCTACACCTAGAGGCTATGTCATGCAGGCTCCGCTTGCAATCCCCGATGGAGCCTATGTGAGAAAGATTGTTTGTCAGCATGGTCCAGAAGCAGTGGAAGAAGAACTGACGATTTTGTTGGCGGGAGGAGCAAGGGTTTTGGATGTTGAAATCGAGCATCCCATTTATGGAGTGTTGACAGGGGCGCTGAATATTTCGAGTGTAGAGGATAGGGATCGGTTTTTAGATGATTTGCGTCAGTATAGGGGGACCTTATTGAGTAATCTGACAGGAGGTGTTCATACTCATACGGTTTCCTTTCCTTCCGTGCAGGCCTATCAGGATATAGTCCATTCTTTGAAGAAAGCGGGTATTCTCTTAGAAGATCAGTAAAACCATACAGGTGTCTTGACACCTGTATGGTTTTGGTTTATACTCAATTCTATAGAAATGGAGGTTCCGATATGGCCTATGTAAAATCAAAATCCCCAACATCAATCAAAAGATTATCTCTCAGTGCAATTTTAGCAGCGTTTGCTATTCTGATTCCCTTGATGATGCCAGTTAAAGTAGTGATTGGCCCAGCCTCTTATACCTTGGCTAGTCATGTTCCGCTTTTTATAGCCATGTTTATCTCTCCGCTGGTAGGGATTTTGGTTGCTCTCGGTTCTAGTTTAGGCTTTTTCTTAGCTGGATTTCCGCCTGTTATTGTATTTCGTGCATTGACCCATCTCGGTTTTATCAGTATCGGGGCTTTGGTGCTCAAGCGATTTCCGCGTTTGCTGGAATCAAATGGGCTCTGGTGGTTTGCGATTGGGATAAATTTACTTCATGGGTTGGGGGAATATCTGGTTGTCATGCTGCTAACGACTACAGGGGAAGTAGCTTCTTCTTACTGGCTGACCATGTTGGCCTTGGTTGGCCTGGGAACAGTGCTTCATGGTTTGGTTGATTTTGCCTTGGCCTATTATTTGCGGAAGGTATTAGCAAGTCGAAAAATAAACATTATTTAATTTGGGCAGGCTATGCCTATCTGGCAAACAGGGCCAAGAATCACGATTGTAAAGCGGGCTGTTGGTCTTAGAACCTGTATTCACAGTTCAGCGCTTTCATCTAAGGATCGTTTTTCAGCTACTCATCGTTTGTTTTTTCAAAATACAGTCAGTATTCCCTCAAAAAACTATCTTGATTAGCGAAAACTATCTCTTACACCAAGCGCTTTACTGGTGAATACAGGTTAGTTTTTTGCCCGCTTGTTCTGTCTGAAAATCAGGGTTGGGAGTGTATATTTTCAATAAATTTCCAAAATATGAATAAATATGTTGCAAAAAGAATAATTATGCAGTATAATGGTCACTAAGTTTGAATGATTTTTAGAGAAAAGAGAAAACCTATGTCAAAAGAAAAAGTTATCCTTGCCTATTCAGGAGGTCTTGATACCTCGGTTGCTATTACTTGGCTGAAGAAAGATTATGATGTGATTGCAGTCTGTCTGGACGTTGGTGAAGGGAAGGACTTGGAGTTTATCCATGATAAGGCCTTGATGGTTGGGGCTATTGAGTCACACGTCATTGATGTAAAAGAAGAATTTGCGCATGATTTCGTATTGCCAGCCCTTCAGGCTCATGCTTATTATGAGCAAAAATACCCGCTGGTATCGGCTCTTAGTCGTCCCCTTATTTCCAAAAAATTGGTCGAAATGGCCCATAAAACTGGTGCGACCACCATTGCTCATGGTTGTACAGGAAAGGGCAATGATCAGGTGCGGTTTGAAGTAGCGATTGCTGCCTTGGATCCGAATCTGAAAGTGGTGGCACCTGTCCGTGAGTGGAAATGGTCGCGTGAGGAAGAGATTGAGTATGCGAAGGCCAATGGGGTACCTGTACCTGCTGACTTAGATAGTCCTTACTCTGTGGACCAGAACCTTTGGGGCCGTGCCAATGAGTGCGGTGTTTTGGAAAACCCTTGGAATGAAGCTCCAGAAGAAGCGTTTGGCATTACAACAGCTCCAGAAAAAGCCCCAGATACGCCTGAATACATCGAAATTGAGTTTAAGGTTGGGGTGCCAGTTGCTGTTAATGGTGAGGAGCTGAGTTTGGCCAAGTTGATTCAAAAACTCAATGTCATCGCTGGGAAACATGGAATCGGTCGGATTGACCATGTCGAGAACCGTCTGGTCGGTATCAAATCTCGTGAAATCTATGAGTGCCCAGGAGCAATCACGCTTCTGACAGCCCACAAGGAAATCGAAGACCTGACCTTGGTTCGGGAATTGTCACACTTTAAGCCCATCATTGAAAATGAGCTTTCTAATCTGATTTACAACGGGCTTTGGTTTAGCCCAGCAACAGAGGCCTTGATTGCCTACATCAAAAATACGCAGACAGTGGTGAATGGAACAGCTAGGGTAAAACTCTATAAGGGCCACCTTCAAGTGGTTGCTAGAAAGTCTCCAAACTCACTATACGATGAGAACTTGGCTACTTACACATCGGCAGACAGCTTCGATCAGGACGCCGCTATTGGCTTTATCAAACTGTGGGGCTTGCCAACGCAGGTCAATGCTCAGGTTCAGGCATCTAGCAAGGGCTAATGCTGGGCGGAATGGCTACGCGCCACTGGGGAGCTGATTGGGACCTAGAATGTTCATCACACCGAGAGATGGGAGAAATCCAGTCAGTAAAGACCTACTCTAATCGGTTGACAGCATCTCGGCTTCATCTTTCTTATTCTACGGAAAGGACACATTATGACCAATAAAAAATTATGGGGTGGTCGCTTCGAGTCTAGCCTAGAAAAATGGGTAGAAGAATTTGGTGCCTCCATTCGCTTTGATCAAAAATTAGCCAAATATGATATTTTGGGCTCTCTTGCTCATGTGACCATGTTGGGGCAAACAGGAATTATTGAGTTGGCGGAGGCTGAGGCGATTAAGGCTGGTTTAGAAGAACTTCTGGTGGAGTACGAGGCTGGACAGCTGGTCTTTGATGTTACCAACGAAGATATTCACATGAATATAGAGGCCCTTTTGACCCAAAAAATTGGTTCGGTGGCTGGCAAGTTGCACACTGCCCGTTCGCGAAATGACCAAGTGGCGACAGATATGCACCTCTACCTCAAAGATGTGCTGGTTGATGTGATAGACAAGTTGGGCAATTTACGCCAGATTTTGGTTGATTTAGCCGAACAACACTGCCAGACCATCATGCCAGGCTATACCCATTTGCAGCATGCTCAGCCGATTTCCTTTGGTCACCACCTGATGGCCTACTACAATATGTTTAGCCGCGATAGCGAGCGTTTCGTCTTTAACCTCAAGCATACGGATTTATCCCCTTTGGGTGCGGCTGCTTTGGCAGGAACAACCTTTCCTATCGACCGTCAGCTGACATCGGATTTGATGGGCTTTGCCCAGCCCTATAGCAATTCCCTAGACGCAGTTTCAGACAGGGATTTTATCTTAGAATTTCTGTCTAATGCCAGTTTGCTCATGATGCACATGTCTCGCCTCTGTGAGGAAATCATTAACTGGTGCTCAAACGAGTACCAATTCGTTACACTTTCTGATACCTTCTCAACAGGCTCTTCCATCATGCCCCAGAAGAAAAATCCTGATATGGCCGAGTTAATCAGGGGGAAATCAGGGCGAGTCTTTGGCAATCTTGTGGGACTGCTAACCGTTATGAAATCCCTGCCCCTGGCCTATAACAAGGACTTGCAGGAGGACAAGGAAGGGATGTTTGATACCGCTGAGACAGTTACAGTGGCTATTGACATTCTGGCGGGGATGTTGGAAACGATGACGGTTCACAAGGAAGTGATGGCCCAGTCAACAGAGAAGGATTTTTCAAATGCGACAGAATTGGCAGACTATCTTGCCAGCAAGGGAATGCCCTTCCGTCAAGCACACGAAATCGTTGGGAAGTTGGTCTTGGACTGCAGCAAGAAGGGCTGTTATCTACAAGATGTTGCTTTGGCAGACTACCGCTCCTTATCTGAACTGATTGAGGAAGATGTTTACCAAGCGCTTCAATCTCGGACGGCTGTTGCCCGTCGGAACTCCCTCGGAGGAACAGGATTTGATTCTGTCAAATGGCAGGTTGAACAAGCTAAAATAAGTCTATCTTCCGCAAAAAGCCTGTAAACGTGATGTTTATTGGCTTTTTTGAATTTTATGGTATAATAGTAGTAATTTTGAAAGATGGAGTGAGAGTTTGAAGAAAAGCTATCGAGTCAAGCGTGAACGAGATTTCAATGACATTTTCACCAAAGGAAGCAACTTTGCCAATCGGAAGTTTGTTGTCTACAAATTGGAAAAGGGACAGGCTCATTTTCGAGTAGGGATTTCTGTCAGCAAAAAATTGGGAAACGCTGTCATGCGGAATCGAATTAAGCGTAGGATTCGCCACGTGCTTATCGAACTAAGAGATTGGCTCGTCACAGATGACTTTGTCGTCATTGCTCGCAAGGGTGTCGAAGAGCTGTCTTATCAGGAATTGAAGCAAAATCTTCTCCATGTTTTGAAACTTGCTAAAATCTACCAGGAAGGTGTTGTGATTGAAAAAGAAAGTTAAATGGGCTATTCTACTGACCATGTCTCTGCTTGTATTAACTGCTTGTGGAACAGGAGAAGTAACCAGCCAGTCTACCGGTGCCTGGGACAAACTGATTTATTGGTTTGCCAGCGTCATTCAATTTCTGTCCATCAATGGTCAAATTGGTATCGGGATTATCCTGTTCACCATCTTGATTCGGACTATTTTATTACCCCTTTTCCAAATTCAGACCAATTCTTCGCGTAAAATGCAGGAATTGCAGCCTCAGCTAAGAGCCTTGCAGGAGCAATATGCTGGTACAGATGCTGACAGTCGTCGGGAACTGTACGAGGCAACCCAGGCCCTGTATAAAAAACACGGCGTCAGCATGAGTTCTTCCTTTATTCCCCTCTTCATTCAGATGCCGATTCTGATTGCGCTCTTCCAAGCCCTAACACGGGTTGACGCACTGAAGGTTGGGCATTTCCTCTGGCTAAACTTGGGAGAACCAGATCCCTACTTCATTCTTCCTATTCTGGCCGCAGCGTTCACCTTCCTCAGCACTTGGTTGACCAACAAGGCAGCCATTGAGAAGAGCGGTGTCATGACGGTTATGACCTATGCTATGCCAGTCCTCATCTTTTTATTTGCGATGACAGCTGCGAGCGGGGTTGCCCTTTATTGGACAGTGTCCAATGCCTATCAGGTTGTACAAACCTTGGTGTTCAACAATCCTTTTAAAATCATAGCAGAGCGTCAAGCTAAAATAGAGGCGGAAAAAGAGCGTCAGGCTAAAATAAGACGAGCACAAAAGAAGGCTCATAAGAAAAAATAGGATTCTAGGAGAGAGAAGATGAAATTTACAGGTGCAAATGTTGAAGAGGCTATTCAGAATGGTCTTGCAGAATTAAAGATTCCCCGTAAAAAAGCCCATATTACCGTTGTGGCGCGTGAGAAAAAAGGTTTTCTAGGATTTGGTAAAAAACCAGCGGTTGTAGATATTGATGTGATCAATGAAACAACTGTTGTAAAGGCCAACCAGAAGGCAGTCCGTGGTGTTCCAAGCGAAATCAATGAACTAAATGAACCTGTTAAGAGCGTGTCAGAAGCAACTCTTGACCTTGGAAAAGTGGTAGCTGCTGTTAAGGAATTTGAAAAATTAGGTCAGACCTTGGACGATGCGATCAAGGCGCAGATTTTGAAAAACGAAAAAGAAGCAACCACCATTTTGGAAGAAACGGGTCGTATCGAGATTATTCAAGATGAGTTTTTGGCAGCTTCAGGCGCAGCCAAAGACGGTGTTGCGGCAAGGGCGAATGCGGATTTTTCAGATGTCGATATAAAAGTTGAATCTCAATATGATATTGAGCAGGTGGTATCTGAAGTAGCAGTATATGTGCAAGAAATCTTGGACGATATGGATGTGGAGGCGCGTATTGAAACCTCTCACAACCGTCGCACGATTAACATTCAGGTTGATACCAATGAGCCCGGCCGCGTTATTGGTTACCATGGAAAGGTTTTGAAAGCCTTGCAGCTTTTAGCCCAAAACTTCCTTTACAACCGCTATGAGCGTAATTTCTACATCACCATCAATGTCAATGATTATGTCGAGCACCGCGCTGAGGTTCTTCAGGGCTATGCTCAGAAACTGGCAGACCGTGTTCTGGCAGAGCAGGAAGCCTATCACACAGATCCGATGTCGAGCAGTGAACGCAAAATCATTCACCGAATCATTTCAAAAATGCCAGGTTTGACGAGTTATTCTGAAGGTAGCGAGCCAAACCGTTATGTGGTGGTGGATATTGAAGGCAACCACGACTAGGGTTGGCGGTGTTGTGTTCTAACTGTCACGATTTCTTAGATTTACAGTCCGAGAGCTGGGCCCCAGGCCAGGCTCTCTTTTTTGTTTTCTTGTCAAATGGTCATTTCCTATTTTTGTCTTCAGTGGCTGGTTTTGACAACTTGAGGGCTGATTTTGACCACTTACCGTGATTTCGCCCCAGACTGTTTTCCGCTTTGTTAGAATGATAGCAAGAGGTGAATAATATGTTAATCAAAGCAAGTAATGTCAGTAAGTCTTACGGTAGGGAGTTGGTCTTGAATCAACTGAACCTAGAAATTGAAAAAGGGCAGTTAGTGGCCTATATTGGCACCAATGGTGCGGGAAAATCAACGACCATTAAGATTTTAACAGGCCTGTTGAAACAAAGCCAGGGGCAGGTTGAGCGGGCAGAAAATCTGAAAATGGGGATTGTTTTTCAAGATAGTATTTTGGATCCAGAATTGACAGTTCAGGACAATCTCAAGAGTCGTTTTGCCCTTTATAAAGAGCAAGATTGGGCTTGGTTTGAACGTGTTTTAGATTTGCTAGGGGTGCGGTCCCTGCTGAAAAAATCTTACGGTACTCTATCGGGCGGCCAGCGTCGGTGCGTGGATATTGCCCGTTCCTTGCTCAACCAGCCAGATATTCTATTTTTGGATGAACCGACGACTGGCTTGGATGTTCAGACCAGGCAAGGTATCTGGAAGCTTCTGCGGCGCTTGCAAAGGGAACAGGGGTTGACTATTTTTTTAACGACCCATTATTTGGAAGAGGCAGAGAATGCTGATATGACCTATATTATTGACCGAGGGAGCCTGTTGGCTCAGGGTTCAGCAGAAGTGATCAAATCAAAATATGCACCGAACCAGCTGCATTTACAGGTGCGGGATAGGACGGTTTTTGAAGAAATGGATTGCCAAGTAGAGGGAGAGAGGGTTGTGTTTGAGCGGATTAGCTTAGAGGCTGCCTTGGCTATTCTGGCTGATTATCGGGAGATTATTGCCGATTTTGACTATGTAAAAGGCACTATCAATACTGCTTTTCTTGCGATTACTGGAAGGGAGATGGTCTAATGTTTGCGATTGCCAATCGAAATATCAAGCTATTTTTTCATAATAAGGCAGGAGTGTTCTTCTCTCTTTTGGGTGCGCTGATTGCTTTTCTGCTCTATCTTGTCTTTTTGGAGAAGAATATGGCAGCCTCTTGGGGACAATTTTCTGGGGCGGCTGCCTTGCTGGATAACTGGATTATGAGCGGGACGCTGGCAGTGACAGGAATCACTACGACATGGACGATTGCGATGGAGTTGGTCAAGGATCGTGCTTTACGGAAATTGGATGATTTCCTGTTGACGGATGTCAGTCTGTTTGCAATCAATATGGGCTATTTTCTCAGCGCTAGTCTGGTCGGTTTTGTGATGCAGGCAACGATGTTTGCTGTAATGCAGATTTACTTTATGGTGGTTCACGGACTTGCCTTTCAGGCGGCTGTGTTATTGCCTTTGGTTTTGACCATGTGGGTGCATAGCTTGGTGGCTTCTGGTCTGGCTTTGCTGGCGGCTCAGCTGATTCAGTCTCCGATAGTGGCAGAGCGTCTGGCAATTATTGTTGGGACTGCTTCTGGTTTTTTGGTAGGAGTTTACATGCCCGTTGGTTCCTTTCCAGATTTTGCTCAAACATTGGTGAAATTAACCCCTGGTGCCTATGCGGCTGCGGCCTTTCGGCAACTATTGATGGCTGATAGTTTGCAGGGGCTGGCGGACCAAGCGCCAACTGCCAAGGTTTTGTTGGGAATTGGGCTGGAAATTGGTGGTCAGTTGACAAGCCTGTCTCAAAATTGGCTGATTTTGTTTGCGGTACTCTTGCTTAGCCTTATCTTGCTGGCAGGATTGCTACTTGCACAAAAAAGGCAAACGCGGTAAGATAGAGGGAAGTGTTTTGTAGGAGGAAGAGTCTGTGGAGTACCAGTTTGAAAGGGACCCTCACTTAGAAGTTGATGCTATTTCCGTGACAGTACGCAGTCGTGAGTTGACCAGGTCTGTCCAAGAATTGTTGACCTATCTTGATTTTTATCAGGCTGAGGCGCCTGTCATTGTGCCGATAAAGACAGCGGACCGTATTGAGATGCTGAAGGTAGAGGAATTGATTTTGGTGGAAGTTGAGGGGACGAGCCTGCTCTTGGAGACAATCAAGGGGCGCTACCTCATTACCGAGCGCCTGTATCGTTTTCAAGAAAGGCTTCATAATCCCGACTTTGTCCAGGTTTCTCGCCACGCCCTCATTAATATCAATCATCTGGATTATTTGGAAGATGGTTTTTCTGGGAACATGACGGCATTTTTGAGTAAAAATATCAAGACCAGTGTCAGTCGTAAGTATCTGAAAGATTTGGCCAGTCGTCTGGGTTTATAGGAGAATACGTAATGCATAAAAAAATAAGAATTCTCATTAATTCATTTCTAATCGGGGTTGGAGTGGGGAACCTCATTGCCCCCATCTTCTACCTAGTCAATCAGCTTCAGCAGTTATCTATTTCAGCTCTTATCAGCGTAACGCTACTAAGTGGTCTCATCGGCGTCGTGTCAAGTCTGTTATTTGGTTTTTATGATGTTTCGCTCAAAGTGTCCTTGCCCCTTCATTTTTTAGCCATCTCGGGGATTGTCCTGCTGATGAATATCTACAATGGTTGGTTTGACCTGGTAAATCTGCCTTATTTGGGTCTCTTTCTATTGCAATTTGTCTGCATTTATTTGCTGGTTTGGCTGGTTATCATTTATATGAACCGTCAAAAAGTCTCTAAAATCAATGAAAAACTGCGTGAGAGAAAGAATTCGCTTGACAAGGGACAGTGATTTGTTATAAAATGGTTTGGTATGTTTAGTAACTGATCAAACTAGCCGGCTAAACGAATACGAAAATCTATTAGGAGGTATTCATTGTGAAACGTACTTTTCAACCAAGTAAAATCCGTCGTGCGCGTAAACACGGATTCCGTAACCGTATGTCAACTAAGAACGGTCGTCGCGTACTAGCAGCTCGTCGTCGTAAGGGACGCAAAGTGCTTGCAGTAGCATAGGACTAGAATAAAGAAACCAGCGGAAACTCGAGTCTGCTGGTTTTTTATTTTATGTGACTTTCAGTCCGTCATGCTCCATAAGGCGCGTGACAAGTCATGGGAGTGGGAGAGGCAACCGCCCTCACCCACAAAACAATGAAAACAAGCATAAAGCCTTACAATAGAAAACATCTTAGAATTTCCTTATCAAAAACGTTGATTCTAAGCTATTTTTGATTGTTCAAATTTTAATCGGAAGGCTACAATGTTAGTTGGCCTAACCTCAGGACTGGCAGAGCTGATGTGTCCGTCTGAACGGAACAAGGTGCCATCCATATCAATTTTACCATTGCGCATTAACTCCGAGGTTGTGGGCGGTAGACCTTGAGATGGGCTGGTAAGACCTGAACTGTGATGGGCAGGCTCGGGCCTTCATCTCCATCAATATTGGTAGAAAGTGTGCCGTCTTTCACTTGAAAATAGCCTTTTGTAAAGGTTTCATAGCCGATAGTATTTGTATCTTCTTCTATGCCTGTTACAATGTTAGGCAGGGCTTGGACGGTCTCTAGCAGGTTTTTATCTTTGAAATAGACCAAGTGGAGGAGGCCATCATTGACCTTGGCTTGTGGCAATATGGTCTCGAAACCACCGATGGAATTGGTCAAACCAATTAAGAGTGTACTGGAGACCAAGTCCAATTCTTTGTGATCAATCTTTAGATGGAAGTTATGGGATTGATTCTGTATCATGTGTGCCAGACCAGAAGCAAAGTAGGCTAACTTGCCAAACTTGGTCTTGTCCTCGACCTGCACATCATTGATGGCTTCGGGGATAGTACCGATACCGATGACATTCATAAAGTAGCGATTATTGATTTTTCCAATGTCCAAATCCCCTACTTCTTCTATATCAAAGGCCTGAATGGCTTCGGTAGGGTCTAGTGGGATAGCCAGTGCTCGGGCCAGGTCGTTGACGGTCCCAAGAGGAAAGAAGCCGAAGGTTGGTCGGTAGTCTTCTTCAGCCAAGCCGCTGATACCTTCGTTAACAGTGCCATCGCCGCCCATAACAAAGACACTGTGCAGTCGGTCTTTGGCTGCTTGTTTGGCAAATGCGGTGGCATCTCCTGCTTTTTGGGTCTCCTTAATCAGTACGCAATCAAAGAATGTTTCGAGTTTTTTCTGGGCCAATTCTTGGTATTCTCTGGCTTTTTCACCGCCAGAACTAGGATTGACGATTAGTAGGGCTGTTTTCATGACTACCTCCTTTATCTTAGAACCTGTATTCATAAGTAAAGCGCCTTCATGTAAGAGTAGCTTAAAAACTAGCCCTAGATGGAAGTGCTGAACTGTGAATACAGGTTCTTAACAGGACAACAAGTGTTTAAATCATTATACCATAAAAATGAAAGGGATTACAAAACAAGAGGATAGCCCGTCTGAGTAGGCTTTATGATATAATAGCTACATGAACTTACAAATTTTTGATACTCACACCCACCTTAACGTTGAGCAGTTTGAGGGTCGGGTCCAAGAAGAATTAGACTTTGCCAAGGAAATGGGAGTGACCCTCCACAACGTCGTCGGTTTTGACCGAGCCACCATTGACAAGGCTATGGAACTGGCTGACCAGCACCCTGAAATCTATCTGACCCTGGGCTGGCATCCGACAGAGGCTGGCACCTATGACGAGGAAGCGGAAAGCTACCTACTCAAGGCCCTCCAGCATCCCAAGGTCATTGCCCTGGGGGAAATCGGTCTGGACTACTACTGGATGACAGCTGACAAGGAGACCCAGGCTCGGGTCTTCAAACGGCAGATGGAGCTGGCCAAAGAGCTGGACCTCCCATTTGTGGTTCACACTCGTGACGCTCTGGAAGATACCTATGCCCTCATCAAGGAAGTTGGTGTCGGCCCGCGTGGCGGCATTATGCATTCCTTTTCTGGTACGCTAGAAGAGGCTCAGGCCTTCATAGACCTGGGCATGCACATCTCCTTCTCGGGAGTCGTGACCTTCAAAAAAGCCACGGAACTTCAGGAAGCAGCGCAAGCTTTGCCCCTAGAAAAAATCTTGGTCGAAACGGACGCACCCTACTTGGCCCCTGTTCCCAAGCGCGGTCGGGAAAACCGCACCGGCTATACCCGATATGTGGTGGAAATGCTGGCCCAGCTTCGCAACCAGTCGGTCGAGGAAGTGGCGAAAGCGACCTACGAGAATGCAAGGAGCTTGTTTAAGATTGACACAGAAAATTAAGATACAAGAAGTCCTGGTGGTCGAGGGCAAGGACGACACAGCTAATTTGAAACGGTTTTATGAGGTGGACACCTACGAAACCAGAGGCTCGGCCATCTCAGAGGATGATTTGGAGCGCATCGAAAAGCTCCATAAGCTGCGGGGGGTCATTGTCTTTACCGACCCCGACTACAATGGCGAGCGGATTCGGAGGATGATTATGCAGGCCATTCCCACAGTCAAACACGCTTTTTTACAGCGGGACGAGGCTAAGCCCAAGTCCAAGACAAAGGGGCGGTCCCTGGGCATTGAGCACGCCAGCTTTGCCGACTTGGAAAAGGCCCTGGCAGGCGTTCGTGGCTACTATGATGACGAAAATCACTTTGACATCAGCCAGAAGGACCTGATTCGGTTGGGGTTGCTGATGGGCGGTGACAGTCGCAAGCGGAGGGAGCATCTGGGAGAACAGCTCCGCATCGGCTACTGCAACGGCAAGCAGCTACTCAAACGCCTAGACTTGTTTGGGATTAGCTTGGCTGAGGTGGAGGAAGTGATGGGGGAGTATGAATAAGGCGGGAACTGTCAGTTGGTTTCTGCTTTTTTGAAAATTGCCAGCAGCGTCTATTTGTGCTACAATATAGAAAACTAGGAGGTGGACTAGATTGATAACTATAAAAAAAGATGCTCAAGTAAATTTCAAAACTGATTCCAGACTTTTGGAAAAAGCCAAGGAAGTATTTGCTATGAACCAGCTGGATTTGACCGCTGGTTTTAACCTCTTCTTGCAAAATATTGCTGTAAAAAATGAGTTGCCCATTCTGACAGAAGAAGAGTTGGAAAGAGAAGAGTTGTTTTTACAGCTTCAGAAGGAAATTCAGGAAAACCAGCAGGCGATTGAGGCAGGTCAAGGGATTAGCCTAGAAAGTGTCAAAGAGAAGTATGGAATTTGAGTCTTATTCAGTGATACTTGCTCCAGCAGTGGAGAAGGAATTGGCAGCTATTTATGCCTATTTCTCAGAACAGTTCTCAGAAGAAACTGCCAAAAGACGAATTGGGATGATTGTCGAAGCTTTGGAGAGTTTGCAAATTTTTCCTGAACGTGGTTTTAACGCCGATAACCGTTTTGGCAAGCAGATAGACCCGCCACATCTAACCCGAGGTTACGTTATTGGAAAAGACTACATTGCCCTCTATCGCGTAGTGAAAAATGAAGTTCGAGTTGGTCATCTCTTTGCGACCAAAAGCGATTATGTCAAGTTGTTGAAGTGAGGGAGTATGAGTAGGACAGAACACGTCATCCTAACCAATATGTGTATGATTATAGACGGTCAGCGGGTATTGGTCCAGAATAGAAAGTCAGAGAAGTGGCCGGGGATTACATTCCCTGGGGGGGATTGTGTCATAATAATGACAGGTGCTTAAAACGCCGATAAATCAAGGATTTGAGCGTTCTACAATCTGTCGTTAAGGAGGAAAAATTTATTTTATTATTTATAATATCGCATAAGCGAGAACATTTTAATCAGAGTTCTCGCTTTTTTATTTTCAGGAGGAATTCATGCAAAAGAAGGAACAATCATCACGCCAAATCGTGATGTGTCATCTCGTGGCTATTTTAGGAGTTGATATTGAGAAAGCAACTCATCTGGTTGATGAATTGGAACAAGTAGGTTTAATCCGATTTGATGAATTCGGAAATGTTGAACTTTTAGTCTTGGAGGGATAATCATGAAACGTATTACCGCTAATCAGTATCAAACATCAGAGCGTTATTATAAACTCCCTAAAATTTTGTTTGAGAGTGAACGTTATAAGGATATGAAACTGGAGGTTAAGGTAGCTTACGCGGTTTTAAAAGATCGGTTGGAGTTGTCTTTGAGTAAGGGCTGGATTGATGAGGATGGGGCTATTTACTTGATTTATTCCAATTCAAATCTGATGGCACTTTTAGGCTGTTCAAAGTCAAAATTACTCTCTATCAAGAAAACCTTACGCGAATATGGCTTAATCGATGAAGTCCAACAGTCATCTAGTGAAAGAGGTCGAATGGCTAATAAAATTTACTTGGGGGAATTAGAACATGAAACTACCCCAGTCTTACATACAGAGGGGGCTAGTGTTAAAAAAACACTAGGGGAGTCTCAAAGAAAGACGGGGCCGGTCTTAAATTCAGCCCCTAGTGAGACTGAAGGAAGTGAGACAAAATATAGTGAAACTAAAGGGAGTGATTTCCTTATTGAGGATGAGGAGGAAAGGCAGCTAGTAGATGAGAAAAAAGAAGAAATCTTTACTTCAAAAGTCGATGGCGTAACCAAGTACGATCGAGACTATATTTGGGGTTTGGTTCATGACCAGTTAAAACAGACAGGTCTATCTCAGTCGGCTAGTGACTATGCCATGATCTATTTCGGTGATCGTTATCAGTACGCATTGGAACATATGCGATTTGCTCGGTCAGCGGAAGTGATAGCTGAATACGTGTTTAATGGTGTGCTGTCAGAATGGACCAAGCAACTGAGACGACAAGAAGTAAAGGGAGGTGATTAAGTTGATTTGGTGGATACTAGGTGGAATCTATCTGATTTCTATCATCATTTTGATTGTTGAAATCATCCGTGCACCAGAAATGGATGATCATATATAAGCAAGAGTTTTACAAGTGTAAGGCTCTTTTTTAGTTGGAAAGAGAGGAAAAATGAAATTTTTAGATTTATTTGCTGGGATAGGCGGTTTTAGGCTAGGGATGGAATCACAGGGTCATAAATGCCTGGGCTTTTGTGAAATTGATAAATTCGCCAGAACATCTTATAAAGCCATGTTTAACACAGAAGGGGAAATAGAATACCATGACATTAAAGAGGTCACAGACCATGACTTTAGACAATTTAGAGGGCAAGTGGACATCATCTGCGGGGGATTTCCTTGCCAAGCATTTTCACTCGCAGGAAGACGACTGGGATTTGAAGATACTCGAGGGACTCTCTTTTTTGAGATTGCTCGAGCGGCCAAACAAATCCAACCACGTTTTCTATTTTTGGAAAACGTCAAAGGCCTACTCAATCACGACGAGGGACGGACGTTCGCCACTATCCTCTCCACGATGGATGAATTGGGGTATGATGTCGAATGGCAGGTGCTTAACAGTAAGGACTTCCAAGTCCCGCAAAACAGAGAGCGGGTCTTTATTATCGGACATTCTAGAAGATACCGTTCCAGATTCATATTTCCTCTCAGAAGAGAAAACAGCCCAGCTCATCTTGAAAGGCTAGGAAATATCAATCCCTCTAAACGTGGTTTGAATGGTGAAGTCTATCTGACGAATGGACTTGCTCCTACACTAACAAGAGGTAAAGGAGAGGGAGCTAAAATCGCCATTCCAGTCTTAACACCAGATAGACTAGAAAAACGGCAACATGGTCGTCGATTTAAGGAAAATCAAGACCCTATGTTTACTTTGACTAGTCAAGACAAACACGGGGTTGTTGTCGCAGGAAATCTGCCGACTAGCTTTGACCAGACCGGTAGAGTATTTGACATTTCTGGCTTGTCACCGACCTTGACCACCATGCAAGGTGGAGACAAGGTGCCAAAGATTTTGCTGAGGGAGGAGCTGCCATTTCTGAAAATCAAGGAAGCCACAAAAACAGGGTACGCAAAGGCAACTCTTGGAGACTCTGTCAATCTGGCTTATCCAGACTCAACCAAACGTAGGGGACGTGTGGGAAAGGGAATATCCAATACTCTGACGACTTCAGACAATATGGGAGTGGTGGTTGCAGCTCTGGAATATCGACAGGATAAGTGGTATGAAGTTACAGGCATTGTCTTAGAGGGGAAACTTTATCGCCTGAGAATAAGACGACTGACACCAAGAGAGTGTTTCAGACTTCAAGGCTTTCCTGACTGGGCTTATGAAAGAGCAGAGAGTGTTTCTAGTAAGAGCCAACTATACAAACAGGCCGGCAATAGCGTGACTGTCACAGTTATTGAAGCCATTGCCAGAGAATTTAGAAGAACGGAAGAGGAAGAGAAACATGAACCTACTACATAAGAAAAGTATCCTAGATTGTACTGAATTAGAAGAACATATTCACCAAGTTGAAACCAATCAGTTATTACAAAAGATACTGTCGCTCCACAATTTTGATTGTGACTTTGAGGTGACTTTTGAAGATGATTACCACAAAGAGATGAATGATCCTCTATTCTACGAATCCAATCTTCATCGGATTTCGGATTTTATGGAAACTAGGGATATTAAAAATGGTGTAGATACTCTCTTGACGAAAGACAATCACCTGGCCTTTCGTGCCTTTGGTGAAAATTATTCTGCTAGGGGAAAGGATGGCATTTTAACGACTCTAGTGACGGTCAAGTGCTTTGGTGAAGGACGGATGCCCATTGATATGAGTCGCTATTTCTCAACTCCTGAACCAACAGTTGAAAATAGCCTAACCCTATAAGGAGGAGCCTATGCTTGAGGTATATCTAGGAAATAATGCCAATACAAATCAAGATTTACTAACCATTTTGACGACCTATGGTGTGACTTATCGTTGTATAAAAGCGTGTGATGTAAACCGTGAAATCTTACTGTCACTCTTTGCCAAAACCACGGATTGTTTTGAGTTGCTGTCGCCACGATTTCTTCGCTTTAAACGTCAATATTCGATAAGTTTGAATGAGATGATTCAGCTCATTCTCCAAAAGCCAGACCAAAACCTTCGTCTGCCTCTCATTGTCTGTCAGAATCATGTCTATCCAGCTATTGGGCTAGACGAAGTGCGTACCTTTCTTCCCAGACAGGTAAAAGAAGAACTGTTTCTGGCCAGTCTGATGAAACAAGTGACAGGGTAGGTGTGAAGATGAATGAACGATTTTGGGACAATTTAGAAATCATTCTGGCAGAAAAAGACCTCACTTGGGCAGAACTAGCTCGCAAAGTATTCAAAGGTCAATATGTTTATCCAAGTGAGTTTAATCGCCTCTATCAAAAATTACGGCATTACAAATCCAATCGCCTGATGCCCCAGACAAGATGGGTTGAGCGAATCGTTCTAGTCTTAGATATTGATTATGAAGATTTATTCAAGAGGTGACAATGATAAGGATAGTGTTGTTTTATCTAGCCATACAGCTTAACGGTCTTCTGGTGAGTTTATACCTACAAGACTATGTGACGATTAAGGTCTTAGTCTTGCTAAAATTGGTCCTATTAAGTGTGACTTGCTTAGAGATTGCCCGTCATAAAACTGTTCAAGCAAAAAATATAACCTTAAGAAATCGCCTAAGTTGGTTGCTTCTTGGCTTTGTGGCTATGGTTGCTTTTGCAGTCTTCATCAGCTTCCTATTTCCAGTTCAGACTAGGAATCAAGCGGTATTGTTACAAGTAGGAAAACAGGTTCCTCCTATTATCTTTTTATTGTTTCTGGTCAATGCAAGTGTCCTTGAAGAGATTGTTTATAGGCAGTTGCTGTGGGAAAAATTGACATTCCCTTTTGTACAAATAGGCGTGACCAGTTTTCTCTTTGTTCTATCCCATGGCCCCAATCAGTTAGGGAGTTGGCTCATGTATAGCTGTCTTGGCTTGACCTTGGCTGCTGTTCGATTGAAAACTGATAGTATGACGGCAATCATCTTACATTTACTTTGGAATAGTTTGGCTTATGTCGTAACTTTCTTGTGATACCAAAATCAAGAGTGTTTCCGTATTATGGAAACACCTTATGTTTGAGAGGGAATCGAAAAAAAGAGGAGGTCACCATGTCATCTGAACAACAAGAACGTCAAGCGATGCAATACGTGGAAAGAAGTAGTTTATTGACAGTCAGAACCCTCTTAAAGCTCTTAGAATGGTCGGCTAGGCAAGCCTTAGCTCAAGATTCAGCTTATAAGATTGGGGTTCAAAAACTGGAAGAACTCCTTCAAAGCCCTTACGCAATTGAAGCGATAGATGTTAGTAAAGACATACTGGATAAGCCAATCGATGTGGAGAAATTTAAGGAGTTGATGGAGTCAGAAAAACTGCCAATCGCAATTAGTTGGCAAAAAGACTATCTCTACTTTTATGCCAAGGATAAGACCTTGCTCGATCATCACTTGGATGAATTGTTGAAGAAACTGGTGTCTAACCCTGAGAAGCTAGAAGGTCTAACCTTTGATAAAACCTTGGACCAAGAGATAGAACTGGCCAAAGAGAAAATTAGAGTAACAGAACCTTCGGCAGTCAAAACCAAGGAGGTGACCTTGTAATGTATTCAAGACGAAAAGCTTTAGTCTTTGGACTCTTGGGGCTCGCCTTTGGTTATTTCTGCCATCGTCTAACCCTGCTCTATGATAGTTTAACCAATGCCCCACCTATGGAACGTATTGCCTACCTCTTAGGAGAGGGGTTAAATCAGGTTTTCAATCCTTTATGGCTATTTTCCTTTACTCAAAAATCTCTTCTTGCCTTTATCCTTGGGGTTCTAACGATGACACTAGTCTATCTTTATGTATCGACAGGACAGAAGGTCTATCGAGAAGGGGAAGAATACGGTTCTGCACGATTTGGAAACAGTAAGGAAAAGCGGAACTTTTACAGTAAGAATCCTTTCAATGACACGATTTTGGCTCGTGATGTTCGTCTAACCTTGTTGGAAAAGAAGAAACCCCAGTTTGACCGAAATAAAAATTTGATTGTCATTGGGGGTTCTGGGGCAGGCAAGACCTTTCGATTTGTTAAACCCAACCTTATCCAACTTAATTGTTCCAATATTGTCGTAGATCCTAAAGACCATTTGGCTGAGAAGACAGGTAAACTCTTTTTAGAAAACGGTTATCAGGTCAAGGTTTTAGACTTGGTTAATATGACCAATTCGGACGGTTTTAATCCCTTTCGTTATGTAGAAACAGAGAATGATTTGAACCGCATGTTAACGGTCTATTTTAACAATACCCGTGGGTCTGGTTCTCGCAGTGATCCATTTTGGGACGAGGCTTCCATGACATTGGTGAGAGCTATTGCCTCTTATTTGGTAGATTTTTACAATCCTCCAGGAAGTTCCAAGCAAGAGCAGGAAGCAAGACGTAAGCGTGGCCGTTATCCAGCCTTTTCTGAGATTGGGAAACTCATCAAACTCTTATCAAAGGGAGACAATCAGGACAAAAGTGTTCTTGAAGTCCTGTTTGAAGACTATGCTAAGAAATATGGTCATGAGAACTTTACCATGAGAAACTGGGCGGATTTTCAGAACTACAAGGACAAGACCTTGGATTCGGTGATTGCGGTCACAACAGCTAAATTTGCCCTTTTTAATATCCAATCGGTGATTGATTTGACGAAAAAAGATTCTATGGACTTGAAAATGTGGGGCACTCAGAAGACCATGGTCTACCTTGTTATTCCAGATAATGATACTACCTTTCGTTTTCTATCTGCATTATTTTTCTCTACGGTTTTCTCCACTTTGACCAGACAGGCTGATGTTGACTTTAAAGGGCAACTGCCGATTCATGTTAGAAGCTATCTGGATGAGTTTGCGAATGTCGGAGAAATCCCAGACTTTGCTGAACAAACCTCAACAGTTCGCTCTAGGAACATGAGTCTAGTTCCAATCTTACAAAATATCGCTCAACTCCAAGGACTTTATAAGGAAAAAGAGGCTTGGAAAACTATTCTGGGAAACTGTGATAGCCTCCTCTATTTGGGTGGAAATGACGAGGAAACTTTCAAATTTATGAGTGGTCTATTAGGCAAACAAACCATTGATGTCAGAAGTACCAGTCGTTCTTTTGGGCAGACTGGCTCAAGTTCTACCTCTCACCAGAAAATTGCCCGTGACTTGATGACGGCTGATGAAGTCGGGAATATGAAACGAGATGAGTGCCTTGTACGCATTGCAGGGGTTCCTGTTTTTCGAACCAAGAAATATTTTCCACCCAAACATAAGAATTGGAAATGGCTTGCGGATAAGGAAACCGATGAACGCTGGTGGCACTATCACATCAATCCCCTAACCGCTGAGGAAGAGGTAGATTTGTCAGGCCATAAAATAAGGGATTTAAGCACAGAAACGACACTACATTAATAGAAATGAGGAATTATATGAATCAAAAACTAACAGGCTTTGTTTACGGAGTGGACGCCAGCTCCATGTTCTCCCAAGCCATGTCTCTATTACAAAAAGGCTTAATTGCAGTAGGAGCCTTTCTTGTTATCATGGGCATTATCAACCTTTCAACCAACATTAAAGATGGTGGGCCAGGTGTCCGAAATGCTATTCTAGAAATTGTTGGTGGGGTCATGGTGGGAGCCGCTGGTGCTTTTGTGACTCAGATTACCATTTAGGGGAGGACAGCACATGACATGATAATGAATTTTACGTCACCTTTTGTATTTCTAGCCTCTGAAAAAGTATCTAGCGACAGCCTTTTTGAAGAGTTTCAAGTGGATTTAGAATCAACCGCCAACTTGGTTAAGTCACTAGCGGACTTTAATCCGACGGTGTGGTCTTACATGACAGCCATTACCAAGGGGATTATGCAACCCTTGGGAGTAGCTATTCTTGCGGTTGTTCTCGTACTCGAATTTTCAAAAATGGCCAAGAAAATCGCAAACTCAGGTGGTGCAATGACCTTTGAAGCCATGGCACCTATGATTGTCAGCTACATCATGGTCGCGGTCGTGATTACCAATACGACGGTTATTGTGGAAGCCATTATTGCCATTGCCTCTTATGTTATTGAACAAGTGGCAAGTCTTGTCACGAATGGTGGTGCTAATTATGATACCATTTCAGGCATTAAGGGATCTGGAATTGTAGGAAAAATGATTATTGGCTTTTTTGCGATTCTCATTTGGTTGGTACGAATGGCCAGCATCATGGTTGTCAATATCTTGATTACCATTCGCTTTATCCAACTCTATCTGATGATTCCTTTTGCTCCTGTTACCATTCCAACCTTTCTTAGTGATGACTGGAGAAGTGTTGGGATTGGTTACCTTAAAAACATCATGGTCTATGCCATTCAAGGTATTTTGATTTTTCTAATTGTATCTCTTGTACCCTTGTTTGAATCGGCTGGAAAGATTGCCGTATCAAATGGAGCTGGAGTGATGGAATCACTCGCCATTATGTTTGGTGGCTTGGTACAGGCCATATTGTTAATCATTGCCTTAGTTGGCAGTCAACGAACCGCCCGAAGTATTTTGGGGATGTAGGAGGAAGGGAGTCACTATCTCGCCTCCTCTTTTTATAGCTTACTTAGATTGGAGAACATTTATGAACACTCGTGTCTTTAAGGACATCTCAAAGGTTCAACACAGGGCATGGCTGGGATTTACAACTAGACAGGTTATTTTTGTATTTCCAGCCGTCGCCATAACCATTTTGGTATTGGGCTTGAACCTATTTTACTGGCAATTTGGGGATTGGTTTGTCTATGGTTTTGTTTTTAGCTTTACCATTCCACTCATGTTATTTGGGGTCTATCGCCCTAATGATTTACCATTTGAAACCTACCTCAAGTACCGTTTTCATTATGAACTAACGGTGCCAGACCGCACATTTACTGGAAGAAAAGGAGACCAACGTGAAAAAATTAAAACACTCAATGAAACCAAAGACATCTTCTAATGACCAAAAGCAAAAGAAGAAAACACAGAAGCAGGAGATCAGACCTTCTACAGTAAATACGTTAGCCTATCAAGGGCTTTTTCAGAATGGCCTTATGCAGGTCAGTCCAAGCTATTTCTCACAAACCTATCTCTTAGGAGATGTCAATTATCAAACAGTTGGCTTAGACGATAAAGGAGCTATTGTTGAGAAATATTCCGATTTAATCAATTCACTGGATGATAAGACCAATTTCCAACTGACTATTTTCAATCAAAAAGTTAATTTGGAAAAATTCCGTAAGAGTATTCTCTATCCCTTACAGGAAGATGGGTTTGATGCTTATCGTGATGAATTGAATCGCATGATGGATGCCAACTTAGAAGCGGGCGAGAACAACTTTTCAGCTGTCAAGTTTCTTTCATTTGGCAAGAGCGACCAAACACCAAAACTAGCTTTTCGTTCTCTGTCACAGATTGGGGAATATTTCAAGAGTGGCTTTTCAGAGATTGATGTATCTCTTGGTTTACTTGGTGGAGAGGAGCGAGTGAATGTCCTTGCGGATATGTTACGAGGTGAAAATCATTTACCGTTCTCTTACAAGGATTTGACCCTCTCAGGTCAATCCACCAAACACTTTATTGCCCCAACCTACCTTTCCTTTAAACA
>CAMBAD010000007.1 GCA_945864085.1 uncultured Streptococcus sp.
TCAATACATACATCCTGTATGTGTTTTTCTTTATTTTAGCATACATTCTGTATGTATGCAACTTTTAAAAAAATAAATGCTAGAAAGGCTAGCATTTACATCACAATCACATTAAAATGGTGGCCATCCAAATCGGTGAAGCTGGCCCCGTAAAAGCCGTAGGCGTCTGTCGGTCGGCCTGTAATGCGGCCGCCATTTGCTTCCACTCGCTCGATGAGCTGGTCTACCTCTTCTCTGCTGCCAACGTTGAGGGAAATGAGGACTTCGTTGCCCTTTTCTGCCAGTTGGAAAGGAACCCGTTGGGCAAAGGTTTCTGTCTGCATCAAGATAAGGTTGCCGCCTTCTGGTAAGGTCGCAGACTTAATGTCGCCAATGCTGGCCACTGCAAAACCGACAGCCTCGTAAAATTGGCCTGCCTTTTCAAGGTCCGCAACTCCTAAGTTCATCCAAAATGATTTCATGATTTTCCTCTTTTCAAGTTTCTGATGTTGAGTCTAACCCTTTTCCCATCCCTTGTCAAAAATCTTGTTCCTAGCTAATCAATTAGGACTCTATACTATCAAAACGCCTTCTGATTTTCTGGCTAAATTCCTTAAAGCGCCCTTTTTCCTCCGGCCAAATCTTGGTCACCCGGTCCACGGCAATGATAAAGACAATAACAGCTGTGTAATCCTTGGCGTTAGCAATCAGGCCGAGATTTTCTGCGATGATGAGCAAGAGGTAAAAGGCAAATAGGATGGTTCGCTTTGGCAAGGCCATCAGGCACTCAATACCCACCTTGTAGCCTAAATAGATTTGGTGATTGAGGCCGCTTGATTTTTCCAAACGCCTGTTAAGAAAGGCCCTGATCCGACCATAAAACCAGTCAGAGGTAAAAATGAGTGATTGAACTGCAATGACAAGCCACTCCATATTGCTGGCATACTTTTCCTCAAGGCCCATCAGGCGGGCTGCCAAATAGGCCCAGGCCCCATTGTCCAAACAAATATAAACAGAAAAATAAATAACAGCCCCTGCAATCAGAATCAGGGGCAAGGCTTTGATGATTTTCAAGAACTGTATCTCCTGCTCCATTTCATGTTTTCACCACTATTATAAGCTCTTTGAAAAGTCAAAGCAAGATATCAGGAAGTAAAACCATCTGTTTTTTTCCTATTTTTTGGAAAAATCCAAAACCATGACAAAGTCCTTCTGGTAGAGAAAATAAGCGGGATTGGCTTTTGAGACGGACAGGGAAACGCCCTTTACTTTTTTCTTTCTCAGAGCAGCAAGGAGGGCCTTCATTTTTTTCTTATTTCACATTTCAAGCTGGATTCTTTCAAGGAATTGGGCTTCATTTGCTTGCATTGCTTGGACAAAGGCGTCAAAACTGGCCATTTGTTGCGGAATGGTCAAACCTAGCTTTTCAACAGTAATCTTGTCTTCCCGCTTTTGTCCTTTCCCCTGCAAAAGTTCAAACTGCTGGCTGTGCTGTTCAGTTGTTGCATTTGGATAAAGGTAGAGCCCTAGCTTGGCATCAAACCGATACATGTAGGCAACCAGCTGCAGATAGTCTGTTCCCTTGATATTTCCAAATGGTTTGTACTTGGCATCCGCTACAATGGGCATTGGTGAGAAGGAAAGAAAGTCTGGATAAATTAGCCCATTCCCCTTGTTAAAGAGCGAATAACCACCGCTTCTTTCTTTATTGCGCGGATGGATAAACTGACTTCCCAAGAGCGTTGCCAAATACTCCTCCCAGAGCCAGGCTACATCAAAAAGCATCCCGTGAATTTGCTCACTGCCAGATCCGAAATTCTGTTCTTGGCCCTTCAAAATCAAAAGGCAGAGCCTTTGTAAGGCAGCATACTCATGGAAATAAGCATGTCGAACAGGCGACTGGCGATTTTTAAAGATGATTTTTCTTCTATCAGACAAGTCATAGGAAGGTGTCACCTGAACGATAGTGTCAATATTTTTCCTTGTTTCCTGATTGGGGTTTAAGATTTGCTGGCTGTTCTTCTGACTGACTTTTATCCATTCAATAGTGTGCCGAATCAGCTGCATAAGGTCATTTTCATAGGAAAATTCCCTAGTTGTGTAGGCGATTTTCCCGACAAAGGGCGTACTATATTTGATATGCCGAGCCACATCCAAGGCTCCCTTGACATTGGAATCGTGGTAGTGAAAACGCTGATACTCCTTGTAAAGTCCTTTTCGCAAGGCGGCCTGAAGGTATTTGGGAAAAAGATATAGCAGGAGTTGATAAAACTGCTGGTCTGTCGAAAGTGAAGTATCTAAGTTGGTTAGGTTGAGATGGAGAACCTTCTGCAACATATAATGCAGGAAATAATCTTCCTCATCATTCTGGACAAAACGAGAATGAATCTGCAAGCTTTCCCCCTTGAAACCCATAAAACCAACAATATTCCGCGTTCTGACCTTATCATTCACCGTCTCAAAGATTTTTCCTGACCAATCTAAATCAGGAATATCCTTCAAATCATTGGGAAAAAGGAAGAGCTGGTGCTTCTTGGTTAGGTAATCCAAACTTTTGTCCAGCAAGTGTTCCGCTAATTTTGGAAATGCAGCCTGAAAATCTGCCTTTGAAATGTCCTGCTGATTATCCCTCATCCACATGAGTTTCTTCCTCTAGTCTATCATAGACTGCTTTTAATTCCCTCAGGCGCTCCGCCTCCTCAAAAGTTCCCCGCAGGTATTCTTCTAAAAGGGGCTGTAAGTAATCTTGCCAGAGAATCTCATAATCATAGTCAAGTTCAGGCAATTTCAAAAAATAGGACGGTCCGATATGGTAGTTGCTATTTAATTCTGGGGTATTTTCAATGGCTTGATTTAAGTTTGTCAGTCGTGCCCTAGCTTCAGGAATTTGGTCATTGTCGAAGTTTTCGTCCTTTTCCCACATCACCATACTATCGGCCGCTTTTATCTCAACAAACCGAAAGCGTCTGCGCATGGCAAAATCAAAACTATCAACAGAGCGGTCAATGTCGTTCATGGTTCCGATGATATAGACATTTTCAGGAATATAAAACTTCTCCTCCTCTTGGTGCATATTGGCGTATTGAGTAGAAACTGCCCCATCTTCCCCACGATAGCCAGGGTCAATCGAGTAAAAAAGCTCGCCAAATATTTTAGAAATCTCTCCACGGTTGATTTCGTCGATGATAAAGACAAATTTTTTGTCAGAGGTGGTTTCAGTTGGTGGTACAAAATCCTTTAGGCCAAATTTCTCTTTCAAATGATTCAGGATCGCTCTTCTATAATTATCTAATCCACCCTGTGGAACGCCCGGTTTTCCTTTGTACAGATTGTAGCATTGAGCTTTGTTATAAAAGTTACTGGAGGTGTCTTTTTCTGTGACGCCTGTCATTCCTCCTCTTTTATAAGCTTGAAGGTGCATACTTTTCCCGCGTAAAGAAGAAATTACATAGGAATCGTCTTCACCTACTTCGCTAACAGCTTTAAAGAAAGCTTTCCAAGCTTCCTCAAAGTTATCTTGACCGCCAGTTTGAGAGGCTATCTTAGCTTTTTCACAAAAAGTTTTAAATATTCCAGCTTTGATTTCAAATTTAATATCACCAGAATCGTCTTTTACAGGCCGCAACCCTTCCACAAAGTCTGTATAGTCATAGGACGGATGAAATTGAACAAAACCGATTTGCTCTTCATTTCCATCTGTCAATTCTCTTGCAATCTGTTTAGCTAAATAGGTTTTCCCAGTCCCTGGCGCACCACGGAGAATGATGTTGTGGGAAGAAAGTAATTTGCTGCTCAAACTTGATTTCATCTGATGTTGTCCTTTTTCCTTGAGAAATTGCACATACTCCGAAGCAAAATTTGTGTATTTAAAGTTTGCAAAATCTGCTCTCTTTGTATTCTGTAAATTTCTTCTAGCTACTGCTTTACTGAGCTCTTTTTTATATTTCTGACAGGTTTCCATAATCTGTTTATGGATGACTAGAAAATCTGAATCATAGAGAGAGAATAGATTTTCAGGAAAGCTTTGGATAAGTTTTATTTCTTCTTCCGTTAAGGACTCAATCTCAAGCAACAAATCCTTTATCGGAGTAATCCGAAGGGCTTCATCTTGGAAAAATTCGCCCTTTAGCCAAGAAATTTTAGAGTCAACAGCCGTCCAACCTGCTTTCCCTTTCTCCTTCTTCGTTTTTTCGACCCAGCTTCTAAACTCTAGCTCATTAAGCTCTGCTAGGGTTATGCCCCCTCTTCTAACCCCTTCATAGGACTTCCCTATCATGGATAAGGCAAATAGGAGGTTTTCTTCCGTTTTTATGATGTATTCAGCGTCAATCGGCCAGCCATTCGTTTTGGGGGCGATTTTAAAATATTGCTTCTCTTCCTCCGATAAGAACCTAGATAGAACCGATATAGTTATACCGCCTCGACTCTTCTGTACCTGAACAAAGTTTTGGTCTAGCCCTTTCATATTTCTAACACGGAAAGCGGTATAGCCTTTCGTTTCATGCTGCTTGGCTTCTGGAAATACTTCTTTTATCTTACTCAGTACAACTTCTTTGTTCATTCATTTCTTCCTTTCATCTGTTTTTGCTACTAAAAAAGTTCCTACTATGTCATTATATCATAGTAGGAACGTGATAATCTATTCTATGTTATACCAAAACTGGCAATTCTTCGCCGATGGCTATCAGGCGCTCTGCCCATTCTTGACGGGTCAATCCGTTTTCAGTGATGTAGCGATTGCGTTCGTGGGCACGGCATTCTGTTGAACAGCCGCGGACATATTTGGCTTCATTTTCTTCTGAGGTCAGAATGCGGCGGTTACAGAATGGGTTGCCACAGTTGACATAGCGCTCACAAGGTGTCCCGTCAAACCAGTCCTTCCCAACGACAACTGGGTCAACATGGTTGACATCAACTGCGATTCTCTCGTCGAAGACATACATCTTGCCATCCCAAAGTTCGCCACGGACCTCTGGGTCTTTTCCATAAGTCGCGATACCACCATGGAGCTGGCCGACATCCTTGTAGCCTTCACGAACCATCCAGCCTGAGAATTTCTCACAGCGGACACCACCGGTACAGTAGACCACCACGCGCTTGTCCATGAACTTTTCCTTGTTGTCACGGACCCATTGTGGCAGCTCACGGAAGTTGCGGATGTCTGGGCGGATAGCACCGCGGAAGTGACCCAGATCGTACTCGTAGTCGTTACGGGTGTCGAGAACCACTGTATCTTCGTCCAAGAGGGCTTCCTTGAACTCTTTTGGTGACAGGTAGGCACCTGTTGTCACTAGCGGGTCAATGTCGCTGTCAAAGTCATTGTCTTCGAGACCGAGGTGAACGATTTCTTTCTTATAGCGGACAAACATTTTTGAAAATGCCTGTTCATTTTCTTCATCAATTTTAAACCAGAGGTCGCTGAAGAGCGGGTTGGCATGAACATAGTCCATGTATTTTTGTGTGGTTTCGTAGTCACCAGAAACAGTACCGTTGATGCCTTCATCAGCAATCAAGATACGGCCCTTGAGTCCGATGGACTTACAGAAGGCCAGGTGCTCAGCAGCATATTCCTTGGCGTTTTTGATGGGAACATATTTATAGTAAAGCAATACGCGAATGTCTTTTGACATGATTTCTCCTTTTCCATCTTTGCAGTAGATGATAAAACTCTGTCATTTCTAATGAACGAGTCTTTACGATTATATCGCTTACATCGCCAAAAGACAAAAATCTGAACTGAAAATTTTGCCGCTGTGAGCAAAAAAGAGGCGGACAAACAGTCCAACCTCTCCTGGTTTCTGAAACGCTTATTGACGAATCAGATAATCGAAGGCTCCGAGAGCGGCAGTGGCTCCCGCTCCCATCGAAATGATAATTTGTTTGTAGGCTGAGTCCGTACAATCTCCTGCTGCAAACACACCAGGAATAGTGGTTGCACCGTGCTTGTCAACCTGAATTTCTCCACGATTGTTCAATGAAACACCAGAGTCCGCCAGCCAGGCTGTGTTAGGCACCAGTCCAATCTGGACGAAGACACCTTCCAAGGACAGCTGCTTGTCTTCTCCGCTGTCTCGGTCTGTGTAAACCAATCCTGTTACCTGCTCCTGACCAATGATTTCTTTGGTGGCTACATGGGTCAAGATGGTGATATTATCCATCAGCTGCGCTCGGTCTTGAAGAATCTGGTCAGCCTTTAATTCTGGCATAAATTCCAGTACATAGACATGTTTGGCCAGACCTGCCAAATCAAGGGCCGCTTCCAAACCTGAGTTACCACCTCCGATAACAGCCACATCCTTGCCTTCAAACAGAGGCCCGTCGCAGTGCGGGCAATAGGTTACCCCCTTATTACGAAATTCCTCTTCCCCAGGAACATTCATGTTGCGCCACTTGGCACCAAGAGAGAGAATGACGGATTTGGCTTTTAAGCTTGCACCATTGGCCAATTCGATTTCTATCAAATCGGACTTGCGTAGCGAAACTGCACGCTGGGCCTTGATGATGTCAACATCGTAGGATTTGGTGTGTTCTTCCACCTGGGCCATCAATTTGGGACCTTCTGTATAAGGTGTACCAATCATATTTTCAATACCCACGGTTTCCATGACCTGGCCACCGAAGGTCTCGGCTACCAGACCAGTCTTAATCCCTTTGCGAGCCGCATAGATCGCTGCGCTATTGCCAGCAGGACCGCCACCAACGACCAGAACATCATAAATCCCCTTATCCGCAAAAGCCTCCTGAGTCAGAGGACCAGCAATCTGCTCTAACAACTGCTCAATACTTGCGCGACCAGAGGTAAACTCTTGACCATTCAGAAACACCGTTGGAACAGACATGATGCCCTTGGCCTTGACCTCCGACTCAAACATACCACCTTCAATCATAGTGTGGCTGATATTTGGATTGAGGACAGACATAATGTTCAAGGCCTGAACGACATCGGGGCAATTATGACAGGTCAGACTGACATAGGTTTCAAAGTGGAGAACCTGGTCAATGGCCCGAATGCGTTCCACCACATCAGCTTCTACCTTCGGTGCCCGACCAGATACTTGCAGAAGGGCAAGGACAAAGGAGGTGAACTCATGCCCCAGAGGCAGGCCTGCAAACTCAACACCTGACTCTTTCCCGACCTGGGCAATCCTGAAGCTTGGCGTCCGACTAAGAGTAACCAACTCCAAACTCAATCGATCAGACATGGCAACAATCTCTTCCAAAAATTCCTTCAGCTTCTGAGAAGGTTCATCGTCTGTCAGGCTGGCTTGAAAAACAATATCCGACTCCAATAATTGAAGGTATTGGCTGAGTTGGGCCTTGATTTGTGTATCTAACGCCATCAGAACCCCCTTAAATTTTTCCTACAAGGTCAAGGCTTGGTGTCAATGTTTCTGCGCCTTCTTTCCATTTAGCTGGGCAGACTTCACCTGGATGTGTGCGAACATATTGGGCTGCACGAACCTTGTCAATCAAGGTGCTGGCATCACGACCGATACCGTCAGCATTAATCTCAACAGCCTGAATAATCCCATCTGGGTCTACAATAAAGGTGCCACGCTGGGCCAAACCATCCTCACCCAATACATCAAAACCTTTCGAAATCGCATGTGAAGGGTCACCAATCATGGCATAGGTAATCGTACCAACCACATCCGAATCATCATGCCATGCCTTGTGAACAAAATGAGTGTCCGTCGAAACAGAATAAACCTCTACACCTAGCTCCTGAAGGGTTGCATATTGCTCCTGAAGGTCTCCCAATTCTGTCGGGCAAACAAATGAAAAGTCTGCTGGATAGAAACAAAAAATTGACCACTTCCCTTTCACATCCTCACTGGTAATCGTCACAAACTTGCCATTATGAAAGGCCTGCGCTGAAAATTCTACAATTTCTTTTCCGATTAAAGACATATCCTGTCCTCCTTTTCTGTGATACTCCTATTGTATGAAAACTCTTACAGAAAGTCCACTAAAAGGATTGTTATTTTTAATGATTCTAAATAAAAAACAGAATATTCTCCACGAGAATACCCTGTCTTGTTTCTGAAGGGAGTCCTGCTTGAAAAGCAGGCATTGATAAACCTAGTCTTTTGATAGACTATTTGTTTGGGTTTGACCTTTGGCATACACTGCAAGCAGAATCGTTCCTGCAATAGCCACTGTAATGCTGTTGGCAATACCTGCAACCGCGCCTTGTGTAAATACCTTATTAACAGGCTCGCTGTAAATGACAATATCTAGGACGGGTGCAATGACACACCAAGCCAAGACATTGGCCACAATCTGTACAAGGTTGAAAATCAAAATGTCCTTGCTGGTAAAGATACCTTCCGCAACACGAAGACGAGTTTTCACAAAGCCGAGTACCAAACCAAAGACACCTGAAGCCAGAACCCATGACCACCACGGAGAACCACCTCTCAATGCGTCAATAAAGGCATGCCCAACAAAACCAACCAAGGCACTAACAATCGGACCAAATACGACCGCAAAGAGGGACTGCACTGCGTATTGCAGCTGGATGTAGGTGTTTGGAACAGGGGTTGGTATGCTGACCCATAGACCGATAACAACAAAGAGGGCTGCACCGATACCGGTTGCGACAACGGTTTTGATTGAATTATTTTCCATGTAAATCTCCTTAAATATAGTAACTAATTAGCAATGCGCTTGATTTCGATATGCCAGTTTTGGCCGACACCGACATTATAAGCTTTGGCAAAGGAACCTTGGTTGATCGCCAGGCCAACACGATAGAGCGAGTTGATGTAAAGCAGGGGCTGACCAATCCGCACATCCGCAAAGGACTTGCCGTAGGTAACCTGATTTTGATAGACCAGCATGTCGTTGTTGTAGATGGTCACTTCAAAACGATCTTCAAACTGGGGATCCAGTGTATAGAATTCCTCGCGGGTAATTGATGTCCACAGGGAACCGAAACGAACATCCAGTATATCGATGGCACCCTTCACAAAATCTGTACCGACTTCTGTTGGAACTGTTGGAATCTCAACAATTTTGTCCACACTAAGTTCAGGTCCAACTTCTTCAAAATTGATATGCCCAGAAGCCAATTTTGCACCTGTATAAGCATAGACATCGCGACCATGAAATGTATAGGAATGCTCGGTGTTCGCTCTGCGATTGGCAACTTCAGAAATCTCGCGTACTGCTTTGATCCCCACGTGCTTCTTGATAAAAGAGAGTGTGCCATTATCTGGTGTAACAATATAGTGGTTTTGATTGGTCAAGGCGACCACGCTTTTGCGTTTTGACCCAACCCCTGGATCGACCACTGAGACAAAGGTTGTCCCTTCTGGCCAATATTCCACTGTCTGAAAGAGACGATAAGAACCTTCAAAAATATTATAGGGTGTAATATCATGAGTCAAATGATGAACAACCAAATCTCTGGATTCCTGGAGGGCTACACCAATCATAGCTGAAACAGCACCGTCCACCAAACCAAAGTCCGACTGTAAAACAAGTAAGTTATTGGACATAGATTCTCCTAACATTCATTTATAACCCTTTTTGCTGCCTGATTAACTGGCTATTGGAAAGTCCAAAAATGGTTACCGCTCTATGATAACAGAAATCTCAGCAGCTTTCAAATAGATATTTCCTAAGTTCGGTTATAGTTTTTCCTTATACCGCGGGGAATCTTTTCTCGGTTTAACTGTTCTCACCATACCTTTCGTTACAAAAAAACCAGCTACCGCTGGTTCTCATTTCCAACCTTCTAGGACGTCCCACTATAAAGAAAACTGCCTAGCGCAGTTCCAATCTCCAACCTTCTAATAAAAATGACTGTCCCCCGGACAGTTGGATGCAAAGAAAAACAGCTACCGCTGGTTCTCATTTCCAACCTTCTAGGACGTCCCACGTCCAAAGGGAATCGTCTCCCGACGATTTTTATTTCCAACCTTTTAGCCCTCATAGACAAGAAAATTATAAGGTAAACCGCCTGCCGGCGGTTCCTATCTCCAACCTTCTTGAAAAAATAACTGTCCCACGGACAGTTATTTTTTTAGAAGCCATCTACATTGGTATAGATTTTTTGGACGTCTTCGTCATCATCGAGGGCGTCGTAGAGTTTTTCAAAGGTTGCTAGGTCATCACCTTCAAGGACAACTTCTGATTGTGGAATCATCTCCAGTTCGGTTACTTGGAAGGTGGCGATGCCTGATTCTTGTAGGGCTACAAGGGCCTTGTGGAGGTCAGTTGGGGCGGTGTAGACAGTGATGGTGCCATCTTCTGCTTCCACATCGTCCACTTCTACATCTGCTTCTAGAAGTAGCTCAAAGATACTGTCTGCGTCATCACCTGCAAATACCACCACGCCCTTGTTATCAAACAAGTAGGAAACGGAGCCAGACGCTCCCATATTTCCGCCATTTTTACCAAAGGCAGAGCGGACATTGGCAGCCGTACGGTTGACATTTGAAGTCAAGGTATCCACGATGAGCATAGAGCCATTTGGTCCAAAGCCTTCGTAACGACCTTCTACGAAGGTTTCGTCTGTGTTTCCTTTGGCCTTGTCAATGGCCTTGTCGATGATGTGTTTTGGTACTTGTGCCTGCTTGGCCCGGTCGATAACGAATTTGAGGGCTGAGTTGGTTTCTGGATCTGGATCACCCTTTTTCGCTGCTACATAAATCTCAACACCAAACTTGGCGTAAACTTTCGAGTTGGCACCGTCTTTAGCGGTTTTCTTGGCTACAATATTGGCCCATTTACGTCCCATAGGGAACCTCCTGCATTTTTTAAAATCGTTTTATTATACCATATTTGGCACAGATTGAGAAGATTTTTTCAAATGCAAGCACGCCATACGCATGAAGAAAATGCATGTAACTGTTTTCTAGCTACATGCATTTTTTCAAAATATTTTCACGACATTTACACGATTGCATTGATTTATCCTCGTTTTCTCCTACATTATAACAAAATTTCATGATAAAAATATAACTTTGTTATGAAAAACCGTTATCTGAAAACTAAGTTTTCTTCGTGCGTTTGTCGTGAAATGCAAGCGATATACAGTTGACTTATATAGTCATACGATATATAATTTAACTATACAGTTGAACGATATATAGGAGGAACTATGAAACGTAATAAACACTTACCCCTGACAGAAACCACTTATTATATTTTGCTGGCCTTGCTCGAACCTGCCCATGGTTATAGCATTATGCAAACCGTGGAAGAAATGAGTGACGGAGATGTCCGTATTGCAGCTGGCACCATGTACGGCGCCATCGAAAACCTGTTGAAACTGCAATGGATTGTCGCTCTTCCCAGCACAGACAAACGCCGGAAGGTCTATCAGTTAACAGCTGCTGGGAGAGAAATATTGACTCTTGAAACCGAACGCATCCGCAAACTAGCACTGCTTGCCAAATCTCGCCATCTGTAAGGAGGTTCAGTTATGAAAAAATGGAAACTGTTTACCAGCATGAAAGATGAAGAAGGCTGGATTAACCGCATTCAATCTCAGGGCTACCACCTGACCAAGGTCAATCCTTGGCTTGGCACCTACCAATTTGAAGAACATCAAGGAAGTCCACTCTTGGTACGATTGGATTTTCACGAGCATATTAAAAGACAAGACTATTTTGAATACCTGTCTTTGTTCCATGAGAGTGGCTGGAACTGCCTTGAGGGGAGCAGACGCTGTGGCATGCATTATTTCCAGCAGGCTACTGCCTCCTCTAGCACTGAAATTTTCTCCGACCGAGAATCCATGGTTGCTGTCCATAAACGCTATAAGCAGTTTGCACTAACCTACTTTACCATCTTTTTAGTCTATTTCTTTCTTTTTTACCAAAGCAATATCAACAACGGTTTTTACCCTTGGAATCCCAAATCTTGGTTTCTGACCCCCGGCCTTTGGGAACGAGAGGGAGCTTCCTTCTGGTTTGGCTTTCTCTTTGAAAGTCCCTTTGCCCTCTTTAGAAGCGGCTTGCCTGCCTTTGTCTTCTTAGGGATGGCAATCCATTTTCTTCTTATTTCTGAAAGAAGCAAAAAAGACATTCAAAAACTGGAACAGTTGGATTAGAAGGACAAAACCGATGAACAGGGTATTTGAACGATTGCCTACTTTGTTTACTATCTTTTCCTCAATTTAAAAAGAATGTTCCCGCTCAGGAACATTCTTTTGTTTTAGGAGAGTATTAGTTTGAATGCCAGATGTCTTCGTTGTACTGCTCGATTGTACGGTCAGATGAGAAGAAACCAGCTTTGGCGATGTTGTGCACAACTTTCTTGTTCCAAGAATCTTGGTCTTCGTAGTCTGCAAAAACTTGTTCTTTGACTTCGATATACTCAGCCAAGTCAATCAAGGTCATGAACCAGTCTTTAGAGATGAGTTCCTGATGAAGGCGACCAAGGCGCTCGTCGTTGCCGAGGGCACGAATTTCATCGCTGACGATAAAGTCAACTGCGCGCTTGATGTTGGCATCGCCATTGTAGTAGTCTGCAGATACATAGCCAGCCTTGTCGTACAAGTCGATGATGGTATCTGAGTCTTTACCGAATGTGTAGATGTTGTCCATTCCCGCCAATTCTGCAATCTCAACGTTGGCACCATCCATCGTACCCAGTGTCAAAGCACCGTTGAGCATGAATTTCATGTTACCCGTACCTGATGCTTCTTTAGAAGCCAATGAGATTTGTTCAGAAATATCTGTCGCAGGGATGAGTTTCTCAGCAACTGTTACGTTATAGTTTTCCACCAAATGAACGTTGAGATACTTGCTCACTTCTGGATCATTGTTAATCAACTCAGACAAGCAAAGGATGAGGTGAATAATATCTTGGGCGATGACATAAGCAGGAGCTGCCTTACCACCGAAGATAACGGTGATTTTACGTTTTGGCAGGTTGCCGTTCTTGATTTCAAGATACTTGTGGATGACATACAAGGCGTTCATCTGTTGGCGTTTGTACTCGTGGAAACGTTTGATTTGTGTATCGATAATCGAATTTTCGTCCAATTCGATACCCTTATTGTCTTTCAAATAACGTTTAAGAGCCAATTTGTTGTTAAACTTGATTTCAGCCAACTTAGCATGCACTTCCTTGTCATCAGCAAAGGCAAGCAATTTTTCAAGCTTCGTCGCATCTGTCAAATACTCATCGCCAATCAATTCCTTGATGTAATCTGCAAGGTCTTGGTTAGCAAATTCCAACCAACGACGGAAGGTGATACCGTTTGTCTTGTTGTTGAATTTTTCTGGGTAAAGCTCGTAGAAGCCTTTCAACTCAGAGTTTTTCAAGATTTCAGTGTGGAGAGCCGCAACCCCGTTGACTGAGTTTGAGAAGTGGATATCCATGTGGGCCATGTGGACACGACCAGACTCATCGATGATGTGAAGAGCTACATCTGGAACATCCTTGGCTACCAAGGCAGCCAATTCTTTGATGATGTCCACCAAGTGAGGCACGACTTCTTCCAAGAAGTCAAGTGGCCATTTCTCAAGGGCTTCTGCCAGGATGGTATGGTTGGTGTAACCAGTCATGTTCTTAACGATTGCCACTGCTTCTGCAAATTCCAAGCCATGTTTTTCTGTCATCAGACGAATCAATTCTGGGATAACCAGTGATGGGTGGGTGTCGTTGATTTGAACATAAGCGTAATCAGCTAAATCATGCACGTTTGAGCCACGCTCAATAGCTTCATCAATCAAAAGCTGAGCAGCATTTGATACCATGAAGTATTGTTGGTAGATACGGAGCAATTCACCCTTCTTGTCTGAATCATCTGGGTACAAGAAGAGGGTCAAGTTTTCCTTGATGTCGGTCTTGTCAAAAGAGATACCATCTTCAATCAAGTCATAGTTAACAGACTCAATATCAAACAAGTTGAGGTAGTTCTTGCTGTCTTTTTTGTAGCCAAGAATGTCCAGACGATCCAATTTAGATGTCAGGGTAAAGTCTTTGAACGGTACATCGTAGCTGATAGTGGTTGGAATCAGCCAAGAATCGTTTTCAATCCAGAAGTTTGGTTCTGCTTCTTGCTGGTTGTCTTTGAAGACTTGCTTGAAGAGACCGCAGTGGTAGTTGAGGCCAACACCTTCACCGTTGATACCAAGGGTTGACATAGAGTCCACAAAGCAAGACGCCAACCGTCCAAGACCACCGTTACCAAGTGATGGTTCTGGTTCAACATCTTCTACCTGCGCCAAGGACTTGCCGGCCGCTGCCAATTCTGCTTGAACATCTTTGTAGATACCGAGGTTGATTAGGTTGTTGGACAAGAGTTTTCCGATCAAGAACTCAGCTGAGATGTAGTAAACTTTGCGTTTTCCGGTATTTTTAGGCTTGTCTGCAGCCGCTTCTTTCACATAGTGAAGCAACTGAAGATAGATTTCTTCATTGGTCAATTCCGACAATTTCTTGTTGGTATTACTTTCTGCAAATTGGGTAAAGTTAATCATGGTATTCATTTCCTCTTTGATATAGTTTCGTCATTTTCAGCAGGAAGTCTTTGCGTTCCTGTGTCAAATCTTCTGGTTTCATGCGCCATTCCCAGTTTCCGCCGATGGTTGATGGTGTATTCATCCGACTGTCTGCTCCCAAGTCCAAAACATCCTGCATGGTCGCAATGGCTGTATCGCTAACAGTTGCAAAGAGCATGCGGAGCATGGCTTGACTGACTGGTTCAATGGGCTTGCGGTTGCTATAAGCATCAACGTATTCTTGCTGCTCTGCGGTCAGGTTGTTGTACCAACCGTTGACCACTTCGTTGTCATGGGTACCTGTGTAGGCAATCGAGTTTGGAATGCAGCGGTGAGGTGCGTCAATACTCTTTCCTGTGACATCAAAGAAGCCAAATTCTAAGATTTTCATCCCTGGGTAGCCACAGTCTGCCAAAAGCTTACGAGCCTTGGCGTCAATATTGCCCAAATCTTCTGCGATAATCGGTAGGTCGCCAAGTGTCTCTTTAACAGCCTTAAAGAGATTGTAACCTGGACCTGGCTCCCAAGTGCCGACCTTGGCCACTTCCGCCTTGCCATCTACCTGCCAGTAGTCTGAGAAGCCTTTGAAATGGTCAATTCGCAAAACATCATAGAGTTTAAAACTCTCATGAATGCGGTAAATCCACCAGTTGTAGCCAGTCTTTTCGTGCTGCTCCCAGTCATAGAGCGGGTTGCCCCACAGCTGACCATCCGCAGAGAAATTATCCGCTGGTACACCAGCCACATAGAGGGGCTTGCGTTCACTATCCAACTTGAAGAGCTGTGGTTTGGTCCAGACTTCTACGCTGTCAGCTGAAACATAAATCGGCATATCCCCGATAATTTTAATGTGATTTTTATTGGCATAGTCCTTCAACTGTTTCCATTGGCTGAAGAAGAAATATTGTGTGACCTTATAGTAGTCAATTTGCTCTGCCAACTCTAAGCGGTACTTGTCAAGCGCCTCCTCATTTCGAGCTACAACTTTCTTATCTTCCCACTCCTGAAGGGCCTTGTTGCCAAAGTATTCCTTGATGGCCATAAACTCTGCATAGTCTGTCAACCAAGAAGAATTGGCTTTTTCAAATTCCAGAAAAGCTGGTTTTTTCTTGTCATCTTGCAAGAAGGCCTGAACTGCTTTTTCCAAGATAGGACGACGGACTTGATAAATCAAGGCGTAGTCCACTTTTTCTGGATTGTCCCCAAAATTCACATCTTGGAAATCCTCTGGTGCTAACAACCCCTCTTCTGCTAAAATAGCAAAATCAATCAAGTGCGGATTGCCTGCGATAGCGGAGAAGGACTGATAGGGTGAGTCTCCATAGCTGGTCGTTGTTAGTGGTAAAATCTGCCAGTAGGTTTGCTTGGTCTCTACCAAAAAATCTACAAAATCATAGGCAGATTGTCCAAAAGTACCAATACCAAACTTGCTTGGAAGTGAGGTAATATGCATTAAAATTCCACTGGTACGATTTGTCATAAACTGTTTTCCTTTCTGTCGACTACGAATATAAGTTTAACGCAAACGTTTGCGTTTGTCAAGAATTTTCCTAAAAAACCTGAAAAACCATCAGAAAATCCCTTATTTATCGCTTTTGTTAGCGGTTAACAAAAAAAGAAAAATCGGATAAAATCTCCGATTTTTCTGTACTTTTCGACATTTTTTAAGCAAAGCTTTGCTCTTGAATTTTAATCGTTCCATCAACTACATCAGCTTCTAAGTTTTTGGCGTTAATATTGTCCAAATAGAAATCTGTGACCTTATCACGGATCTGACTCTCTATCACACGGCGAAGCGGGCGAGCTCCCATGGCCTTATCGTAGCCTTCTTCCATCAATAATTCCTTGGCAGCCTCTGTCACATGCAGGGTAATTTCCTTCTTGGCCAAAGTCTTGTTAACCTGTGCCAACATGAGATCAACGATGGCTTTGAGGTCTTCTTTGTCCAAGTGCTTGAATTCAATGACTGCGTTGAAACGGTTGAGAAATTCTGGACGGAAGTAAGGGGCGATCCGCTCCATAATATCACCATCTCCTTCAGCGGTTGCCGGATAACCAAAACCTGCGTTTGAGGTTGCAATAATGACTGTGTTCTTGAAGTTGACGGTGTTGCCCTGACCATCTGTCAAATGCCCATCATCTAGTACCTGAAGCAGAAGGGTAATAACCTGCGGGTCTGCCTTTTCAATTTCATCCAAAAGGACAATCGAGTACGGATTGCGGCGCACACGCTCGGTCAAAGTGTTGGAGTTGTCGTCATAGCCCACATAACCCGCGGTCGTTCCAATAAGCTTAGATACCGCTGTTCGGTCGCTGTACTCAGACATATCCAGACGGATGATGGCATCTTTTGAGCCAAACATATCCAGAGCCAACTGTTTGGCTAGCTCAGTCTTCCCAACCCCAGTCGGGCCGACAAAGAGGAAGGAGCCAATCGGACGGTTGCCTTCATCAAAACCAGCACGATTCCGACGAATGGCACGTGATACAGCTTCAACCGCATCGTCTTGACCGATGACATTCGCAGCAAGACGTGACTTCATCTCCTTGAGGCGCTCAATGTCGGATGCCCCCATCTGCGATACTGGAATCCCTGTCATCCGCTCAACTGCCTCAGCGACGTCGTTGACCGTGGCTACGACACGCTGGCTCTCCGTATGATTGTCAATCTGCGCTTGCAGCTTATCAATACGGACTTTTTCCTTGAGCGCTTGTTCATAGTCTTCTTTTTCAGCAGCCTGAGTCTGGCGATTGCGGGCTTGGGCAATTTCTTCTTCAAGTGTTTTAATGTCCGTGACAGAGTGCTGAGCTGCCAAGTGAGCAGCAGTTACATCAATCAAGTCAATAGCCTTGTCTGGCAAACTGCGTTGAGGAATGTATTGAACCGAGTAATCCACCGCAGCCTTCAATACAGAATCTGGAAGGTCGATATTGTGGTGAGCCTCATAGAGAGGTTTGATGCCCTTGAGAATCTGGTAGGTATCCTCAGAAGATGGGGCATTAACCTTGACTTCATTGAAGCGGCGCGCCAGAGCTGCGTTTTTCATGATGGTGTTCCGATACTCATCCTGTGTTGTTGCCCCGATTAGGGTTAATTCGCCGCGGGAAAGTGCTGGTTTCAGAATATCCGCCAGACCTTTGGAACCTGAATCCCCTCCTGTGCTGCCTGCACCCAAAATCTGATGAATTTCATCAAAGAAGAGGATGATGTTGCCTGCTTTTTTGACCTCATCGACCAAATTTTGGATGTTTTCCTCAAAAGCACCGCGATATTGGGTTCCAGCCTCCAAACCTGAAATATCAATAGAAATAATTTCCTTGTTTTTGATAGCAGCTGGAACATCACCGTTGACAATGGCTTGAGCCAGGCCTTCTACTACGGCGGTTTTTCCGACACCCGCATCTCCAACCAGAACAGGATTGTTCTTGGTACGACGGGCTAGAATTTCTGCGGTTTCTTGAATTTCCTTATTCCGACCGATGACTGGATCCAACTTGCCTTCACGGGCATCCTCTGTCAGATTGCGACCTAGCTTTGCCAGAATGCCGTCTAACTTTATCTGACCTTTACCCTGTGTTTGAGCCACTGCCTCTGTCTGTGGCAAGCGACCAGTCTGGCGATAGTAGGCAAACTCTTCTGGTGTCACTTCGCGGCCATTGATAGAATAGCGTCTGCGTTCCGTATTGTAGCCACCCATATTGCCCATAAGTTGGTTGAAAATGTCGTCCATATTGTTAAAGTTGTTGAAATTGTTGTTCATAGTAGTTACCTCGTTTACTGTTGTGTTTTTTGATTGACCAAAACTGACCTTTATATGATAAAAAATTGCTAATAAGGAATAATCCTGTCTTTCATACTAACCCCCTCGAAGTTTGTCTTTTACTGACCAATTAGTCTGAAAGAAAATCAACCGAATGTTTGACCTTCTCTGACCTTTTGCGTAAAGAATTTGTAAGGTTGCTTACCTTACGTAAATCCATTATACACCATTAGTCAGTAAAGGTCAATAGTTTTTTTGAATTTTTTTGACCTTTTCTAAAAAAATCTACCTGACGGCAGATTCAGATTGAAGACATAACGAAAAAGACCTTGATTTCTCAAGGTCTACGGCATTTATTGCCACCCACTACAGTTGACAAAGAGCCCAAAAAGAAGATTTGCCGTCACTAGCAAATCTTCTGTTATGTTATAAAATATTCTCAAACGTATCGCGCACTTCCTGTGGCCAGACGCTAGACTGCACTTCACCAATGTGTTTCTTACGTAGCAAGAACATGGCCAAACGAGACTGACCAATACCGCCACCGATAGAAAGCGGGAACAAGCCATTTAAAAGAGCACGATGCCAGTCAAATGACAAGCGGTCTTCATCACCCGTAATAGCGACCTGACGCTTGAGAGCGTCTTCGTCTACACGGATTCCCATAGAGGACAATTCAAAGGCTGAACCCAGTGTTTCATTCCAAACAAGAATATCTCCATTTAGGCCCTTATAGCCCGCTTCTGATGGGCTTGTCCAGTCATCATAGTCAGGTGCGCGTCCGTCATGCGGCTTGCCATCTGCCAATTCTCCACCGATACCAATCAGAAAAACTGCACCATATTCTTTGGCAACAACGTTTTCACGCTCTTTTGGTGTCAAGTCTGGGAAATTCTTCACCAAGTCCTCAGTGTGGATAAAGGTGATTTTCTTAGGCAAAACAGACTCGATGTCATAGCGCGCCTCAACAGCCAATTCTGTCAGACGAATGGCCTTATAAATCTGCTCAACCGTCTCTTTCAAATAAGCCAAGTTGCGACGACCGTCTGGGATTACCTTCTCCCAATCCCATTGGTCCACATAGACCGAGTGAATAGGATCCAGGGAGTCCTCATCTGGACGAAGCGCCTTCATGTGAACAAAGAGACCTTCGCCCTCATTGAAACCGAAGCGAGCCAAGGTATGGCGCTTCCATTTAGCAAGCGAGTGAACGACTTCATAGGTCGCATTTGGAATCAGCTTCACATTAACAGTTACTGCATTCTCCACGCCGGACAAATTATCCTGCATACCATCCCCGACACGACTCAAAATCGGTCCTTGCACTTCTACGATTTCTAGCTTGTCTTTCAAATACTGAGTGAATGTATTTTTGACGAAAGAAATCTCCTCTTGCTGATGAATGAAGCTTTTCTTCATACCTTACCTCCTTAAAATTTATACACCCTATTATACTCTTTTTTACCTACTTGTAAAGTATTTTTTATTAAATATTCTGATAATTTAATAAAGATTCTTAACTTCTGATGTCAGGTAACGAATCAGCTCTTCTGTCAACCGTCTTGGTCCACGTACAGCCTTCACGCCCAACTCAATCATCCGCTCTCTCGGCAAAATACCATCAGACAGCCGGGCCAACAATTCTACCTGCATGACTTTCTTTTCTGTTGGAATATCTGATTCCCCGTGATTTTCTAAGTTGGCTCCCAAGACACGACAGACATAGCGAATAGCCTGCACAGGCGCCGTCACATAGATAGCGACGATATCTCCAGCCTGAATGGTTGATTTTTGAGGCCAATAGACTATTTTATTCTCCGCAAATTCTGTATCAATATCATAAACCTTTGGATTGGCCGGAATGACCCAGTAATCAGGTCCTTGCTCCGCCTTATAGGATTTTGGTCCCACCAGATAACGACTTTTCTCAAGGAGGGCAAAAATAGCCGAGTCGTCCACTGTCTCATCTAGCAAAACAGACACCCAAGTCTTCTTGGACATGTGATAGGCAGGATAGATGCCCGACTGGCTCAGCAGCTCTGCTATTTCCCGACTATCGACCTTGAGATTGACAATCTCCACTAGCTCTTGGTCCGAGCTCCCATCCAGCTGTCCCCGCTTGACCTGAGTCACCAGGGCGTACCACTTCTGATTGGCAGGGTGGCGAAAAGCCCCTGTTTCGGGTGACTTAGCAAAAGGATAATCCGGCAGGTCTCCCCACTCTTCCTTGATTTGCTGGGCGATACGGTTGCTTTGTTCTTGGGAAAATGGCAGAGCGACACAGCAAGTCTCCACTACCCGAGCCAAAATCGCCTGATAAGCCTCACGTACCTGACTGACAAAGGCCCCTGCTGGCGCGGTCACCTGATGGGCGGTGTACACCTCCTCCATCTCGCAGTCCCAAACATAAGACAGCAGCTGACCAGCCTCATCAACCTCAACCACCGCCTCAAACTGCCCCTCCATGAAAAGCTCTCGGTAGGTGTACTGACCAGCTGAGAACTGAAAACCTGCCCCTTCTAGCTTATCAAACCTTACTTTTTTTCCTTTTAAAAAAATATCTGCTTCTGACATCGCTCATCCCTTCTTCCCTTATTTTACCATAATTCTTTTCGTTTATTTGAAATTTGTAACAAGCTGCCCTATGATAAAACTGAAACATGGTATACGAGAGGGTGGATTGTTTACTTGAAAAAATAAGAAAGCTATCCGTAATCAAAAACAAATAAATACAAGCAACTCAACTAGCCATTCAACTCAAAGCCTCGCTTCAACTACTGAAACTACTACTTCAAGCACTGAACAAACCTCTGAAACACCCTTTATACCCGAAGAAGCTGTTGGAACATGGGTTGGCTCCAGCCTGCAAGCGGCAGAAGTTTCTGTAACCTTGACAGCGGATGGTCAGATAAAAACCACTGCCCACTTCGTATATGCTGGCAGTGATTATACAAGAGAATTTAAGGCCGTCATCTCAGTAGTCGAGACTATGGCTCCAAATACCTATCGCTTCCTAGGCCCTACAGGAAATCTAGGTGCCTTATTGCCTGGTGTCACCGGCCTAGGAGGAGAATTTCCAATTCTACCAGGTTTCAAGATTGAAAATGGAACCTACATCCCTATTGCCTTTACAGGACCAAATCCAGAAGAAATAGACTATGAAAACCCCTACAACTTCGGATTCCCTCTCGCCAAACAATAAAAATCACAGAGAAAGCAGCCTAGACATGTAGTTTTCGTTTCCAAGCGTTGAACTACAAGGGCAGAACTCTACAACTTTTCAGCGTTAGGTAACAGACTGAAAACCTCTATCGAAAAATCGCAATCACTAAGGATAGTTTACACCTAGCTTTTTGATTTTTAAAGAGTAGCCATTTCTGTTCCTACACGTTTCTGAACGCTTCATTGCAGTTAGAAGTTCATAATAAAGTAAATAGGACTCACAACATGCCTATCGGTCAAATTGATTGTATAAAACGCAAGCTATGAAAATTATTTGTTCTTTCCATTCTCATTTGCATGGACTGCTCGGTCTTGATGAAGGTAATTTTGCGCCCAATTCGATATAATAGGGGCATGAAAAAATTGGCCATTATGAGCGACCTGCATATCGACAGCAATCAATTTGGGCAGGCCGAAATCGACACCCTCATCCAGACCCTCAAGGAAAAAGAGGTGGTTCACCTCCACTTGGCAGGGGACATTTCCAACCACCACGAACAGGCCAGCCTGCCTTTTCTGGAACAAGTCCGCCAGCACCTGGATGTCAGCTACAATCTAGGCAACCATGATATGCTGGGGCTGGATGAGGCTCAGATTGAGGCAGAGAATTTTCAGCTCCTGAACATTGGACAGCGCCAGCTCCTGGCCTTTCATGGCTGGTATGACTATTCCTTTTCGAACGAAGCATATGATAGGATTCTAAGGCGGAAAAACCTCTGGTTTGACCGCCGTTTGAACCGAAGAAAAAGCGATCAAGAAATCGTGGAGAGGGAACTTGAGGTCCTAGAAAGCCACCTGCAGACCCTTGACTCAGACCGGCTAATCCTGGCCATGCACTTTGTCCCCCATCGCCGCTTTACCATGTGGCATGAGAAGTTTGCCCCTTTCAACGCCTTTCTGGGCAGTCAGGCCTTTCATGAGCTCTTTGTCCGCTACCAGATTCCCGATGTGGTCTTCGGCCACGCCCACCGCTCCTATGGCACGGTCGAAATCGATGGCGTTCGCTACCACGCAAGACCCCTTGGCTACCAGCGTGAGTGGGACCTGACCATCGACTTTGTCAACCAAAACCCTCACCTCAACCCCAGCCAAACCTGGAACCTCTCCAAACGCTTCAACCTAGTCAAAAACAATCCCCACTACCAGGCCCACAAAAAAGAGAAGTTCAAAGACGAACTCCTCGGATCTATGAGTCTGTTTGAGGTGGGGTAGGGCTCAGCAATAGACCACTTTTCTTTCCAAAAAAGGTGGTCTATTTTCATGAAACATGCTCCTCCTACTCCTCCAGCAGCCAGTCCATCAAATTTTTCTTCTGAATCCCATCATAGTTGGCATTTGGCTGAATACTATCCATGGTTAGGAGATACTTGGGATAATTATCTGAAATTTTTTGCAGGGGACGAAGTTCGCGTTTCAGGGTTTCGGAGACTAAAGTTGACTCGCTGACTTGATAATAGGCATAATTGCCTTGGTCTGTGACGGCAATAAAATCCACTTCATACTTATCAATGTTGCCCACATAAACCTTGCTGTACCGCCTACGCAACTCCAGATAAACGATATTTTCAATCATATGCCCAAAGTCTTCCTGATGATCTGGCAGAAGCAGATGTCTGAAACCGAGGTCCACCGTATAGTATTTTTCCAAGCGTTGCAGAAGCTTTCTCCCCTTGACATCAAATCTTGGAACAGCATAAAAAAGCAGACTGTCGACAAGAGTGGTCAAGTAATTTTCCAGAGTAGCATGAGAGATTGTCACCTGTTGACTCGCCAGTGTATTTTTGATTTTATTGGTTGACACTGGACTGCCGATGCTGCTCAGCAGGGTTCTGACAATTCGTTCTATCAGACTTGGATTCGGATTTCCAATTCGTGGTACGATATCATTCAAAAGGATAGAATTGTAGAGACCAGTTAGGTATTCGACCTTCTCCTGATAGGTTTGGCTCTGGAGCAAGTAGGGAAAACTGCTAAAAAGGTAGGCATTAAAGTTCTCTGCCAAAGTTCTTTTGAGCTCCTTATCCTCAAGGCCAGACATAAATTCTTTAAAGGAAAGCGGGAGAACTTCTAACTGAACGTACCGGCCTGTCAGATTAGTGGCTAACTTACTGCTCATAAAGTAAGCATTGGAGCCCGTCAGATAGAGATCAACATTCTCCTTGATGACTAAGCTGTCCGCCACTAGCTCAAACTGCGACACATGCTGGATTTCATCTAAAAAAACATAATGCTTTTCATCAGATGTCAATCGGTTCTCAATATACTGATTTAAGGTAAGGAAGTCCCTCAGATGGTAAAAGGTCAAATCTTCAAAGTTGATCGAAATAATTTGACTTTCTGATACACCTGATGCAAGCAGTTCGTCTTTAAAGAGCTGAAAAAGAACCGACTTCCCAGCCCGTCTGACACCGCTGATGACCTTTATAACCGGCTTGTCCCTATGCCGTCTCAAAAATGCTTGATAAAGTGGTCTTTCGATTATTTTCATGATACATACCTCAGGAATATTATAACAAAACTATCATTTATTTTCAAATATTTGGAAATAGACTGATATTCTTTATTTAATTTTTATATTTTTGGAAATAAAAAGAGAAGTTCAAAGATGAACTCCTCGGATTGATGACACTGTTTAAGGTGGGGTAGAACTTTACCAAAATCAATAGCCTTCATTGAATTTTTCTAATAACTCATTAGCAATCGTTTGGCTCTCTATCCGCAATAAATTTGTTTCCTCAACCACCTGATGAGTAAACGGGGATAGATTCCCATACCAAACAATACTATTGTCAATAATAACAAGGTTTGTATCAATTTTTTCTGACAAGAGATTAACCGTCACAGCCTTACTTTCAAACCCCTTCAGCCATGTGCTCAGCTTGTGCTTTTTAGAAACTTGCAGAACAATCTGCTTCCCCTGCAACAATCCTAATAATTCATGTATTTTGCTAGACGAAAAAGAATGCAACTGCAGATAAACCATCGTTCTTGATTCTTGTATATCCTTTCTGAACTTCTCTTCATAATCAACATTGCTAAATAAAACTTGTTGTTGCTCCCTTTCTCCCATTTGATAGGCCATTTTGTGATAAGCAACTTGGCGTTTTTGATACATTTTTTCAAGATATGGAACATGAATATCCAGATAATCAACTATTCTTACTTCTGTTTTTCCTTGGTAGGGACGATGAAGCCTTCCAGCGTACTGAATGAGATTATTCTTCCAAGATAGAGGTGCCGCTAAAATTAACGTGTCCAACTTCGGCATGTCAAAACCTTCACCAATATATTTTCCTGTTGAAAGCAGGACCAATGGAGCCTTGTCCTTTAGCTCAGCTATTCTTTCCAAAAGCTTCTTAGTATCTTTCCGCTTACTCTTTCCACTCAGGCAAAAAACATTGGTTAATCCTTTTTCAGCCAGTCCTTTTTCCAAAATTTCAAGGTGTTCCAAACGGTTTACCAACACTAAGATCTTTCGATTCTCCTGATACAGTTGCAGAATATCTTGACAAATAAGATGATTGCGTATTGAGTCCTTAGCTAACCAATCATTGAGAGCTGGAAAACTTGTGCTATTAGACTTTTCCACCTCTAACTTCCCAAAAGATGTCAATCGTAGGGTCAATCTTTTTTCAAAATCTGGTTGATCAGCGTGAGCGGTATGCAGAATGGGGCCAATTCGTTGATAGACTATTGGTTCATGTCCATTTTTTCGCTCAGGAGTTGCCGTTAGCCCATACAGATACTGTCCGGAGAATTGTGCAACCACCTTCTCAAATTGTAGAGCCGTCACATGGTGGCATTCATCCACAATCATCATATCGTAATCTGACAAAAATCCAGCAATATCATCTAATTTGAAGAGTGACTGTATCATCACGACATCTATCAGTTTGCTCCTCCACTTCTTGGAGGCACCATACTGACCAATGTGCCCTATCACTTTTTCACGACCAGAAGGGGTATAACGGACAGCTTCTTCCTCTTCAATCAATAAGAAATCCGACAGTCTTTCCAGCCATTGCTCCATTAGTTGACGATTATGAACCAAAATAATGGTTCTTTTCTGTCTTTGGGCAATTAAGGCGGCACCCAAGACTGTTTTTCCAAAACCTGTTTCGGCACATAAGAGTCCATTTTCGCTTCCTGATATATCTGCTAGGGCAACTTCCTGTTCAAACCGTAATTGTCCAGTGAAGGAAACTTGAATAGGTGGCAAGAAATAGCGGTTATCTGTGATAGCTATCTCTTCAAAAGTTTCCTTCAACTTAGCAAGGAGTCCTCTTGGAAGCAATAATTCAGCATCGTTTTCTTCAAACAAATAGATCCGTTCTGGTGTTTGATAGGTGGGTTGCCTCGTTGCTTGCTTTAAATAAAATTCAGGATTAGAAAACGAGGCTAATTTTCTCAGTAAATGATTGGTTTTCGCTGAGATCTCATCTTTTTTAATCTTAATGACATTTGATAAGGCAAGGTTTAGACTTCTATCATCCTGATAGGCGTCTATTTTTTCTTCTAAAAAAGCATATATTTTATTCTGGCTAATCTTCTGAATCTGCTGAAGATAGCTCCATTGATTGGGGAAGGGGTGAAAATTTCGATCTACAAATACCGTGCACTCCTTAGCGAATGCCTCACCTTGCAATGGCAGCGCAATAAGATTCCCAAATCCCCCTTTGGGTAATACATCCTGATTTGGAAACATGCGGTCAAATGATGAAAAACTCACGCTCTTTGATTCTTGCATAGCCAATTCCAGTATCTTTTTACCAAAACTCCTAGCCTGCTGGCAAGCAATTTCTTCTTCAAAGAAAAACCAGATATGTGCTCCGTTTCCCGAACGCGAAATTTCAACATGCATGTCTAAAGAATGTCTTTCTGCAATATCCCATACAGCAGCAACCGCCTCTCTCCAGCCTTTCCCATCAAAATCAATCGCCAGAAAAAAACAGGTATCTGATTTTGTAATTGGAAAAATACCAATACTACTGTCCCCACGAAGATGGTCCTTCAATATTTGTCCGGTCAACGCTTGGTAAGTTCTCTTTTCAGCAGGAAGATTCCGCCAACCATAATGATAAGAAGGGAAATAGTTGATCTTCCCTTTATCATCAATGTAAGACTTCGCATACACATCCACTCTCCCTCTAAAGAAGGAAAAATATAAGGAGATTTTCTCAGCAGTACTTAATTGACTATTCTGCTTCTCAAAATAATCCTCTAAATGTTTGTCACTAATAATAAATTGTTCTTGATTATCTTGATACTGCAAAAGATTCAGAATCTTATCCGTCGCATAATATGGAAAACGAGTAAGACGTTTTGCTACCCTACTCGTTGATTTTTCATAATAATAGACCATATGTTTCCTCTACAATATTTTCTAAGGAATAACCGCCATACCTGTTTATCCCTCAATCCCCAACTTTTCATACATCTTTTCGCTAGATAAATCATTTTGACCATTTAAGAGGAGATTCTCAAAAAAGGCGGTCAAAAAGTCTGATCGTTTATGAGCTAACTTGGCATTATCCAGAACGAGGGCATCTCGGAAGTATTTGGCGTGATTTTGAAATGGTGTATTGTCTATTTCAAAACCAAGCGAGCGAAGGTATTTTATAAGAAAAACGGTAATTGTTCTTGTATTTCCTTCACGAAATGGATGGATTTGCCAAATCCCTGAAATAAAACTTTGAATATGGCTGACAATGGCTCTCTCATCTAGTCCGGCATAAGAAAAATCTCTTTCTTGCTGGAAATCATAGTCTAAAGTCGCAGCAATCAGTGGAAAATCAGAATAAATGACTGTGTCACCCTTTAAGACTGATTCATTTTTTGTAATGTTAACGGTACGATATTCACCAACTGTAATGTTGCTGTCAAAAACATCTTGGAAGAGCTCCCTGTGGATATGGAGTAGACTTGTCGGTCTCAAGCTAAAACCGTTATGAGAAAGCATTTCAACGATACGAAGGGAAACAATATCAGCCTCTTGCGTACTGGCGTCCGTTGACTGATGATATTTGGTGATTTCCTCATACACCTGCTCATAGGTATACTCCCCACGCGCTTGCTTGTCCGCCAACTCTTCCATATAAACAGATGGAGTCAGCCCATCCACTTTTTGGAGACCAAAACCTGTTTCCCAAAGCTCTTGCTTGGCTTCGTAGGAAAGATTGGGATTATCGATATTGTAGGTTGGTTGCATATTGGACCTTTCTCGCATGTTTCCTTTATTATACCAAAAAAACAAGCCCAACCACACGGTTAGACTTATTTTCAGGAGATATATGAAAAAGAAAATATGTTACCTATTACTAGGATGATATAAGTATAATCTCTTTTTCTTAAAGAAGACTGAAGTTTTTTGTAGAAAACTTTCCTACCCCACCAACTTCCTCATCTCTTCAATCCGCGCTACTGTGGCGTCGAATTTGGCTTGGTAGTCGGTTTGTTTGTCTTTTTCTTTTTGGACGATTTCTGGTTTGGCGTTGGCGACGAAGCGTTCGTTGCTGAGTTTCTTGCCGACCATGTCCAGTTCTTTCTGCCACTTGGCAATTTTTTTGTCTAGAAAAGCCATATTATTGCTCGATGTCAATTATTCATATTTTTTTAAACTAGGTACAGTGTTCCTTAATTCTAATAATTTATTAAAAAGCCTCTCGTATCTCCCTTGATAGGGATATTTTTCTTTCAAAGAATATAAATTTAATAGGAGATAGTCAAGTTTTCTAAAACGGTAGCCGAAATTCATTTTTTTATAAAAATTTTGAATCTTTTCATTTGCGTAATATTCCTCTGAAATTTCTATTTCAAAATGATTCCCCCTATTAAATACACGTCCAATTTCTTCAGTATCTGGATGGGTAGCATCATGTATGCTGCTAACATCAAATTCTTTTTTAGCTTGATTACAATTTCTACATAAAAATATTAGGTTGCTAATATGATTTACAGAAATATTTTCCTCTCCAAATGTCTTTTGCTTCTTATTAAAAAAATGATCAATCTCATACAAAGGAGCAGGGTTGATAATTGTACCGACTCCACAATAAGCACATTTGTGATGATAGATCTCTTCAAATCTATCATAATATGTTAAATCTTTTCTTTTTATCTTATCATAATGTTGGCCAACACTGTTAATTGCTTTGGTGTCAATTTCGTCTCCCAATACAATTTTCTCTTGCGTTACGCCTGAGTAGTTATAAATTTCAAACTTTGTAAATCTATAATCAGTCATAATCTCCCTCAAGGTCAAGCTTAATTAAATCAATTAACTCATTAATCTTTTCGTCAGTTAATTCTTTATAACTGGGAACTTTTTTGATCAAATTATTCACTTTTTCAACTACAAGAGTTTTCTCATAAGATGAGCTATTTTCTGACAAAAGTTGACCAGTATTTCTTATTTCATTTATCTTTTTAATTGAAGCTTCTAACTCTTTCTTAAGTACATCATTATAATAATTATTTGCTTCTTCTTGATCCCTACCTGAACTTCCTCTAGTTGTTGCAAATTTCTTTATCACTCCATATTTTGCAAGATTATTGTTCTGCGTAATAACGATAACTTGAATAAAAGGGTTTGCTGTGGCAAAAATAAGCTTTAATTCTTGCCCAGTAAATTTTGACTGAGAATTAGCTGATTTATTTTCAAACAGTTTCGAGTCCACAATGATAATATCCGAGGAGGTTATATCACTATTTTCTAATAAGCTTAGGTAGCTATCTTGACTGCTATCAAACGCATACTCATCATATTTAAAAATTTGCTCTTCCTCACCTAATGTAAACAAATATTCAACTAAAAGAGGGTCAAGCTTATCATCAATATAAGTTAACTTTATATCACTAGTCATAGTCATTACTGATTCTCACTTTCATCAATCTTTATAGAAGCCTGCAGATAGAAACCTTTAAACTTAGGATTTATTTCTATTTCACCTCCCAGTTTGTAAATTGTATTACTTACAATCCACATTCCAAGACCATGTCCATCTTCTCGCGTAGTCTCATGAACATTTAATATTTTTCCAGGATTGTCTTTATACTTAGCATCCAATCCTACTCCATTATCAAAGTAAACTAATCGAAGTTCTCCATCACTATAATTTAATTCGATTGTGATTGACAAATCACCTGTGCTTTCATTAATCTGTACACTATTCAAAATCAAGTTATCCATAATAACCATTAGTAGATCATAGGAAATTTTTATTTTTTCATCATGATTTACTCGGACTATAAATTTTACCCAATTATATTGTTGTTTCCATTTATTAACTATTAAATCTAGTAATTCCTCCAATTCAAATTCTTTTACCGCAAAATTATCTTTCTTTGTCTCATCAATAATCGTATCAGCTAAATCTAAAACTTTTTCCAAATCATTAGAAAGTCCATCAATTAGCTTTGGTATATTTCTCGAACTAGGTTTTTCAAGCAGCAATTCTTCCCAGCTATATTTTCTCTTTAATGCTTCTTCTATTTTAGTAGGATTTGCCGCAAGAGAATTTCGATTATTTTGAACTTCATGACTTAATGAGCTTACTTTTAATTGTAAAGTCGCTAAAACATTTAACAATTGAACTTCATATCTATAATTTTCTTCAATTCTTTTTCTATCTTCTCCGAGGTCATCCAATGCTTGCTTCTGAGTAGTAATCTTCTCTTGAATTTTCTCAAAATCATCTTTAGTTAACTCAGAAATCTTTTCAGGATTTTCAATCGTGCTGCGAACTATATCCTCCGCTGTGGACTCTTTTTGAGCTTCAATAATAGTCCGTTCTATCAATCTATCTTTGTATCTAGAAATTTGTCGAATAATATTTTGTCGATATGATTCAAATTCTTTTAAAGCAACATGTATAATTTCTACTAAAATATTAAAATAAATATTCTCTACAACACCCTGCCGATTTGAAATATCCTCGATATGATTATTCTTTTGCTTATCAATCGAAATATAGCCAGAAAGTTGATTATGTCGGACTCTCCATGAACCACTTACATGCGAGGCTGCTGCAGGTGAGGCTGCCGCTCTTTGAGATAATTTTAACCAATCTCGCCTACCTTCAAAAGAGTCAATACTAAATGAATTGCGATACAGTATAACTCCATAGGAATATCGATCACTTAAATTCTGATATTTATATTCAAATTTTTCAAAATCCTTATCTGTAACTGAGACTAAACTAAAATAAAGCATCCCAGAAAAATCTCCCAATTCTGTTAGTACTGTCTCGATGTCCTCCTCAGAAACCTCTTTCTCTTCCTCATCTTCTTTTAATAATTTTATAATATCTTTTTTTAGTTCTGATGCAATGTTCAAAGAAACTTCCGTCCCTTTTGGAGATAATCCTACTATCTCCTTTACAGAACTTTTAAACTCATCTAGCACAAGTTTTACATTTAATGTTTGAGAATTAGAATCATAGTCTATTTTAATTGAGTCTACAAAATTCTCTCCAATTTTAGGATTTATCCATATATTCTTTGTTCTATCTGTAACATCAACTCCTCCTGCCTGATAATTAAGAATAACCTCCATTTTATCATCATTGTATACCTTACTTAGATAGACTTTTAATGGAATAATATTCCTCGAAGACCATTTATCCCTTAAGTCATAGATTCTGATTATTGTACCACTCTCAGCATCAGGTAATTCGATACTTTCTAAACTTGATTTTTCCCAGTCAGTACTCCATTTTATACTAAAGTTTCCATCTTTTTTGAAAATAACTCGATTTTTTCACCTAATCTAGCAAGTGCAAATCTCCCTATCCCCTTAGAACCAGCAAAAACTCTACCTGTTTTAGAATCTACATATTCCCTTGTAGATTTTCCAACATGCATCCAAGCATTTTTAATATCATCACCATTCATGCCAGTTCCATCATCAGCAATCTCAATAAAAAGTTTACCGTTACTTTCTGATTTATTAAATGATATTGATAATTTTTCAGCACCTGCATCGTAGGCATTCTTTACTAACTCTAAAACAGCTGATTCCTTCGTCGAAAAGTTATTTCTTCCAAGAACCTCAGCCAAAACTCTATCTTCTACAACATATTTTAATGTTTCGGTCACAGATCATCCTCCAATAATCTTCTCGGAATTTCAATATTTTTTAAATCAGCAGAACTAATATTTCGGTACCCAGCAGCATAGTTTTTTGAAATATTGAATAAATAATTCAAAACAATCGAAGAATTTAAATAACCGATAATATTATTTAGAACCTGGTCACTAAAATCTTCAAAAAATGTTAGCGACAGCCCTGATTGAACAAAGCCTTCATTTACAACTTTAAATGGTGAATTATTCAAATCAGCTACTTTGGAAATAATAACTTTTCTGCTATGATATCCCAAAAAACCTTGTGTTCTTCCAAAATAAACTCCATATTTTTTTTATAATCTTTTGGGAGACTTTTATCTAAATAGCTATAAGCCAACGGAAATTTCTCAGAAAGTCCCAAAATCTTTTTATTATCAGAATCGTATGGAAAAATAACAATATTATCTCTATCAATTTCTGATGAACGGACGATTTTTTTTAATATTTCCAACTCTATTAAATGCTGTTCGTTGTTCTTTAGAAAGAGTAATTGTTTGTCATCTCTTTCAATAATTTCGTTTTCTTTAATTACAAATACTTTATCTTGTAAAGTAGCTAATCCATTTCTGACATTCGCTATCTCAGGGAGTCGAACAACCTCCTCCTTTAATTTTGGAAATGGTTCAGAAAAGATATATACACTGTTGTTATCCGTAAGCGTTTCGTACTCAACTTCTTTGATTATGCAATCATCAGAATCAAAAACAGTAATATTATCATTATTTCCTGATAATTTTGTAATTGCTGTAAAAGTCGTAGCACCTTCAAAATTCAATTGATTCTGATAATCAATTATCTTTTCAATCAACCTCTCATTAACCAGAGTTCGAAGTAAAACCTCTGCTCCACGTGACTTGAGATAACTGTTAGGGGTAATAAAAACAAAATTCCCTAATCTGTTCCAAAATTCTAAAGCAACTTCAAAAAAATAGTAATATAAATCAAAATTATATTTCTGGCAAAAAGAACTTTTAGATTTTAGATACTTTGCTGTTTTAACACTTAAATTACGTCTTGAAACATAGGGAGGATTACTAATAATAAAATCAAATTTAGATTTCTCTTTTAATAATTTCTCTTTTGCCAAGATATCCATTTGGAAAACTTTCCAAGATACTTTTAAGTCTGGAAAATACTCCCACAAAATTTGATTCAATTTCTCAACACAAATCTCTATAGCATCAGTCCGTAAGTCAAACGCATATATATTATTCTCAAGAAATTGTTTTATTCTTTTCGAATCACTATCATGATTACTTCGTAAGAATCTTTCCACAATAAGACTTAAGATATGCCCCTCACCGACAGCAAGTTCTAATAATGTAAAATCTTTACTATAGTCGATGTCTAAATTATCAATCATGACATTCGCAAGATTTTTATTTGTGTAATAAATTCCGTTATGCTTTAAAAATTTTGTTTCATTATTCATATCTTACTTCCAATCAGGACTATTATATCAAAAAACACGGCAATTTACCGTGTTTTTTTGTTATTTCACCAACTTCCTCATCTCTGCAATCCGCGCTACTGTGGCGTCGAATTTGGCTTGGTAGTCGGCTTGTTTATCTTTTTCTTTTTGGACGATTTCTGGTTTGGCGTTGGCGACAAAGCGTTCGTTGCTAAGTTTCTTGCTGACCATATCCAGTTCTTTCTGCCACTTGGCTAGTTCTTTGTTGAGGCGTTCCAGTTCTTCCTCGACATTGAGCAGATCAGCCAGGGGCAGGAAGATTTCGGCTCCTGTGATAACGGCTGACATGGCCAATTCTGGCGCGGTCAAATCGCTTGTGATCTCCAATTTTTCTGGATTGGTGAAGCGTCGGATGTAGTTGACATTGGCCTTGAAGAAGGCTTCCAGCTCGCTATCCGCCGTCTTAATCAAGATGGTGATGGGCTTAGAAGGAGCAACATTGACTTCGCTTCTAGCATTTCGCACCGAACGGATCAGGTCCTTGAGGCTTTCCACTCCCTTGTGGGCTTCCGCATTTTCAAAGGCAGAGTTGACCACAGGATAGGCAGCCGTCACGATGGTGCCTTCAGAGATTTGACCGAAGATTTCCTCCGTCACAAATGGCATGATAGGGTGGAGCAGGCGGAGAATCTGGTCCAGGGTGTAGAGGAGAACTGAGCGGGTGATGACTTTCTCAGCCTCATTGTCGCTGTACAGCACTTCCTTGGTCAGCTCCACATACCAGTCCGCAAACTCATCCCAGATGAAATTGTAGAGGATATGACCCGCCACACCGAACTCAAACTTGTCAAAGTTCTCCGTCACCTTGGCGATGGTCTCATTGAGATTGTGGAGAATCCAGCGATCGGTCACATTGCCGGCCTGACCAGTGGCAACCTTGGCCACATTGTCACGCGCCGCCTCCAGCGTCAAGCCCTCATTATTCATGAGGATATAGCGGGAAATGTTCCAGATCTTGTTGATGAAGTTCCAGCTGGCATCCATTTTTTCATAGGAGAAACGGACATCCTGTCCTGGGGCAGAGCCATTAGACAAGAACCAGCGCAGAGCGTCTGCACCGTATTGGTCGATGACATCCATTGGGTCAATCCCGTTGCCCAGGGACTTGGACATCTTGCGGCCTTGCTCATCACGGATGAGACCATGGATGAGGACATTCTGAAATGGCTGACGGCCTGTAAATTCCAAGGATTGGAAAATCATCCGAGACACCCAGAAGAAGATGATGTCGTAGCCAGTGACCAGGGTTGAGGTTGGGAAATAGCGCTTGAAGTCCGCCGCCTCTTCATCCGGCCAGCCCATGGTAGAGAAAGGCCAAAGGGCAGAGCTGAACCAGGTGTCCAGGACATCCTCATCCTGCACCCAGCCATCGCCTGCTGGCGCTTCTTCGCCGACGTAGATGTCGCCTGCTTCATTGTACCAGGCTGGAATCTGATGCCCCCACCAGAGCTGACGGGAAATCACCCAGTCGTGGACATTTTCCATCCACTGCAGGAAGGTGTCGTTGAATCGTGGCGGATAGAAGTCTACCCTGTCCTCTGTCGCCTGATTGGCAATGGCATTCTTGGCCAGCTCATCCATCTTGACGAACCACTGGGTGGACAGACGAGGCTCAACCATAACCCCCGTCCGCTCAGAGTGGCCAACCGAATGCACACGGTTTTCGATTTTAACCAGAGCGCCCAGCTCTTCCAGCTTCTTGACTGTCGCCTTGCGGGCTTCAAAGCGATCCATGCCGACGAATTCACCAGCCAGCTCGTTCATGGTGCCATCGTCATTCATGACATTGACCTGAGGCAGATTATGGCGCTGGCCGACCTCAAAGTCATTTGGGTCATGGGCAGGGGTGATCTTCACGACACCTGTTCCAAATTCTGGATCCGCATGTTCATCGGCCACGATTGGAATTGGTTTGTTAACGATAGGCAGGATAACATTTTTGCCAATCAGGTCCTTGTAGCGAGGGTCTTCTGGATTGACCGCTACCGCCACATCCCCAAACATGGTTTCAGGCCGGGTTGTGGCTACCTGCAGCCCTTGAGAGCCGTCCTCCAGCATATAGGTCATGTGGTAGAAGGCCCCGTCAACATCCTTGTGGATGACCTCGATGTCAGAAAGGGCTGTGCGGGCTGCCGGGTCCCAGTTGATGATGAATTCACCGCGGTAGATCCAGCCTTTTTTGTAGAGCTCTACAAAGACCTTGCGAACGGCTTTTGACAAGCCTTCGTCCAGTGTGAAGCGGTCCCGCTGATAGTCTAGGGATAAGCCCAGCTTGCCCCACTGCTCACGAATAGTGGCCGCATACTCATCCTTCCATTCCCAAACCTTGTCCAAGAATTTTTCCCGACCCAGGTCATAACGGGTCACGCCCTGCTCCCGCAAGCGCTCCTCCACCTTGGCCTGAGTCGCAATCCCCGCATGGTCCATGCCCGGCAGCCAAAGGGTATCAAAACCCTGCATGCGCTTCTGGCGGATGATGATGTCCTGAAGAGTCGTGTCCCAGGCATGCCCCAGGTGCAATTTCCCCGTCACATTAGGCGGCGGAATCACGATGGAATAAGGCTTAGCCTCCACATCGCCTGACGGCGCAAAGACATCCGCCTCCAGCCACTTAGCATAACGCCCAGCCTCAACCTCGGCTGGATTGTATTTTGGTGATAATTGTTTTGACATTTAATTTTCTCCTTTTATTTTGTAGTATATAATTCTTCATAGGAAACATAATCGTTATTTGATTCTGTTGATAGAACAAGTTCTTCTATTTTCCCATATTTTAAATAAGCAAAATCGTTACTGCACCATTCTACATCCCATTTTACAACCAAATCATCTTCGATTGGAATCATTTTAATTTTTAACTTATTCATTTTGCTTTCTAGAACAGCACCTCCAACGCAAGTAGACAATGGACTATCTGGTTCAGAAAATAAAAACCAATTTCCTTGTAAAACATTACAGTGTTGACAATAGTTAGCAAAGGTATGTTTGCCAAGCGTTTTAGAATACATCATTTTGACAAAATAATGTTCTTTTAAATAATTTAATAATTTAGGAGGTATATCGGATTCTTTCTCAGTCCAAGCTAAGTGTACCTCTTCTCCTACATCCATAGAATCTTCAATAATTTCAATTTCTGCATTATAGAGGTCTCCAAAAATATGAATGTGTTCGCCTATTCCTAATCCCACAACTAGAGTAAATTGCTTACATTTCCAGCATTCTTGACATCCCTCAATAATATATAGATAATCTGTTGCAATAATAATATCATCGCTTCTTTTCAATAGCCATTTTGAAAATCTAATATATTCTTCTCTTTCACACTGAGTGTACCATTTTTTCATTTGTGGATGCCATTTAGCGCCTAGCTGTTTTACCTCATCTTTTTCAGAATAAGGAACATTCAAAAATAATCTCACAGGCATTCTCCTTCTGAAACCTTAGCTTTCAATAGAAGCGACATAGTTTTCCTCCTCCCCCACCCACTTAAAGGCTCTATCTAGTTCTTCCTGTCCATTTTCCAGAAAACACTGGCCGTGGGCTAGGATAATTTTTTCTGGCTTCCAGTTTTTCAGGATTTGAAAGCTGGCTTTGGCTTCGCTTTTATGGCCTAAGAAGGTCAGGTGCAAATCTCTGGGCGTTTTGCCATTGGGATAGGCATTGTCCCCCAGCTTGTAGAGCAGGCGCTGGTAAGGCTTCATCTGATGGGTTTCGATGTTTTCAATCATATCGGTCAAAATCAAGGTTTTGCTGGCCTTGTGGAAAAAGACAGCTTCCTGCATAAAGCGGCTCCCTTTGAAGAGGTGTTGTGCCAGTTCAGCCGACCAAGCAGAGGGCGCCTGGTCTGTCAATTCCTGCCCTTGTGGCAGAGGTATTTTCTGGGCACGCGCGCGTTGGTCAATTCCTGGAGCCAGCCAGACTTGAGCTTGTGGATAGATGTCCTTCCAAGTTTGGAGATAGGCATAGTGAAGCTTATTGGGCCCAATCAGATAGGTTACTTCTCCCAGCTGGTCCAGACTGTCCAGCAGGGCCTGATTTGGCTGAATGGGCGAGTGACACCAGAGTTTTCCATTTGCCAGTCTGACGACGGTCATTCTAGTAGAAAAAGGCACCTTACCCAAACCAAAAGGCATCTCAATGGCGGGTCCGTCCACAATCCAGATATTCTCTGCAATCGGTTTGAGCTGGTAAAGGGGCTCGTAAAGTTTGATGGGGATGGTCATTTTTCCTCCCCCACCAACTCAATCTTAATCCCATCGGGATCTTCCAGATAGAGGGCATAGTGGTCTGGCCCTCCTGCATGAGGATAGCGGTCGTCGTAGAGCAGTTTGACTCGTCTGGTCAAAAATTCTTTCCGCCATTGGTCAATGTCATCAGGTGTTCCCGCATGGAAAGCTAGGTGGTTGAGACCCGTGCGGCAACGGTGATAACCAGCCTCCAGAAAAGCCTGTGGCGTTTGGACAAAGACTAAGTACTGCTCTGCTTTTTTAAAGGATACCCCTTCCTCCCATTCTTGATAGAGAGAGTAGCCCAGTTTGGTCAGAAGAAAGTCATAAAATTCGCGCGATGTTTTCAAATCGGAAACATAGATCTCAATATGATGTAGCATGTTTTCACCTTTCCAAATAAATAATCCCCGCCTAGACTTGCTAGACAGGGACGAATTTCTTACGATTTCCGCGGTACCACCCAGATTCGGATGACAGGGCATCCGCAACTTCAGTTATTCATTTTTTCCATCAGCAACCAGTTTTGATATTTGTGCGGATTTCTCAGTAACGCCGCTTCCTGTGACAAATGGGCTTCAAAACACCTCTGATGATTGTAATTGTAACAAATTAAAGAAAAAATTGCAACGGAGACATGATTAGTCCTTCAAGGCAATCCCTTTTTCCTTCAGCTGCTTGATGGTCGCAGGACCGATTCCTTTCAGGGCCAATAATTCTTTCTCCGTGTGCTTGGCAAAGTCCGCCACAGATATAATACCTGCTTCATAGAAAGTCTCCAAACGCGCTGGCGCTATGCCTTCTAGTTCAGGAAGAGCCTGAAAATCTGCTACAGAAAGTGTCGGAGAAGACACTTCTGCCACCACTTCCTTAACCTGCTCAACAGCCGTCTCAACAACTGCTTCTGCCTTGTGAGCCACCGTTTCCACTACCTCACGCGCAGCTTCAAATCCAGCACGACCAGCACGCCTCAAATCTGCCAACTGTTTTTTTAATTGCTTTTTACGATTTACCTTCTTTTTAGCCATTTATCCTATTCCCTCTCCTAATAATGACGCTCACCAAACAAGCCATCTGGAAGATCGTGAAAATCTTTCCCCGCTGCATAATTTGCAAATTTTCCTTCAATAAACCGATAGGCATCAAGCTTGCTCTCATAACGAATATAGGCATCAGCGGCCCGCTCATCCCTATCCGCTTCCAAGACCTTGCGACTTTCCTCCATCGCCATCTCATTGATCATGATTTGGGTCTTGACCCAATCCTCAAAATCCTTCAAAAATTTCTGTTCGTAATTCAATCTAACTACCAACTCCTATATGCAATTTGCGGGCGAACCCATTGCTCTCATTATACCATATTCTTTTCAGAAAAAAAGGGCTGGTTCAAGGAAAATCCCGCTTTCACGTAGATTTTCCCACCCAGCTCTCATAAATCAGTCCGCCCTATCGGGCTTCATGCAAACTAACCATCATTGAATACATGTGCCACGATACGGTAACAAACCTTAACGTTTAGCAAGTAAAACAATAGGTCGTTTCCGACACGTATTTCTGCCCCTTTTCCAATAAAATCGAACCAAAACCATCTAGGTTACAGGCATTTGGCAGAGCCTGACACTCCAGACTAAAAGCCCCATGATAGGCAGCTAAAGCTTCAACAGGGAAATTATAGGTATAAATCACAACAGATGGCTGATTGGTCCTGACACTGAGACCAACCTTCCCATCTGGACTCATCACCTCAACAGGTACAGCAAGACCATCCAAAAGCCACGGGTGATCATAGCCCTTGACCAAAAGATTTTGCGGATGCTGACTAGCAAATCCCTGCGAAAAAGGAGCAAAATCCCGAAAATCAAACGGCGTACCTGTCACATCTTCTAAGACACCCGTCGGAAGATTATCCTCACCAAGAGGAGCATACCGACTCGCCCCAATCTTGATGCGATGATCCCCCACCGGCCGCTGAAAATCCCCCATCAAATTGAAATAGACATGATTGGTCGGATTAAAAATCGTATCCTTATCCGACACCGCCTCATAATCAATCTTAAGTTCATTCCTATCCGTCAAACGATAGACGGCCCTAATTCGCACATTTCCAGGAAAACCATTGAAACCATCTTTTAGGACAATCCCAAAGGTCACTTGATTTCTATCCTGATCCAGTTCAACATCCCAGTATTGCTGATTTGCAGTGTCAATTCCACCATGCAAGGTCCGACCTGGCTCATTTTCTGTGAAATGATAGGTCACCCCGCCAATCTCAGCCCGAGCACCTGAAATACGCCCAGCCACTGGCACAATCGTTGCCCCTGGATACAAATCTGTGTCGCAATAATGACTATCTGCCTTAGCTGCCAAACTCACATTGCGCAAACCATTTCCTTCCTCAACAGGCAGCAAAATATCAACAATACGTGCACCAAACTCTGTCAAGGTCACCTGCATGCCATTCGCATTACACAAGCGATAAAGCTTGGCCCGCTGACCAAAATTACTTACTTCAATCATCATTCTCACCATCTATAAACGAAAATGGGAGGCCCAACACAGTCGGACCCCCCAGGATACTTAAAGCCTATTTAGAATCAGCTACCACACACCATCTTACAGGCAGTTAGCTGAGAACCTCTATCGAAACTACCTTGTTCTCCTATTCCTAAGTCGGACAAAGCAGTTCACTAGACCATTTTACTCATCTTCATCATCATCGCTAGAAGTGAGAAGTTGGTTGATATGTTGGATATTGGTCGCACCAAATTCAACATAATTAACCTCTTCACCAAGCAAGACACCATTCAAGAAACCGATAACCATCGGCATGTTCATCCCTGCATAGAGATCGAACTGCCCACCGTCAATCAATTTACGAGAAACAACATTGGCTGGTGTTCCGCCCAACAAATCTGCGAATACCACGAAGTCTTCTAAATCTGCAACTGTTTCCTCAAATTTTTTCTGGAAGTCTTCTGGACCCTCTTCTGGAAGAAGAGCCACAGTGTAGATATTCTCTTGTGGACCCATAATCATCTCTGTCGATTTTTTGAGTTCCTCACAGAAAATACCATGACTTACTAAAATTAAACTCTTAGTCATATTATGCCATACCAAACACGAAGTGACCGATTGCAGACAAACCTACTGCAAGAGCAATGATAATCAAGATTGCTTTAGTAGAAGTCATACCTTTGCGGCCCAACAACCAGAACACAAATCCTGTGAAGATAGCTGGTACCAAACGAGGGAAGATTGAGTTGAGCAAGTCTTGAATATCAATCACTTTCTCACCAACAGTTGGTGCCCAAGTTACTTCAAAGTTAATCATCGTTGCAATCAAGGCACCCATCATGAAGACACCCATTACAGATGCAGCATCAACAAGAGCTGTCAAGCGATCACGCATAGTAGTGATAAGCTTGGTACCTTCTTTATAGGCAACTTCCAACTGTTTCCAACGGAAGATGTCGTAAACAACTGCAACACCTACCCAAAGCAAGATACCAAGTGGGTTGCCTTCTGAAGCCAAAGTCGCAGCGATTGTACCCATGATAGCTGGTACCAATGAACCAAAGATTGAGTCACCGATAGGAGCAAATGGACCCATCAAACCAGTCTTAATACCGTTAACCGCATCTTTAGAAGCAACACCGTCGCTTTCTTCAAGAGCAAGGTCAATACCAGTGATAATGGTGTGGAAGAATGGAGAAGTGTTGAAGAATTGTGTATGCAACTGCATCATTTCTTTCAACTCAGGAGTACCATCTCCGTACATTTTACGAAGCTGTGGCAAGATCATGTAAAGGTAACCTGAACCTTGCATCCGCTCATAGTTCCAACCCAACTGATAGGTGAACATGCTACGTTTGTTGATTTGATTAAAATCTTCTTTTGTTAATTTGTAATTAGATTTCGTCATCGTCAATTTCCCCACTTTCTGAATTTGATGGAGCAACAACTGCTACTTTTTGGCTATTGATATAGTGCAATACTGAAAGGAATCCGCCGATAATAGCGATACCGATCATTGACAAACCTTTGAAGTTGTTAACAAATGCAATACCTGCATCTTCAGGAAGAGTGCCAACGATACCAGCAACAGCGCCACCCAAAGCTGATACGTTACCGTAAAGAACAGTCAACATAGCTGTAAGGGCAAAACCAACTGCCAAGTAGTGAAGGTTGCGTTTAAGTGGAAGGTAGTGGAGCAAGATAGCGAAACCAAGACCTGGAAGCATACGAGCCGCAAGAGTCAAACCGTTAGCAATCCATTGGTATTCTTGGATAGCTGTTACCATTGCGTTTACGAACTCACCACCAAATGCAAGAGCCAGGAAGACTGGAAGTGCACGAGAGAGAGCCCATGGAATCGCACCAAGAAGATAGTTGCGTTCGATAGCAGCGTAGTCAAAGCGTTCTACAGCCGCGTCCACACGGTGTGCGAAGTAAGTAGTTGAGAAACGACCTGCGATGTCAGTGTAAACAAGAAGTGCAGCTACAGGTACCGCGATTGTTGATACAGCAAGTTCAGGGTCAATGTTTTGTGAAACAGAGAAAGCTGTTGCAAGAACCGCACCTGAAGTTGCGTCAATACGAGATGCACCACCGAAAGTACCAACACCGAGTACCATCAACTGAAGCGCCGCTCCGATTGCTAGACCTGTACCCATGTCACCCATGATCAAGCCTGAGACGAAACCTGCAAAGACTGGTGAACCCGCTGACGATACGATTGTCAACTCATCACAAATCTGGTAAGCAGAGTAGAGCGTTAAAAGTAATATTTGCCACCATTGCATAATAGTGATCCTCCTTTAAAATTTTTCAAAAATATCCGATATTATCTGACCTTATCCAACAATGGCATAAAGTCTTTTGGCGTGTCACCTGGCACCATTTGAGCAAATAATTTTACTCCCTTAGCAGCCAAGGCATCAAAATCTGCAATATCCTTATCAACAACGTTGATAGAACGCGTTACAGAACGAGTTTCTGGTGATTGAGACATATTTCCAACGTTCAATTCTGGAAGGTCTACACCATACTCAACCAAGCGAAGGAAATTTTCTGGACGACGTGCCACAATCAAGAGACGTTGGCTGTCATATTTACCTTCCTTGATGTTATTAGCAGCTTTTTCAATAGGCAAGATGGACAACTTAACCCCTGGCGGAACTGCTAATTTTAATCCTTGTTTTTCAATGTCGTTTTGAGCCACAGCATCATCAATTACCATGATACGACTAATGTTTAATTTTGTCGTCCATAAGTTGGCAACTTGACCGTGAATCAATCGACCGTCAATACGTGTAGCAATAATTGCCATACATTATTCTCCTTTTTTTATAAATCTTTGTACAGAGGTTCTTGTGAAAAGGCAATGCTCTCTCTATATCTTCCTTCCGTCTCGAAGACGACTATTTCATTTTCTCCTTTCTTTAAGTATCCTTTTGGTATATAGAGATAGAGGATTGGACCTTTTTCCCAAAAACGTCCGATATTAACATTATTAACAAACACGACACCCTTACCAAAACCTGTCATATCCAGATAAGTATCTGCTCTCTCTGCCAAATCAAATTGGTAGCGATAGAAGGCTGGCTGCCCTTGTTTCCATCCCAAACTATAATCAAGTTGGCTCACAGATTCAAGTGGCAGTGGATAGGTTTCCCAGTTTCCAATAAAGTGCAAGTCAGCCATGGCGCCCCGTCCGATTCCCTTGGATTGGGTCGGTGCTGTCAGCTTATGTCCATAATTGACACGCCCCATATTTTCAACCAGAATAGATATTTCTGATAGTTGATTTTCAAGATTTAACTCAATATCTTCACCAATTTCTGTCTGATACTGAGTAGCAATCAACTCTCCATCTTGATAAACTTGTATCCTATCCCGTGCGTCAATCACCCTGAAACGCTCAGCTTCCTGCTTATCACGTTCCAACTGGGTCTTGTAGAAGATATAACCTGTCGACTGACCGTGCGCTTCCATATTCTGCGGATAGAAGGATGACGAAGCAACTGCTAGATTTTCCAGAGAATGAACGAGTCCCACCTTGTCTGTCAATGCGACACTTGGAAAGGCTTTGGCCTCCTTCACCAGAGGTTCTGCATACTCCAACTCTGGATATTTTTCCTTCAGCAAGGCTTGTAAAGCATAGAATTTCTTGGTCGGATTTCCTGCCTCATCCAAGATAGCATCATAATCATAAGATGTCACCTGTGGCAAATCAATCGCTCCCCTAGCAGAACACCCATTCATAAAACCAAAATTGGTCCCACCGTGGAACATATACAAATTGATTGACCCCAGCTCAATACAATCCATGACTGCCTGAGCTAATTCATCTGGATCGCGTCGGATGACCTCTTCGCCCCAGCGATTAAACCATCCATCCCAGAACTCCATACACATGAGTGGCCATTGCTTACCATACTCATCAAAGAAATCCTGCATCTGGTCAAAGCTTTCCTTGGCCCTAGAGCCAAAATTACCCGTCACCAGAATATCATCTGCTATCAAGCTACCCGCCCTCAAGCAAGCCCTCCAAGGGCCGTCTGAAGTAAAGAAGGGAGCTGTCAATCCATATTTCCTCATCAGCTGCGCCACAGCCCTGAGATAATCCTTTTCCTCACCGTAGGAACCATACTCATTTTCCACCTGGAACATGAGTATATTGCCTTCATGGGAGTGTTGAAACTTGACCAACTTAGGAAGAAGAGAAGCGTAATATTCATCTAGGTGCTGCAAGTAGACCGAATCACTCGACCGTACTTGAAGCTTTTCCGTCATCAGCCAAGCTGGCAAACCACCCCACTCCCATTCAGCGCAAATATAGGGGGAAGGACGAACAATCGCGTAAAGCCCTAAATCCTGTGCTATTGTCAAAAATCGTTCAATATCCAGGATTCCCTCGTAACAAAACTGCCCTTTTTGCGGTTCATGTAAATTCCAAGGGATGTAGGTTTCAACTGTATTAAAACCTAAGGCTTTCAGGTTATAGAGTGAATGGTACCAGTCATCTGGATGAACGCGAAAATAATGAATCGCACCAGACAGAATCTTAAACGGCTTCCCATTCAGATAAAACTGGTCCTTTATTTGAAATTCATTCATCTGCGGCCCTCCTTTTGTAACCGTTTACCTCTCTGTTGATATATTAACACTTTCTAGTGGTTATGTCCAGTGTTTTTTGTAAATTTTTTGCAATTTTTTTACAAGGAGGGCTCAAAAGCCTGATACATCAAGCTTTTTCTCTTTAAAATTTTTTCATCTTTTTTCCCATATTTTTTGATTTTTCAAGAATAATTTAGTATAATAACTACTAGAAAGGAAGGAATAATTCAATGAAAGTACCTAAATATCAATTAATACAAAATGATCTTCGCCAGCAAATTATTTCAGGCAAATTTGAAAATGGCGACAAATTTTATACCGAATCTGAATTAACAAAGCTATACAATGTCAGTTCGATTACCGTTATCCGTGCAGTAAACGAGTTAGTAAAAGACGGTTACCTTCTCCGACAACAAGGAAAAGGCACCTTTGTGTCTCGTTCACGCAAAGGACGCCTCGTAGAATTTTCTGATGTAGAAGTCTTCTCCCTGGAAAACGAAGAAGTCCTTGTAGTCTCGTGCGAAAAAGGCAACGATGCCCGTATCCTAGAAAAATTACAGCTGGATAAAAATGACTTTTACTATAAAATCGTTCGTATTCGCAAGGCTGACTCTGTTCCCTTCATTTTCCATAATTCCTACATTCCTCAACGGTATATCCAGGATCCTGAAGCCCCATTGGAACATTTCCAATCCATTTATCAGCGCCTAAAAATAGATTTCAACCTCCACATGTTTGAGGAACCATTCACCGAGACCAACGAAATCTGCTTCCCAACACCAAAAGAAGTCGCGGAAGGACTGGGAATCAAAACCAGTGAACCAACTGTCTTACAAAACAAAGCGACAACCAACAGCGCTAGCGGTGAAATCATTGAGTATACAGAAACATACAAACACTGGAAATACTACAAGTTTGAAATCACTGCAAACAACCGTTAAGCATACAAAAAAAGAGTGGGCCTACTCTTTTTTTGTATGTCTGTAAACATGTTCTGATACTCAATGAAAATCGAAAGCAGCCCAGGAAACGAAGCCGACGATAGAACTGGAGTCACCACAACGGATAATGTTGATTTTTGAAGAGCAGGACCAGTCACTCCTGTCTCTTATGCGTCACACGATAGCGAAATTGGTCAGCCCTAGCAATACTAAAGGTATGCTCGATTAAAATATTCTTCTCATTGTAGGTCTTCCGCAAAAGATGAAGAACGGGACTATTGCTCTTGACCCCCAACAACTGAGCCTCATTATCCAAAGCTATGCTGGCATAGAACTCCTCAACCGCAAGACGAATGACCTGCGCATACGTATCAGAAAAAATCTCATAAAGCGGTCGCCTTGCCAATTCCTCCTCAGTCAAATCCTGGAACAAGACAGCTGGAATATAGGTCCGCTCAAGCATCATCGGAATATCATCTGCCAGACGCAAACGCTCCAACTCGAATACCGTAGCGCCAATATCCACCATCAGTTGATGGGCAATATACTCCGTCGCCTCTAATTTCCGAAAAGATAAAATGACCGTCTTTGGCACCTTGCCAATGACCTTCATCTGCTCCGTAAAACTGTATACCTCTGATAAATCGACAGCAGGCTCCGAAATCTCAGACACATAGGTCCCCTTCCCATGCTTCTTATAAACCAAGCCCCGCTTTTCCAATTCCTGCAAAGCCAGACGGACCGTAATACGACTGACCCCATACAGCTGTGTCAATGCTCTCTCTGAAAATAATTTATCATTCGGAGACATGCTCTCGCGAATCTTGATTTCCAACTCATCCACTAATTGTAAGTAGAGTGGCTTATCATTTACAGTGCCCAACATAAAATACACCTCACTCGCTCAACTATAATCAGTATCATAAAAATGGTTCTGTTATATATTATTATATACTAAAAAAATAAAAAATACACTCTTTTTTAAAAAATATAAAAAAGAGATGATAACAGAACCCCACCCCTCTTTCACATTAAATTAACCTCATCTGGAAGCATGATTGTTTCCTGCCCTTGCTTGTCAATAATCAGTACAGATGAAGGATAAAAAGGATCGAAGCGGCTATTCAAATCAATCGCCATCAGGTTCCTATGTTTTCCCTGTGAGAATACCAAGGTAATTTTTCCCTTGCGATTTTTGACGGAAAACCGTAGAACATTTTTCAGCGGCAGAACCCCCTTCAAGTATTCATCAATGACATACCAAAAACTATCAATCACCTCACCTGGAAGCGAGGTAACCACTCCGAAGCTCGCATACCTTCCAACCGTCTTATCAAACCCCATACTCATCCCCCACTGTAAGAAAAAAGCCTGCGAACAGGTTTTTCTTTTTCAACTTTATCGACTTCTCAGTTCTAAATAGCGCTTATACCAGATATTGACATAGGCTGGAGAGAATGGCCCACGTTGATTGTTAATCCAATCAACTAAAATCTTGACATTCTCTTTCAGTATAAAATCAATATCCGCAGAATAATTCATAGCCCTACGGTGTCTCTCATATTCATCAACATCCAGCAATTTCTTCTCACCATCCGCAAAGACCTTAACATCCAGGTCATAATCGATGTATTTGAGCGCTTCCTTATCTAAAACATAAGGGCTGGCAAGGTTGCAATAATAAGAAACCCCATTTTCACGAATCATTGCTATGATATTGAACCAGTATTTTTTATGAAAATAAACAATAGCCGGTTCACGAGTAACCCAGCGTCTACCATCATTCTCAGTCACCAAAGTGTGGTTATTGACCCCAATGATAGCATGCTCTGTTGTTTTTAATACCATGGTATCACGCCAAGTGCGATGAATCTCACCATTGTGTTTATAACTTTGAATTGTAATAAAGTCGCCTTCTTTTGGTAATTTCACTTTGTTACCAACTTTCTACAATTTCAATTTATCTGTACCATTATACCATATTTTCTGATGAATAGGGATTTTTTACTCATAGAAAATCTCGCAGGGCAGACCGAATCTGATCAAAATCATATCCCTTACGGGCCAAGGCCTGCATGAGACGCTGCTTCAGTTCATACCCATCATATTTCCTACTGTACTTCCGATACTGCTTCTCTAATTCTTTGACAATAAGATCCGACTCCTTCTCCTCATCAGAAACCAGTTCCAAAGCCCCTACAACCCCCTTAGCAAGATCGTAAGAAAAACCCTTTCCTACCAAGCCCTGTAGCAGCTTATCCTGTAGGGCCCGCACAGGAAGTTTTCCCTCATATTTGCGTAGCAACTTGCTGGCCACCTTTTGAGCCAGATCAGAAAAATCAACTTCCTCCAGCCCTTGGTCAATCAAAACCTTACTAATTCCCTTCGTCTGCAATTTTGGTCGAAGGGCCGCTGGTCCCTTATCACCATTCAACCCATTCTGTCGAATATAGGTCTCTACATAATTTCGATCATCCAGCCACCTCTCCTCTTCCAATTTTTTCAGAATAAGAGGAATATTCTGCTCATCAATCGCATACTTCCTAAGATAGTCCGCAACCTCTTTTTTAGTCCGTTGCTTAAAAGACAGGAAATACAAAGCCAAATTTTTGCCATAAGAAAACTGAGCAAAACTACGAATTTCCCTCAATTCCTCCTCAGAAATTTCCTTATCCTTACTAAGCATGAAACGAACAATCGTATCTTCAGTAATATACAAACTATCCTGATTGTCTAATTCTAGTAAATAAAGTCGCTTTTTCTTTTCAATTTTTATAATTCTCATCCTTTCATTATACAGGATTTTTCGGTAAAATAGAAATATGAATCTACAAGTTAATCAACGAATCCCTTTAAAAATCAAGCGAATGGGTATCAATGGTGAAGGCATCGGCTTCTACCAAAAAACACTGGTCTTCGTTCCTGGTGCCCTTAAAGGCGAAGAAATCTATTGCCAAATCACAGCTATCAAACGAAATTTTGTCCAGGCAAAGCTACTAAAAATCAATAAGCAGTCCAAATTTCGTGTCAAACCTGCCTGCGATATATACGAATCCTGTGGTGGCTGCCAAATTATGCACCTCCGATATGATAAGCAGCTGGATTTTAAACAAGATTTACTACAACAAGCACTGAAAAAGTTTAAACCCGCGGGTTATGAACAGTATACCATCCTCCCAACCATTGGTATGGACAAACCCGAACACTATCGAGCAAAACTACAATTTCAGACCCGCACTTTGAAAGACAAAGTCAAAGCAGGCCTATATGCTGAAAACTCTCACCGATTAGTCAGTATCACAAACTGTCATGTCCAAGAGCCAGAAACCCAAAAGATCATAAATACCGTAGCAGATCTCCTTACAAAGCACCGCATCCCAATTTACAACGAGCGCAAAGAACAAGGAATACGCACTGTAATGGTCCGCAAAGCACGCCATACAGGACAGGTACAACTTATTTTTATCACCTCTCGTCAAGTCAATCTTACACAACTCATTTCAGACTTAACAAGTCAATTTCCAAGCATTGTTACCATCGCATTAAACTGGAACAAGCAAAAAACAAGTGATATTTATGGTGAAAAGACAGAAATTCTCTGGGGAAGACAGCCCATCGAAGAAGCTGTTTTAGACTATGAATTTTCCCTATCACCTCGGGCATTTTACCAATTAAATCCCCAGCAAACGGAAGTCCTCTATAGAGAGGCAGTTAAGGCTCTGGATATTGATGGTCATGAACATCTGATTGACGCCTATTGTGGCGTAGGAACTATTGGCTTCGCCTTTGCCAAGAATGTAAAATCCGTTCGTGGCATGGATATTATCCCAGAAGCCATTGACGACGCTCAAAAAAATGCCAAAAAACTTGGATTAACTAATACCTACTACGAAGTTGGGAAAGCTGAAGAGATTATTCCGAATTGGTATGAGAAAGGTTACCGAGCTGACGCTCTAATTGTTGACCCACCACGAACAGGTCTGGATGATAAGCTACTTAGAACCATCCTTACCTACCAACCTACAAAAATGGTCTATGTCTCTTGCAATGTCTCTACCCTGGCACGCGACTTAGTAGAACTGAGCAAAGTCTACACTGTCGAATACATCCAATCCGTTGACATGTTCCCACACACAGCTAGAACCGAGGCGGTTGTTAAATTGTCCAAACGAGATATCAACCATCATATTGATCTTGAAA
>CAMBAD010000008.1 GCA_945864085.1 uncultured Streptococcus sp.
TTGATGAAAACACCAAACAGGCAAATGAAATTTCTGAGCTACGTTCAATCGTCGAACGCAATACTCAGGCTACTAATGCGAGATTTGACAAAATCGAGCAGCAAGTGGCCAATAGCAATACTAAAAAGTCTTGGTTTAGTAGAAAGTGAGAAAAAATGGAAAAACAAGTTATTATCTTTTTGAAAAATGGTAACACATTATTGTTTCAAGGTGTTAATGAAATTGATTTGACTGATGAGCGCATTGCTTTTGATTACTTTGGTAAGAGTACAAACCAAGAAAAAGGCGGGGTGTTCTATTTTGACAATATTGCAGGTTGGTCTGTATCAGCAGAACTTTTTAAATAGGGGGTGCCCAACATCCTGACAGCAGGAAAGACTGCAACTAATTGCATAACCTAATCGTATGGAATCCCATGCGGTTTTTATTTTGTCCTGTCGCATGACGGAAAACTAGGCAGACGATTGAAAGGACGGATATATGGCAAGAAAAAAACTTGGCAATCAAAATCCTACTCAATCGGTAATACTCAAATACGTTAAACGAAATTCCAAGGCCAAAGAAGCGATAGAACTTTATGAGCGAACTGGCTTGACTTGCTATGCTTGGCAGGTTAATTTGCTCAATCCTATTATGGCTGTTGACAAGAATGGTCTATGGGTACATCAGAAGTTTGGTTACTCTATCCCACGGCGGAACGGTAAGTCGGAAATCCTCTATATGCTGGAGATTTGGGGCTTACACAATGGTCTTAATATCCTGCACACAGCCCATCGTATCTCTACATCGCATTCGTCCTTTGAGAAGGTCAAGCGATACCTTGAGAAAATGGGGTATGTTGACGGTGAGGACTTTAATTCCATTCGGGCCAAGGGTCAGGAACGAATAGAGTTATACTCAACTGGTGGCGTGGTCCAGTTTCGTACCAGAACATCCAATGGTGGTCTTGGTGAGGGATTTGACCTACTCATCATCGACGAGGCTCAGGAATACACCACGGAGCAGGAATCGGCTCTTAAGTACACCGTGACGGATTCGGACAATCCGATGACAATCATGTGTGGAACTCCACCAACACCCGTTTCAAGCGGTACGGTCTTTACCAAGTATCGTGAGACTTGCTTGTTTGGCAAGGGTAAGTATTCGGGTTGGGCAGAGTGGTCTGTGGATCAGGAGAAAGAGATTGATGATGTGGCTGCTTGGTACAACTCCAATCCATCCATGGGTTATCACCTCAACGAACGGAAGATTGAGGCAGAGCTTGGCGAGGACAAGCTAGACCACAACGTACAGCGCTTAGGCTACTGGCCGACCTATAACCAGAAATCAGCTATATCTGAGACTGAGTGGAACGCCCTCAAGATTGACGATATGCCGAAGTTGACTGGTAAGCTATTCGCTGGTATCAAGTACGGTCAAGATGGAACCAACGTGGCTTTGTCAATCGCAGTTCGGACGGAAGACAGTCAGTTCTTCGTGGAAACCATTGACTGTCAATCTGTGCGGAATGGTAGTGCTTGGCTGGTTGCCTTTTTGAAGCAGGCTGATGTGGCTCAAGTTGTCATTGATGGAGCTAGTGGTCAGAAGATGTTGGAGGAGGAGCTGAAAGACTCGAAAATCCGCAATGTTATCTTGCCGACCGTCAAAGAAATCATCATCGCTAACTCGATGTGGGAGCAGGGCATCTACCAGCACACGATTTGCCACAATGGGCAACCGTCACTGGCAAAGGTCGTGACCAACTGCGATAAACGTAACATCGGGTCAAATGGTGGATTTGGCTATCGCTCACACTTTGACGATATGGATATTAGTTTAATGGATAGTGCTTTGCTGGCACATTGGGCTTGTGCTACAACCAAGCCTAAGAAAAAGCAACAAATTAGGTATTAAGTGGACAGGGGTGGACCTGTCTTTTTTAATGCAAAAAAATATTACCGAACGCACGGGAAATGCGGAGAAAGGAGACATTGATATGTCTGAATTTAAAGTAATCGAAACACAGGAAGAGCTAGATACGATTATCAAGGCTCGTTTGAGTCGTCTGAAGGAGCAATATGCAGACTATGACGAATTGAAATCTCGTGTTTCAACATTGGAGACGGAGAATGCTGGTCTCAAGGAAACGGTCGCACAATCAAAACAGGCTGCAGCTGATTTTGAAAGTCAGATTGAGGGGTATAAGTCAACTATTGCAGGCTATGAAACTGCTAAGACGAAGACGACTATTGCTCTTAAATATGGCCTGCCTATTGAATTTGCTGATCGTCTGCAGGGGGAAGATGAAGCAAGTCTGACGGCTGATGCCGAACGCTTTGCAAGTCTCATGAAACCGCAGGATCCAATTCCACCGCTCAAAGATATTGAGCCGGAAGTAAAAGGCGAAGACGCTTCTTATAAAGCACTTGTACAAAATTTAAATCTGGAAGATTAGGAGAAATAAAATGACAAAAACAGTTACAGACCGCGGAAATCTATTTGATGCAAAATTGCTTACAGACTTAATCAACAAGGTAAAAGGTAAAAGTTCATTAGCGAAACTTTCGCCACAAAAACCAATTCCGTTCAACGGAACTAAGGAGTTCATCTTTACTCTTGATTCCGATATTGACGTGGTTGCTGAAAATGGGGAAAAAACACATGGTGGAATGTCTCTTGAGCCAATCAAAATTGTGCCAATTAAAATTGAATACGGAGCTCGTGTTTCAGATGAATTTTTGTATGCATCTGAGGAAGAACAGGTTGACATTCTCAAAGGATTTAATGATGGTTTTGCGAAAAAATTGGCTCGTGGTATTGACCTTATGGCATTCCACGGCATCAACCCGCGGACGAAACGTGGTTCTGAAGTAATCGGAAGCAATCATTTTGATAGCAAGACAACCCAAACTGTTGAAGCCACTCAAAATGCCGATGCCGATATTGAAGCGGCCGTAAACATGATTCAAGGGGCAGAGGGTATCGTTACAGGTATCGCAATGGATACCCAATTTTCAACAGCGCTGGCCAAGGTCACAAACGGTGAAAATGGACCTAAGATGTATCCTGAGCTTTCTTGGGGTGGGAATCCTGAGTCAATCAACGGCCTGAAGTCTGATGTAAACGTGACAGTTGGGCTCGGTACTACGAATCCAAAAGACCTAGCGATTGTCGGAGATTTTGAAAACATGTTCAAATGGGGCTATTCTAAAGAGGTACCATTCGAAGTTATCAAATACGGTGATCCGGACAATTCTGGCAAAGACTTGAAGGGATATAACCAAGTGTATCTTCGTGCAGAGGCTTACGTTGGCTGGGGTATCATGGATGCAAACAGCTTTGTTCGAATCATCAAGACAGGAGGTTAGGTATGATTTATAAAAACCTACAAACAGGGGCAGTCATTGTAACAGACCACAAAATTAGTGGTGGAGACTGGGAAGTCCATGATCCCGAAACTGACAAAAAAACTCCAACAATCCCAGAGTTGCAGTCGCTTTTGACTGAACTCGGTGTTGAGTTTGACCCTAAAGCCAAGAAGCAGGAATTGCTGGATCTCTACGAGGCCAACAAGGTGGATTAGTAACGGCCGGAAAGAGGTACTATGGAAAATTTTGCAACTACATCTGATTTGGAGACCTTATGGCGACCATTGAAGTTTGATGAAACAGAGCGGGCAAAAGCCTTGCTTGATGTTGTATCAAACTCTTTGAGGCATGAGGCAAAGAAGGTCGGTAAAGACTTGGACAGCATGACAAGCGAAAGCCCAATCTTTGCCTCAGTAGTCAAGTCAGTCACGGTTGATGTCGTTGCTCGTACTCTCATGACATCCACTGACCAAGAGCCAATGACTCAATTTAATGAGTCGGCCCTTGGTTATTCGGTGTCAGGCTCGTTTTTGGTGCCTGGCGGAGGCCTATTTATCAAAGATAGTGAGCTGAAACGCCTAGGCCTTAAAAAACAACGTTTTGGAGCGAGGGACATCTATGGGATTGATTAAGGGGGTACCTGTGGTCTTGATTGACAAGCAAGTCATTGGCAAAGATTCATTTGGTCATCCAAAGACTACAGATGTAGAGATTGTGGTTGATAATGTTTTAATTGCGCCTGCAACAACTGAGGACATTACCAACCAAATCAATCTGACTGGAAAGAAAGTTGTCTATACTCTCGCTATTCCTAAAGGTGATAGTCACAACTGGACCAACAAAGAGGTTCGTTTCTTCGGTCAGCGTTGGCGAACGGTTGGGGAACCTTTGGAGGGGCTTGAGGATTTAATACCGCTTGAATGGAATAAGAAAGTGCAGGTAGAACGGTATGGCTAGAATGAAATTTAAGTTGAACCGTGCTGGTGTTCGTGACTTGTTGAAATCGCCTGAGATGCAGGCGGTTTTGACGGACAAAGCCAATGGTATCCGTAATCGTGCTGGTGATGGCTATGCATCGGACATCTATGTCGGAAAAACTCGTGCCAATGCCATGGTTTATGCGGATAGTTTTAAAGCCAAGCGTGATAACAAGAAGAATAATACATTGCTTAAGGCGGTGAAGTCATGATTGAAGTGATCACATTGAACTTTTTGACCGAGCAGCTTTCTGTGCCTGTCTATACGGAACATCAAGAGGATATGCCTAGTACCTTTGTTGTTCTTGAAAAGACAAGCGGTGGTAAGAAGAATCATCTGAATCAAGCTACTTTGGCTATTCAATCTTATGGGCAGTCTTTGGAAGAGGCTGCCTTTTTGAATGAAGAGGTCAAACGAGCAGTAGAAAAGATGATTGAGTTACCATCAATCAGCAGGGTTGAATTGAACTCGGACTATAATTTCACAGATACGGAAACCAAACGCTATCGCTATCAAGCGGTAGTGGATTTTATTTATTTTTGAAAAGGAGACATTAAATGGCAGATGCAAAACTTGTGTCATCGGCTAAGCCTGATATTGCTGGGGCGATTTCCTCAGCACCAATGGGAACGAGCTTGCCGACTACTGCGACGGTCAAGCTGAATGCAGCATTTAAAAACCTGGGCTACATCTCAGAGGATGGATTAACCAACGAGGACACTCGTGAATCGGAAGAGTTGAAAGCCTGGGGCGGTGATGTGGTAGATACTCCACAAACTGGAAAATCAGATAAATTCACGTTTACGCTGATCGAGGTGTTAAATGTGGATGTATTGAAAGAGGTCTATGGTCCTGAAAATGTGAGTGGAGACCTTGCGTCAGGTATTACCGTAGAGGTCAATTCAAAAGAATTACCTGTACACCCGCTAGTGGTTGATATGCTGCTGAAAAATGGTGCGAAGAAGCGGATTGTCATTCCGAATGCCAAGGTGCTGGAAGTGGGGGAAATTACTTACGCAGATAGTGATCTGGCTGGGTATGAAACGACTATACAAGCCTTGCCTGACCTCAAAGGCAATACGCACTATGAATACATCAAAGGCGCTACTGAAGCAACAAGTGCTGGTGCCCCATCATCGTCTTAAGGAGGTTTAAATGTTTGAAGTAAAAACGAGTACAGGTCTTGTGCTTAGCATTGACCAAGACCGATTGGAAAACTATGAGCTTTTTGAGGCAATTACCGACGAAGAAAATGGTGTTAATGGAGCCATGATTCGAATCGTCAATCTGTTGCTTGGTGACGAAGCTAAGAAACTCAAGGACCATGTCCGTACAGAAAAGGGACTGGTGCCGATTTCTGCTCTTGGTGCTGAAATTAAGGATATCTTCGAGCAAGTCAAAGACTTAAAAAACTCGCAATCCTCGCCAGAATGATTGCAGTAGATGAGGATGCTCTTGTCTGTGATTTGGCTGAAACTTATGGCATATATAATTATCGACAGCTACCTATATCTCGGGTAGCTGTTTTTGCTTGCGGTTTAAGTGAGAAATCTAGGATTAAGAGAGCCTTGTCTGGTCAGAAGGAAGACTTGGATACTCTGCTACTTGCAGGTATCTATGATACGGTGCGTTTGCTCTTTTGGGCGAAAACCAAGGACGGACAGGCTGGACGGAATCGTCCTAAGTCTGTTACTCAAGCCTTGGAAGGGCCGAAAGTGGAACGTGAAGAGAGGGTCTTCTCATCTGGTGAGGAATTTGAACGTGCTTTGCGTGCACTAGAAATAGAGATTGGAGGTGAGGAGCATGGCGACTGATTTGGGTTCTGCTTATGTGCAGATAGTCCCGTCCGCTAAGGGTATTAGTGGGTCAATTTCAAAATTATTGGGTGGCGAAGTTGATAGCGCAGGTAGGTCTGCCGGGTCAAGTCTTGGAGCCTCGCTCGTCTCTGCTTTAAGCGGTGCACTTGCAGCGGCAGGGATTGGGAAAATGATTAGCTCCGCATTGAGTGCTGGTGCAGATTTGCAACAATCTTTTGGTGGTTTGGATACCATCTACGATGGGGCGCAAGATTCGGCCAAGAGATTTGCAAAAGAAGCCTACAAAGCTGGTATTTCTGCCAATACATACGCTGAGCAAGCTGTTTCGATGGGAGCAAGTTTAAAACAGTCTCTTGGTGGAGACTCGACTAAAGCGATTAACATGGCCAATATGGCTATTATGGACATGACGGATAACGCAGCTAAGATGGGTACGGATATTGGCGTTATCCAGCAGACCTATCAAAGTTTGGCTCGGGGTAACTATGCCATGTTGGACAACTTGAAGCTTGGTTTTGGTGGTACAAAGTCGGAAATGGAACGCTTGTTGACGACCGCGGAAGGTTTGCCATCTGCCATGGGGCGTAAGTTTGATATCAGTAACTATGCGGATGTGGTCGAGGCTATCCACCTTGTCCAAGAAAGCATGGGATTGGCAGGCGTAGCGGCTGCTGAAGCTGAGAATACCTACACAGGTTCGCTTGCTGCGATGAAAGCAAGCTGGGCAAATACCTTGGCTGGCTTGGCTTTGGGTGAGAATATCGAGCCACAATTACAGGCCTTGGCAACTACGACATCAAATTTCTTGTTCGGAAATCTCTTTCCGATGGTTGGCAATATCTTCAAGGGTTTGCCGACAATGCTTCGTACCATCGTCGGAGATGGTCTAGGCCGAGTTTTTGGCGGAGAAGTGTCCAAAAAGGTCATGGGTGAGTTAAATAAACTAAGCGAAGTCATCTTGACATTTTACGATATGACATTTGGTTCTCTGAGTTCCAAAGACAATATCGATATGTTGGAAAAAGTTGGTTTTAGCAAAGAAACAGCCTCAAAAATTGTATCCATCTCGGGCCAAATTGGCTCCGTTATCACCTCTTTTTATGACATGGTTTTTGGGTCACTGAGTGCTAAAGATAACATAGACTTTATGACGCAGATGGGTATTAATGAAGGTACCGCGACAACGATAGTCAATTTTGCAAATACAATTCGAACTGGTTTTGAGGGTGTTTGGTCCACTGTCCAGACTTTATTTGGACAAGTTCCAGGTTTCTTCTCTTCAGTTATTGGAGCACTTAGCCCAGTTATTACGACGATTATGGATGGGATTTCAAAATTGGACTTTTCAGGCATCCAGGCTTTGGTCGAAGCTGTATTGCCTGCTGTTCAGGCTGGTTTCCAAAATTTTATGGCCATCGTCAGTCCTGCCATTGACTCGGTTGTCCAATCCTTTGTAGGAATGTGGAACGCTGCACAGCCCCTGATTAGTATCCTGAGCGAAGCTTTGATGCCTGTTCTTCAAATTCTTGGGTCATTCCTTGGCGGTGTGGTCAAGGGTGTCCTTGAGGGTGTGGGGTTTGCCTTTGACGCTTTGAAAGTGGCTATTGAGTTTCTAACTCCAGTGATTGATTTTCTGGTACAGGCTTTGAATTTTGTCCAGCCTGTATTGAGTACGATTGCTGAGTGGATCGGTGTAGCCATTGGGATGTTTGGGAATCTCGGAGCGGCTGGTCAAGGATTAAGCGCTTATATCAAGTCTGCCTGGACCAATATTCAGTCGGCTATTCAGACCGTCGGGAATATTATTGGGACGGTCATTGATTGGATTAAGTTGGCATTTTCTGGTGCTGGGAATGCTGTTGACGTGCTGAAAAATATTTTTTCTTTGGCTTGGATGGGTATACAGGATGCTATTCAAGTTGCTAAGGGAATTATTGACAATGTTATCTCAGGTGTAAAATCAGCTTTTACTGGTTTTCAGGATGTTGTGTCTAATGTTGGTGGTGCTGTTAGAGGTGTGATTGACAAGGTCATATCCACGATTAAAGGGATTGCCAATATCGATATTTCTGGAGCTGGTAAAGCGATTATGGATGGCTTTTTGGGCGGTTTAAAATCTGCCTGGGGAGCAGTCACGGACTTTGTCGGCGGTATTGCTAGTTGGATTGCAAAAAATAAGGGGCCTATCTCCTATGACCGAGTGCTCTTGAAGCCTGCTGGTCTTGCCATCATGGAAGGTTTGAATACTAACCTGAAAGTTGGTTTCAAGGATGTGATGGGAACCGTTTCTGGTATGGCTGGAGCGATTGCCAAGCCTTTTGAAAATCAGTCTTTGGCCTATGATATGACCTCAAGTGCTTCGGTTGATGTGCGTCGAAATTTGCTGTCTCCTTCTGGTGATTTGGCTGGAAGTGAAAGTGGTACGGGCTTGGTCGCTCGGCTGGCCAATATCGAGCGTTTCTTGGCCATTTTGGTGGATAAGGAGTTGGCTGTTTATCTTGACGGTGAGAAAATGGCTCAGAATAGCTACAAGTATCAAGGCGCAATTATGGCGAGGGAGGGGATTTAATGAACTATATGATCATCAATGGTTTAGATACTTCAACCTTGGCTGACTGCCACGTATTAGACTTTGGTAAGGCTCAGGCATCGATTGAGCGGTCTGAACAAGTCGAGGTCTTTGGTGCCAATGGTCAACTACATGTCAGCGAGGGCGCCTTTGATGGATATAATCGAACATTTGTGATTTCTTTGCGTCATTTGACTGACGCCCTGAAATTGATTGAAGTATTTCAGTCCGAGAATAACGAAGTGGAATTTGGCTATCTGAGGGATAGCCTTTTCTACTGTGATCTTGTGTCCAGTAGCTATGTGCCATTAGGTCCACATCGCTGGAAAGTTGAAATTACGGTGTCTATGCATCCGTTTCGTTATGTCAAAAATTCAGCAGATGTCATTTTGACTTCATCAGGTTCTGTGCAGAATCCAGGTACGGTCTATTCAGAGCCGGTCATTATTCTTGAAGGTTCTGGTCGTGTGACTTTGACCGTTGGCCAGCAAGTGATGGAATTGGAATTGGATACTCGTGCAACTATTGATTGTCGGCATAAGCGGCAGAATGTTTATGACAAGAATGGCGCTGTGAAGAATACCATTCGCAAACGAGGTCCATTCTTCGAGATACCTGTAGGGCGAAGCGGAATCGCAACAAGCGGGACGGTCTCAAAAATAACAATCAAAGGGAACTGGAGGTATAAGGTTTGATTTATCTTAAAGACGGGAACATCCCGCTCAATCTTGCTTACGATGATGACATCGTGCAGGAAGCCAATAGCACCTACCAACTTTCCTTTAAATTTCCGCTGACTGATGGGAAGTGGAATCTGCTCAAAAGAGAAGTCTTTCTACTGGCCGATGATCTGCATGGTGAGCAGGAATTTTTTATTTTCGAGGCGAAAAAAGCCAAAGGCTATGTGCAGGTCTATGCTAAACAGGTGGCAACGCTTTTGAATTATTACTCTATCAACTCCATATCGGTTGATAGGGTGCCAGGACAGACTGTTATGACTGCTTTGGCAGGTAGCGTTAAGCGACCATGTCCATTTACTTTTTTTAGTGACATTATGGACCGTCATACCTTTAACGAGTCCGATGTGTCGGTCATGGACGCGTTAATCAAAGATAAGCATTCTATCATTGGTCAATGGGGCGGGGACTTAGTACGCGACAAGTACCAGGTAAAGCTGTTGAAAAATGGTGGCATTGAAAATGAGTCTCTGTTCATGTACAAGAAAAACCTCAGTAGCTATGAAGAGACCGAGAGTATCCATAATTTAAAAACACGCTTGCATCTTAAGAAAGTCATTAAGGGTCAAACTGAGAATGACGAAGACCGTGTTATCGTTGTGACAGTGGATAGCCCTTTGATTGGGCAATATAGTCAAATTTATGAAGCCGATATTGAGGTTAATGACCAGGATGTGACTGACGAAGCCAGTCTTACTGCTTATAGTCAGCAGTATTTTAGTTCGACGCTTTGCGATTTGGTCGAAAACTCTATCACTCTGGATGTTAAAGGTAAGGCTGATGTGTCGGTTAAGATGTTTGACACGGTCAGCGTATTCCACGAGCGTTTTAATGTGGATTTGCGTTTGAAAATCACTAGCTACCGATTCGCACCAATGGCAAAGCGATTGAAGTCGATTGGGTTTGGCAAGGTGTTGCAGTCATTTGGCTCAACTGTGGCTAGTATGGTTGCTGGAAGTGTTGACAAGGCTACAGGAACACTATCCGCATCCTTCGAGAGGAGACTGCAGACGGAAATTGATAATGCTAATCGTCATTTTGATGTCGAGTTGGATAAATTCCAGACAAAAATCAACGACGGCATCGAGCAAGCCCAGGCCAATGCCGAGGTCTACGCCGACAACATCAAGCAGACCATTGCTGACCAAATGTCCGAATCCGATCGTCAATATCAGTCGGACAAGCAAGCCCAGGACCAGCAGATAGCGGAGAGTCTGAGGTTGGCTGGTGCGTCTACTAACCTGGCCAACACGGCCAAGACCTTGGCAGAGCAGGCCAAAGCCGACCTGAATCTTGCTAAGCAATCTTTGGGCGGCCAAATCGCCCAAGTCTCCACTCAAGCAAGCCAGTTCTTCGACGCAAGTCGAGAAGAGACAGCGCGTCAAGTATCAGCTCTGCGTGTAGCTGTTACTCAGGACTATGTCGCGAAGTCAGTCTTTGAGGAAAATGCCCGTGGAATTAGTCAGCGATTTGAGAGTTTATATGTCGGCGGTACCAATCTATTGACAGGCACGGATGAATACGCCGAATTCTTCAACAGCGAACAAAGTCACGCAGAGTTTCTGCGTACACCTTATGACCTGGCCGAGGTTTTTGATAAGCACGGCCTGGTCGAGTATACTCTGAGCTTTGACCTAAAGGCTCCTAAAACAGGAGCTGTGCATGTCTATCAGCAAAACGGTTCAGACTCAAGGTATGCAGGTTTAGGTCATGATGTTTTAGCTACTACCGAATGGCAACGCTTCAAAATAACATTTAGGCCAGTGCTAGGGAACCCTGCGATTAAAGAAAGTTACCTAGCTTTTTACGGCATTTACGGCACGGGTGTCAAACCTATTGTTCGTCGAGTTAAAATCGAACGCGGAACGATTGGGACCGACTGGTCTCCAGCCCCTGAGGACGCTACGAACTACGCAGACACCAAAATTGCCGAGTACAAACACACGGTTGATGGTCGGTTTGCGACCATCCAAGCCTCTGTTGATAGTAAGGCTAATTTAGTCGATTTTCAGCGGGTCCAAGAGACGGCTAGGTTGTACGAGCGAATCATTGGCACCTCTGAAAGTGAAGTTAACTCAAATCTAGCTAGGCAGGTATTGACTAGCAGTCTGTGGCAGACGGAAATCACTCGGTTACCGAGGGCTGGTGGAAAAAATTACTTCCTCAATAGCAATTTTAAAGAGGGGATGAAGTTTTGGCACAGCAATAGTGGCAATCCTGGTGTCAGTTTTAATGTTAATGGCCAGCTTGCTGGTCAGCTTCAGCGTTCGGGAGTCTTGCATGTTAATACAGGTGATGTTGGGTTTAGTTATGCACACGGGTTTTATCAATATGTGGAAATGCCTCTGTCAGCTAATGACCAGGTTACTGTGTCATTAGATGTAGCAGCTTTTCCTAATAATGATGCTGGTTTGGTTGTTATTCTCGTGAATCACTTGTTTGATATCCGGAAGGAGATTCCAGTCACTGAGATACCGAAAACGAGCGTTTTTAGCCCTACATCGCTCAAAAGAAAAACCGCAACACTTTCAATTCCGAAGGACTGTGCTGGGATCTATTGCAACGTTATATTTGGACAAGGGACTATTGGCAACATGGTCTTTGCGGATATGCAGGTTGAAAAAGGAGGCGCTACCTCTGATTATCAGCCGAATCCAGCAGATACCAAACGCGAAGTAGAAGCAGTTACTACCCGCGTCGACCACTTGGCAGGGTCGTGGGCGGTGCAGAACCTGACCAGCGCAGGGACGGTACTCAACCAAATCAACCTGCTGGCCAACGGAAACAACCGAATTGACGGTAGGCTGACGCATATTACGGGTCAGACTTTGATTGATGACGCTTCGATTACATCGGCCAAGATTGCGAGCCTTGACGCTGGCAAGATTACCAGCGGATATATCCGTTCAGAGCGAATAGCTACTAATTCCATTGATGGTAGTAAGATTGTATTCGACCAAGCTTTCTTTAATAAGTTAATGGCCAATGAAGCCTATCTAAAACAACTCTTTGCCCAAACAGCCTTCATCACTCAGGTTCAATCTGTGACCATGTCTGCTGCTCAAATCATTGGTGGAACAATGATGGCTCGGAATGGAGCGATGGAAATCGGTCTGGATAATGCATTTTTTAGATTTCGAGATAATGCAAAAATCGAATTTCAATCTGAAAACAATACGCTTTTTCGGACGAAGAATGGCACATCTGCTTTCATCCATTTTCGCGACGATACTTATAATGGCGTGTACACAGCCATGGGTGTTAATGCTGATAATACTGGGACACAGAACGACTACTCATCTGGTCAATTTGCTGGTGTGCGAGTCATCAGGACTAACCCAAATCGCTATAGCGGGGCGACTGTGGACCAGGTTCAACTTATTGGTGACACTATCAATATCAGACATGGCTATGGCTATGAAAATGATTATTTGCGGATTGCCTGGGATGGAGGCAGTCGAATCGATCTAATAGCATGGCTACGGCAGATGAATATTAACTTTAAGCATTTGGTTAATATTACTGGCCGAGGCGATGTTATTAAAACTTTTTAGGAGAAAATCATGAACCAAGAACAAATCACTCAAGCTTTACGCTTGACTAATAATGACTTAGTGACAAAGCTGTCAGAGGAAATGACGACGAAGAACTTGCTCGCTGTGCAATTAACCGAAGCACAACAGACCATCGCTAATCTGCAGGCAGATATTGAAGAATTGACTCAGCAACTGGACGAAGCTACTAAACCAGCGGAAGAAATCATTAACAAGAAGGAGAATAACCATGACACTTGAAATTAAAAAAACAACTAAGTTGGTCGGAAATCTTAAGGTAGACGGGACAATCGTAAAGACCTACACAGTAGATATTAATGAAAAGGGTATTTCTACTGTTACAGAATGGACTGCCAATCCAGAATTGTATGCTGCCAACCGTCGCGAAATGCGGCAGCAGGAAGCTGAATTCCGTGAAAAGCGCTACGAGGTCGAAGACGCAATTTTGGCTGAGATTGAAGCGGCGGAACTGGAAAAGCAGGAGTAGTATATGGTGCAAGAACCAAATGATTTTATCCATTTCGTGCAGGCTATCACCCCGATTGCAGGCCCATTTTTGACCACAGTCGGCGGTATCGTGATAGCTAAGATTGGGTCAAATAATAACAAAGAGCTAACCACGATCAATGCCAGGCTGACGACTTTGCAGAAGACAGCGGATGATAATAAGTCAACTGTCGGGCTGGTCAAAGATGAATTAGAAACTCTTAAGACCAGCAGTAGAAGCAGTCGTCGCTATACTCTTTACAAAGACTTAGAAACGGCCATTGAGCGTGGATGGACAACTTTGGAAGAGCGTCGCGAGCTGGCCAAGCTCTTTGAGTCATACACGGCCCTCGGAGGAAATGGAGAGATTGAAACCATGTATGACATGTACTGCGAATTGCCATTAGAAAGGGAAAATTAATATGAACATTCAGGAAATGCTTTTAACTGCTTTGACTTCGTTTTTTGGAGTCATCATTCTAACTTTAGTCAAAATGGTCAAGGAATATCTCATCAAAAAAGGCGGAATGACTGCTGTCCGCTTAGCTGAGATTGTCGCTCAAAATGCTGTCAATGCGGTTGAGCAGATGACTTTGGACAAAGACATCCATGGTATCGAAAAATTTGACTTGGCCAAACAAAAGGTTCAAGGGGAATTATCGAAATACAATGTCTATTTTACGGACTCGCAAATCAATACGTTTATTGAAGCAGCTGTTAAGGCCATGAACGATGGCTGGAAGGGAGCATGACAAATGACAACAGTATTTGAAGTTATCAACTTCGCCAAAGACCTAGCCAACCGTGGACAAGGTGTAGACTATGATGGTTGGCACGGTAATCAATGTGTAGACTTGCCTAACTGGATTAGTGGCAAGTTTTTTGGAAAGGCTCTGTGGGGGAACGCGATTGACTTGCTCGAATCTGCAAAACAGCATGGTTTTGAAGTGTATTATATGCCAACCTCTGAGCGACCACGCCCAGGAGCTATCTTTGTGAAAAATTATGTGGCTAGTGACGGTATTAACTATGGGCATACTGGTTTGATTATTGCTGTCAATGGCAATACTGTCCAAACCATTGAGCAGAACCTAGTTGGCAATCTGTCGGTCGGTGGTCCTGCTCAATATGCTAGCCAGCAAATCAGCAACCTAGTCGGCTGGTTTTATCCACCTTATACCGATTCGACCGCCACACCTAAACAGTCAAGTAGTGGCAATCTCGGTAAAATCAAAGACGAGCAAGGGACTATGATTGTCAAAGTCTCTCTGCTCAATGTGCGAGATAAGCCAGGGCTTGATGGTAAAGTTGTAGCTACTTACACTTATGGCGAGCAATTTAATTATGATTCGGTCTACATCGCAGATGGTTACATTTGGGTATCGTATATTAGTCGCAGCGGACATCGTCGCTATGTAGCAGCAGGCGAGGAATCAAACCGTCGCAATGTTGTGCCTTATGGTATTTTTAAATAGTTTCCTCCTTCCCAGCTTCGGCTGGGATTTTTTTGTTGCTGAATTTCAAAAAATTAGCGTTTTTTCAAAATTCGATGGGTACTCACTTGCCATACTACTGGACATTTTGCAAATTTGCCGATTTTTCGGACATAAAAAAGACCCTATTTGGTTTTAGGGTCTGTCTATGTATTTTTTTTATTAGACAAGGTCTTTTACAATTTTTTCAAGCTGCTCTGTCAGCTCGTCAAAAATTTCTGAAAAGACATAGCTTTTTAAACGAGGGATATTCCCTGTTTCGATTTCGAGGTTTTCGCGGTATAATCTCAAGGTTTCTTGAGCTTCTGCCGTTTGGTCGGTTTCAATAGCTTTCAACGCTTTGCGATAACGCATATAATCTAATAGCAACTCCGCATTAATGATAACGATTTTTCCTTGGATTTTAACTGTTTCAGGGATTGCACGGAAATTTGTTTGAGCTTGATTGTTCATAGTTTTTCTCCTTTTTATTTTTATTATAGCACACTCTTTAGTGTTTTTTATTTTTCTTTTAATTCCTGAGCATATTTCGTCATGGCTAGTCCATGTTTGAGTTTCATGTTCATCACATCGGCTTGACCATGTTTGTATTTGTCAATGGCTTGGTTTGACAAGCCACAGTTTTTGCTGATCGCATAAGATGTGGCATTGTCCAACAGCCATTTTATATCGTTTATGTCAATTTTCATTTTTTATCTCGATAGTAACCAAATAATTGCTAACAAGACGATAAGTCCAATAACAAATTCGATTTTTTCTTTCTTTGTAGATTTTCTGATGTTAAAATTTACTTTCATAGTTATCTATGGTATGATGATATTGACCCCTGACGGGGCGGGGAGAGTTACTCCCCGATTTCGATGTGCCACTCAATGATTAGGAAGAATAAGTTTAGTTTGACGACCAGCTTACTCATCTTTATCTTGAGTGGTTTTCTCATCTAATTTGTCATACAAGCTCCTTTCTTTTAGATTTCTTATCATAAGGTTCCTCCTTAACCTTATGTACTTATTATACAACTTAAGTTGTATATAGTCAAGTGTTTTTACAAACTTTTTTGAAATTTGTTAAAAAAAGTTCTTGTCCAAAATTTGTCCAAAATGTCCAAAAAATGCTAGAAAAAAGTAAAAACAAGATTGTTAGAAATTGCGTATTTAAGCCATTTTTTATTTCCAATTTTTCCCCAAATTACCACAATATTTCCTGCAGGGGAGATAGAAACACAGTAAAAACCCTTGATACACAAGGGTTTTTAACTTTCTTGACCTAAATCCGCCCCAAATTTTTCCATTAACTTTCTGACTTTACAGAACGATTGCTCTTGCTTTGAATAAGTGCGAATATGTTTTTAATGTTTCAGTTGCCTCCTTGTGCCCGACTAGCTTTAGGAGCGACGGTGGACTTATTCTGGGCAGATTTTGGTGGCCTGGTAGGCCCGAGATTGGGCCATGATGTCAGCAAAGGTTGCTTGAACAGTAGGGCGGTATTGCTCATTTTGGACTAGGTTGGCTACTCGTTCAAGTACAGCTAGCTCGCGGCTGCTGTCTAGGATAGGTTTGCCAACAGTCTGCTTGTAGGCGATGACCTGCTCAACCAGTTCCATGCGTTTTTCTAACAACTTCACCAGCTGGTTATCGATTTCATTGATTTCCTGACGAATGTCCTCTAAGTTCATGATGGTCTCCTTTCAAAGAAAAAAGGGCGGAACAGCCCCTTTTTACTGCAAATCAAGTTTATTGGCCAAATCGGTGGCAAACTGTTCAAGATTGACAATATCTTCATCTTCGGCAGCAAGATCGACCTTGACATTTTCAGCCCCTTTAGTGGCACCGCGTGAGCCTAGCATGACATCAAAGTCATCTACAGCGCTACAGAAGTCGTCATAGAAGGTGTCACCAGAACCACAAACACCATAAATTTTCCCAGTCAGATCTAAATCAGCCAAGTCGGCATAGAAATCAACAATTTCATCTGGTAACTCACCATCTCCACCGTAAGAGTAGGTATATGTCGCAACGACAATAAGATCGGCGTCTAAAATTTCCTCTGTTTCAATGGTTGTACACTCATGTGTTTGTACTTCCAGACCTAACTCTTCTAGCTTACTGGCGACGATGTCAGCAATTTCCTCTGTGTTACCAGTCATACTAGCGTAAACAATCTTTGCTAGTGCCATAATTTCCTCCAAAATACATAGTAGGCACATTATACCATATTCTCTTCGTTTTCAAAAGAGGAATATTATGCTAGAATGTTGAAAAGGAGACGCTATGACTATTTACAGTAACATCATTGAAAAAATCAAAGAGTATGACCGAATTATCATCCATCGCCATATGAGACCTGATCCAGACGCCCTCGGCAGTCAGGTCGGGCTGCAAAAACTATTGCAGCATAATTTTCCTGAGAAAGAGGTTCGGGTAACGGGGACAGACGAACCGACCTTGACTTGGCTGGCGAGGATGGACCAGGTTGCGGATGAAGACTATCACGGAGCGCTTGTCATTGTCACAGATACAGCCAATACCGCACGAATTGATGACGCTCGTTATGGACAAGGGGAGTTTCTGATAAAAATCGATCATCATCCAAACGACGATGTGTACGGGGATCTGGTCTGGGTAGATACTGCGGCTAGTTCCTGCAGTGAGATGATTACGGACTTGGCTATTCAGGGGAATCTGCAACTAAATGGAGAGAGCGCTCGCCTGCTCTATGCAGGAATTGTAGGGGACACAGGTCGCTTCTTGTTTCCGTCAACAAGTTCAAAGACCTTTGAAATCGTGGCTCGTTTGTATCAAGAAGAGGTTGATTTTGCCAGTCTGTCGCGCCAGATGGACACCATTGACTTCAAGATTGCCAAGCTGACTGGCTACGTTTATGACCACTTGGAAGTGGATGAACTGGGTGCGGCTCGGCTGGTATTGACCAGAGAAACTCTTGGCCAGTATGAGGTGACCGACGCCGAGACCTCCTCTATCGTCGGTGCGCCTGGTCGTATTGAGAGCGTTCAGTCCTGGGGAATTTTTGTGGAGCAAGCAGATGGCACTTATCGTGTCCGTCTTCGTAGCAAGCATATTCCTATCAATGACATTGCCAAACGACATGACGGAGGAGGTCACCCATTAGCCAGCGGTGCTAACTCGTATTCCCTCATCGAAAATGAACAAATTTTTCAGGAAATCCGACAGGCGGTGCGCGATGCGAGCAAGTAGTCGTAGCCTGCGGTTGATGGGAACTACTATCGAAACGCTGATTTGGCATGATAACCCTGAACCTATCTTGGATCAGGTAGAAGGTTTGCTTTATCTTTATAAGAATCGTTTTTCAGCCAATGACCTGACTTCTGAATTGATGGAGGTCAATCTTAATGCGGGAGTTCAGGCGGTTCCTGTGGCAGCAGACTTATATGAATTGATTAAGCTGGGCAAGGAACATAGTTTGGCAGAAGGCAGTTTTCTTAATATTACCATTGGTCCCTTGGTTCAGGCTTGGCGGATTGGTTTTCAAGACGCTAGGTTGCCAAGTCAGGCTACGATAGCAGAAAAGTTAGCACTTTGTCATCCTCTTGATATTGACTTGGATGATGAGGAGCAGACCGTCTATTTGAAAAAAGAAGGCATGGCCATTGACTTGGGGGCCTTGGCCAAGGGCTATGTAGCAGACCGTATCGTTGAATTTTTACAGCGAATGGGTGTGGGTGCAGGCTTGATTAACCTGGGGGGCAATGTACGTACCTTTGGACAAGCAGCTCACAATCCAGATGGTTTCTGGCGAATCGGTATTCAAGATCCGCAGAAGTCACGTGGTGAGAATAGCCTCATCCTCAAAATAGGTCAGGAATCGGTTGTCACCTCTGGTATTTACGAAAGGACACTGACAGTGGGAGACAGGACCTATCACCATATCTTGAGCCCTGAGACGGGCTACCCTATTGAGACGCAGGTTGCTAGTTTGACGATTGTGTCGCCGCAGTCGGTGGATGGTGAGATTTGGACGACTCGCCTGTTTGGTCAAGATATACCTCAGATTTATAAAATGGTGGAAGAAACTGAGGGCATTGAAGCTGTGCTGATTGGGGTGGATGGCAAGATTTTAGTGACTTCAGGGCTTTCTGAGAAAATTCTTGCTGGAGGGGAACGAATTTCAGATAGCTTGGGGAGTCCATCCAGAGGCGGGTTTGGTGCAAGGGTGACTTCTGATCTTGTTTCTGGGGCCTCCGCCCTCTAAAATTTGAAAAAATAGGGAAAAAGTCTTGCATCCCTTGGACTATTTTGGTAAAATGAGATGGTTATAATCTATGGCTCATAAGAGACCATGGCAGAAAGGAATTTTTTAAAAAATGAAAAAAGATATCCATCCAGAATATCGCACTGTTGTCTTCATGGACACAACTACTGGCTACAAGTTCCTTAGCGGTTCAACTAAGAAATCTAACGAAACAGTTGAATTCGAAGGTGAAACTTACCCATTGATTCGTGTTGAAATTTCATCAGATTCACACCCATTCTACACTGGACGTCAAAAGTTCACTCAAGCAGATGGACGCGTGGATCGTTTCAACAAAAAATACGGTCTCAAATAATCAGCGTTATAAAACCGTTAGAAACGTTGATTTTAAGCCATTCCCGAGCCTTGGGAGTGGTTTTCTTTTTGAAAAAGTAACGGAAAAAGTAACGGCTAGCGTTACATTCCCAAAAATTGGGCAAACTTTTCAGCCGTTTTTTCTTTTGTATTTTCCGTAACGTGAGCGTAAATATTCATTGTTGTTTTAATATCTTCATGCCCTAATCGTTCCTGGACTTCCTTAATCGATGCCCCTGCTTCAAATAATAAGCTACAATGAGTATGGCGGAAACCGTGGGGCGTTATATAAGGCAAGTCATATTTTTTCAGAATACAACGTAGATTATAGTTTATATAATCAAAACTATGGGCGTTGCCTGTTTCTGCTGGAAAAACTAGGTCAGTAGGTTTCACGCGCTGGGGGAAGTTTAAAAATTGTCTAGTCTTTTCCCACTTTTTCAGAATAGACACGGTAATAGGGTCAAGCGTGATAGTGCGCTTACTCTTTTTTGTTTTGGGTGTTTGATAGACGATAGTGTTATTTTCTCCGTAGGCTACTATTTGGCTAACTGATAAACGCGAGGTAAAGAAGTCTAAGTCTTTCCACCGTAGTGCAAGAACTTCGCTTTTTCTCATACCTGTAAAGGCGAGTAAGCGGAAAATACAAGCTATTTCTTCCTTGTCTTCCTTTGCTACGCAGTCTAGGAACTTTTGCAAGTCTTCACGGCTGTAGAAGTTCTCTTTTTTCTTTTCTTCTTCTTCATCGACTTCAGAGGATTTACGGGGCTTTATTATCTTTTTCATCGGGTTGTCATGAATATAGCCCAGATTTACCGCAAAATCTAAAACCATCTTAGTCATACCGATAAAGTTAGCGTATTTCTTGTAGCCCTTAAACCATTCTTGTGCTTGTTTTTGGCACATTGGTAGGCTTATTTTATCCACGTAGCACGCGCCAAATGCTGGAATGATGTGTAGGTCTGCTTGTGCCTTTTGTCTGGCGTATGTACTAGCCTTTACGGTGTTTTTATAGTGCTCTAGCCATATCTTATACACTTCACTAAAGGTTATTCTATCTGGTTTGTCAAAAAATCCGTCTTCCTCCACTTTTAGAAGTAGCTGGCTTTCAGCTATTCGGGCTTCTTTTTGAGTTTTAAAACCGCTTTTTCTTACGCGTTTTTCTTTGCCTGTAATGGGGTCTATACCTACATAGGCGATATAAGAGTATCTAACTGAGCCGTCTTTTAATTGGTATTGTTTAATCATTTGTTTATTCCTCCTATTGGTTTCCCCACCTAATCGAAAGAATAAAATAGTATGCGCGTGTCTTTCATCACTTTTCATAAAATGCCGTCAGTTGTCTTTTTTGGCTTTTTGAGTTATACTACAAGTAAATAAGAAGTTAAGGAGTGTATCAGATGACTTTAATAGCTACTAATATGACTACTGAGCAAGTGGCACATCTTAACCACTTAATGGCAGATAACGGCTTGAATTTAGAAGATTTTACGGCTAAAGCGATACTAGACTACATGGAAGACTTGGAAGACCTTAAGGAGTTAGAACAAGCCCAGATAGATGATGACGGTACGCGCTATTCACTTGTGGAAGTGATGGCTGAACTTGGACTAACTCAAGAGGATTTAGACAATGCAGAAATATCGGCTTGAGTTAACTAAAAGGGCTATGAAAGACCTTGCTAAGTTAGATAAACCGACACAAGCCCTAATAGTGAAGTGGCTTCAGCAAAATTTACAGGACACCACAACACCACGGTCGCAGGGTAAAGCCCTAACGGGGGCAACTCTCACATCTTTGGCGGTACAGGGTAGGCAATTATCGAATATTGGCAGAAATTCATGACAACACTATCACTATTGAAGTTGTCAAGATAGGACATAGAAAAGACATATACAAGTGAGCTGATAGGCTCGCTTTTTGTTATGCTTTACTAGAAATATTTCCACGCGCCGACCTGCTGGGGTTGGCGTTTTTCGTAACATGGCAGAATAACAATAAAAGGCAGAATAAACTTATATCCCACCTTTTTGTTATGATAAAACTAAAAAAGCCCTTAACTGTTGGCTGGCATACCACACAGGCAGCTTACGACAATACGCAGACACAAACAGAATTACAAGTAGCTTTTTCTATACTTAATATAACTCTTTTTGTTAAATAATTCAACTATTTGTGTCTTTTTTGGCGTTTTTTTGTGCTTTTTTTATTTTTATCACTAAAAAAGGTCTATACACTCACACTTTCCAGCTGGGAAGTATTGACAATGTTGTAGGTTAGTTTGTTTTAATTTAGTAAGTAGTTCCAGGTTTTCGGTATAGTCTTGATTTTTTGCTACTTGCTTAAATATTCTATACAGATGATTTGCGAAAATATCCGCTATTTGTATCATAGTATGATTAGCAGAGTCAAAGAAATCAACTTTTACATCTGAAACCCTATCACTTTCTACACATAGTTTTGTCTGTAAATACTCTTCAAGGGCTTTTAAACTTTCAACACTCTTGTTTCTATCGTCTAAGTCTAGTTTTAGTGGTGTTTGGTCGTTTATGAGCTTGTCAGCTTTTAAAAACATCAGATAATTAAAAGTAATGTTTGGTTTTTCTCTTAGCCGTTGTAATGCATTGTAATTGTCAAATACCAGGTAATTGAAATGTATATCAGTTTTTGAAATAAGTTGACTAAAAACGTAGTCTTTAAACTCTATTGACATTTGAGAGCCTTTTATTTCTGATTTGATGTCTAGTAGTACATCGGGATTGTGTTTTAGGTAATTTACTTTGGCTTTTCTGAATACCCGTTTTACTTTTTCTTTGTTTGTGGCAGTCACACCAGCAATGATAAAAAAACGGTTATTAGGGGCATTGCTAGTAGTAATGCTTCCTGATTCGTCTAAACTGTAATGTTGCATGGTTTCCTTTCTCTTTGATTTATTCCACGCGCCGACCTGCTGGGGTTAGCGTTTTTTATGTGTCTTTTCCCGTATCCTCTAACAGTTTTTTTAAATTATATTGGAGTTGTTCTAATGTTTCTACCAAAGATGTAAAATAGCTCGCAACATCTCGTAACTCAAATAATTCTTGTAATTCTTGAGGTTCTAAACGTTCATTTTCCATACCTCTTTTTAATTCTTTATCAGCAAAATTGTTAAGATATGAAACTTTGTCAGATATTTTTTCATAATCATTATCTAAAATACCGTTTAACAGAGATAATTCAATATTTAATTTTATTCTAAACTTTCTAAATTCATCTAAATTGTATAAGTCAAGTTGTTTATAGAATTCTTTTTTTACTTTGTCCTCATACCCCAACAAATACCCCACACTTACGCCGAAATGGTCAGCGAGTTTTTTAGCATTCTTTGTTCTGATAGAGCTTTCTCCATTTTCCCATTTTTGAAGAGTTCGTAAGTTAACCCCAATTTTTTTGGCTAACTCTTCTTGTGTTAAATTATTTTCTTTTCTCAAAGTTTTTAGCTTATTCATATATTTCAACTACCTTTCATGGCACATTATAACATAAAAATTAAAAATATGAATTATAAAACCGTATTTTTCTTGACAACGCCTTTTAAATGCGTTAAAATCTCAAGTGTAACAAAAAACGGCTTTTAAGACCGTAAAAGGAGGTGTATAAATGCTACTAACAGAAGACCATGCTAGAAAAGTACGGCGCAAGCGTGCGGACTTAATGCTAACCAAAAAGGCAACGGCTGAAAAGTTAGGTATTAAGCCCCAAACCTTGACCAAAGTAGAACAGGGTAACTATGACGCTCCACGTCGTATCTATGAAAGTGTCATAAATTGGCTACTAGAAGATGTGTAAGTTTTCCTAACTACCTTTCACACACACTACAGGAAAACGACACAGACAAAGAAAGGAGAAAAAAACATAGGCGGACTACTTTATCTAACCCTAAAAAAGACAGCTAGGCACATTCTAGCTATCTTACAATGGCTATTTACTCATGATTGACCATCGACCAAGGGCAATCACGCGCAGAAAAAGAACTAAACACTATTTTAAGGGCGTAACCCTTAAAACTTCGACCAACGACATAAACAAATGATTAAACAATAATACAGGTTTCCCCACCTAATCCAAAGAATAAACGCGCAGGCGCGTGCTAGAAAGGAAATACAACATGACCACACTTGAAGAACGCTACTGTATGGAGCGTAGAGCCTTCTTAGGACAACGAGCAACACGCCAAGAATTACTAGACAGGGTTATTTACCTTGAACTAATGGTAATGGATACGGCGGACAGTACACTAGATACAGACTTCCCAGAAATGGCAGTCAATACAACACTAGACCATATCGCAAATTTTGGAGATGAAGCCCTTTACTTACTAGAGAGCCTAGACCATGACGGCGATTATAAAGCCCTTTGGGAGCATACAAAAGACACAGGGGCAGACAATGGCAAGTAAACAACTTGAAGCACTCCTAGAACGTGCTAACAAGTCAGATGAAGAGCTAGACTATATTACCGATTATCTAGCTAGTTTGAATAATGAAGCCATAGAAACGACCCTAGCGGGCAAATTTGAAGCCGTCAGCCGTTTCATATGGGAGATACAAGGCTATTTACAAGAAAAACTAAAGGAGAAAATACAAAATGAGCAAGAAACAGACCTATAAAGAGTTTAAAAAATGGGTAGACGACCAGGTAAACATGGCGGAAGCTATGGGGCTAGATGAAAATAGCGCAGTCTTACCCGATATGGTGGAACAAAACGCGCAAGCATGGGTACAAATTCAAGAAATGCTAGAAGAACACACCTTACATTATCGAGCAAAGGGCAAGAAACGGAAGAAAGCCCGTAAAAACTACACTATTAGCCGTAAAAAGTACCTAGATTTACTAAAACAATTATATGAACTGTATGACCTAGCCGAAAAAGTAGAGGACTTTCAGCCCCTTATACCGAAAGAAGCAGACAAAAAAGAATTTTGTGAACTATGGGTAGGCTTACAAGAAGGGCTAGGCTACTTACTTTCTGAATACAATAGCACTTTGACAGAAAAGGAGGTGGAATATATCGAGGGAGATACGGAAGATGACTAAAACACCATTTACACAGGAACTACTATTACAGGTTTATGAAGATAATGGGCTAGTTAGCTTTGATTTACTCCTAGAACGGCTGAAAGGTTGGACGATTGAGGGAATTAAGGCACGTTTTAACCAATGGCGACACCGTGGCATTATCTCCTATAGCTTGCTGAATGATGAAATTGACGAATTTCAATTCTTAAAAACCAAACGAGAAGAAAAACAAGAAATTACTGAAGGGCGGAAGTTAAAGCTAGACGAGTACTTCAAGCAAGTTTTGGCAACGGCTGACATTATCAATAAGCCAACCGCAAGCGACACAAACCGCCTAAAAGCTATCCAGCTCCAGCAACAAGCCCTAACCGAAATCCCTGACGACATTTTCAAAGAATTTTCTGAGGTTTACGCCTAGAGGGTGTTAAATTCTCAAAAAAAGGTACATTCTAGCGATTTTTTGGAATGGGTAGTATAAAGATACTAGACAAAGAAAAAACGCCGTATAGACGATTTTAGGCGGTATATTGAACAGAAAGGAAAAAACGAATGACAGAAGCATTATTAAGCGAAAATGCAAGCCTTGAACTTGTCCGCGGTGCCCTAGCTTTGGCGCGTGAAATGGCAAAGGACGAAATAGAACGGCTAAACAAAAAGCCCCTAAGACAAGGGGAAATAATGGAGTTATACGGCTTTGACCATAAATACATGAAGTATTTAAAGTCATGTGGGTTAAGGTCACGTCGTCAAGGGAAGTCTATCTACTATGATGTACGAGATGTGGACGAAATTTTAGAAAAGTTGAAAGAATGAAAACAAAAAAGGCTTACACCAGCGACCAAACTGACAAGCCTTCAAATGATTAAACAATAACTAAGGAAGGGCAACCCCCTGTAAGCCTTTGTTATTGCCTTAATCATACCACAAGCACAATAAGAAGGCAAGTTAATATTATTTATTTCAAAATTTTAAAAATCAGAGACAGAACACACTAGCTAGGCTATTATTTTGGCACAGGCTTATTAAGTAAGTTTGGAGCGGGCAACCGCTGGGGATAGTCTAGGCTAGTTCCAAAACATGTATAGTAAAAGAAAAATTGTAGACAGGTCAACACAAGGAAAAAGCACGCACCACCACGCGAGCCAATACCAGAAATACAAGAATAAAATACGGAAGGGGGTCAAAATGGACTTAAAAGGAAACGACAAACGTATATATAGCCTAATCGGTGTAGGGATTGAAAAAGCCATCACGGCGCGCCACATAGCACAGCAAACCAACCTAGATAAAAGAACGGTTAGGGAATGTGTTAGACGGCTGATAATCAAGCATAAAATAGCAATTATTGGCAACCGCAAAGGCAATCATAAGGGCTATTTTATACCAGCCAATCATAGTGAACTTATGGCAGGTATTGGAGCCCTTGAAAAACAAATCGAGGAAGAAAAGAAACGGCTTGAAGTATTGCTAGAAGCCGAGGTATAGAAGTTAAGGGAGTAAAACAACATGCAAGAAATGACAATAGAACAAGCGGTAACACTCATAGCAATCTTTACACCGCTAAACATCTTTCTATGGTTTAAGGTTGGTTTGGGCAGTTTTCAAGCCCCTAGCAAGCCCCAAAATGTTTCCGAGAGTAAACACCCCAGACAAGCTACAAACGATAACTACGGGGCTTATATTTGGCTTGCTGGTAAGAGATATAACTAGGAGTTTCAAAAATGAATATTGAAGAAACATTAGAAAACATTAGAAATGAAGACCCCGAAATTTACCAAGTGATAATAGCTTTTCTTAAGGGAGAAATTTCACGAGATGAAATAGACATTTTTATATCTTTGTCAGATGAGAAAGATAAGGCAGAGTGGATAAAACAACAAATAGCAAAACAAAAGAACATAGAAAGGGGAATAGATGTATAGGATTGTAGAAGTGACTATAAAACGTGGGGAACAAATCTTACTAGATTTACTAAAAGATAATCCGACACGCGCAGTAATGCAAAATAATTTTTTCCGTTTTTACTATTACTTGCCATTTGGTAGTTATATCACACCTTTTAGCCTAAACAATATCATTTTGAAAGTATTTGAAGAAATACCAGCCCCGAAAGGTTGGAAACTCATTAGAGATTATCCAATAAGTATCATGAAAACAAGTCTATTAGCAAAGCTAGAAGACATAGAAAAATATATGTTAGACCAGCAAAGACAGGCAAGCGGGTTATATTTAGATGGTTGGGTGTTTGATACCATCACAAATGGAATTCACACCAAGGAAGAAACGGCTATTTTTATCAGACAAATGTATCTATATGGCTATGATTTTGAACAAGTAGTAAGTTTATTTACTGCTATTGTGAAAAGGTCAAGCCTAGCAAGTTACTTCTTAGACATGATGAAACGGCTTTATTTTGCCGAAGATACAGGAAACGCAATAGCATACATTATCAATCAGCAAAAACAAGATACAAAAATCATAAGCTAGACCATAGAAAGAAGGTGGGGAGTATTACACAGTATGAAAGACAAACAACAGGAGAAACGCCATATAATGCGCGTGATATACGGCTTATAACGTTTAAAGGTTGGCAAGGTAAGGTATTTCAATTTGTCCAACACAAGCAGGAAGAACTCTATAGAAAGCTATTAGAAGACGGTTTAGACGATAAGCAGGCACAAGCAGAAATTAAAAAGCCTATTCCACCTTTGATAGTTGCCGATTATATGGCGGAATTGCTGACAGTTTGCAGAATTGAAAGCGATGAGGGTACAAAACCCGTTTATTTTTATAATCCTGATGAGGGAATTTATATCAATGATAGGGAATTTTTAAAAGACTTTATAAGCATTATAGAGCCACGGCACAACGAAAAAAGGGCTAGCGATTGTATTTACCACTTAACCCGAAAAGCACCGCATAGGAAGGCGGAAAACGCCCCACATTTGATAATAGTTGGCAATGGTATCTACAACCGCAAGACAAGGAAATTAGATCCATTTACAGAAACAAGGGTATTCACTCACAAGATACAAACCAACTACAATCCTCGCGCCACAAGTCCAACTATAAAGGGCTGGGAGTTTAAGGAATGGCTATTAGATTTATTTAATGGAGATAAAGAACTTTATCAGTTATCACTTCAACTACTCAACGCCGTTGTACGTGGAGAAAGTTACGCTAAAATGTTTTGGTTTGTAGGAGAAGGCGGAACAGGAAAAGGAACACTACAAGAGTTATTTATCAACCTAATAGGACGGCAGAATATAGCAAGTATTAAGATAACGGATTTAGATGTTAATAACCGCTTTACACTAGCCCAAGCAATCGGCAAACAAGCCATAATAGGCGACGATGTGCAAGCTGGGGCAGTTATTCGAGATACTTCCAAACTATTTAGCCTAGTTGGTGGGGACACTGTAACGGTTGAGAAAAAGGGGAAAGACGCTTACAGCACCTTTATAAAAACCGTGGTCATTCAATCAACAAACACACTACCAAAGATTAGGGGAGATTATCACGCTATACGGCGTAGAATGGTTATTTTACCCTTTAATAAGCACTTTAAGGGGAAACCTAACCGAGCAATTAAAAACGATTATATCACGCGCCCTAGCGTCCTAGAATACGTGTTAAAAACAGTTATCGACCTAGATTTTAAGGACTTTATAGAGCCGAGCAAGTCTATAGATTTACTAGATGAATACCAGGAAGCAATAGACCCTGTTTTAGCATTTTCACAAAATCTATTTACTAATTTACATTCTACGTTTATTCCTAATGATTGGGTATGGTGGTACTTTACAGGCTTTGCAGATTACCACAATTTTCAACATAATTTCAGTAGTCAAGGTTTTCATACTCATTTTCCGCAATATTTACCTGATGACTGGGAAAAAATGGCTTATCCTATCAGTCTACCAAGAGGGTCAGACCTTCCCAAAGGTTTCTACCCCAAGGAAGACCAGCCCCATTATTTACCCCTATATGTGCCAATCAAAGGGAAGGCGCAGAGGGGCTATAAGAAGAAATAAGTTACAACACTTACAACACTTGGTACAACACTTTTTAGAAAAAGTGTAGTGACGAAACCCCAACAGCCCCAACGCTTTACATAATATTACTACACTTACTACACTTATTATATATAAAGTAATAAAAAAGAAATATACTTACTTGTGTATGTATATATATTATAAAAAATTCAACGTATTCAAAAAAAGTGTAGTAAGTGTAGTAATATCTCCAAACCCCTTGCGCCCCAAGGGTTTTCGCTACAACACTTTATAACTTTAAGTGTTGTCAAGCGTTGTAAGGTGTTGTAATTCTAATACAGAAAGAAGGTGGAATTATTGAAGCAAACGAATGTAGAGAACTTCAGAACTAGAACCGATGGAAAGTATAAGGGAATGCTGGAAGGGAATGCCCAATGGTTAGAAAACTTAGAGCGACACTATTTCCCGAATAAGTCCGCTAGGGAATATGACAATTTGACGGCGCGTGATGAAGAAGGGAAATAGGAAATGAACGCAGTTGAACCTATCCGCGATAAAGACGACATTCAAGCCATGAAGGACTATCTAAGGTCATGGAATGAACGGAACTATATTTTATTTCTTGTGGGAATAAACACAGGTTTTAGAATTGGGGATATTTTAAAATTAAGAGTTAAAGATGTCCAAGGTTGGCACATTCGAGTTAGGGAACAAAAAACTGGGAAACAGAAAGCTATCAAAATGACCCGAACCCTAAAGAACGAGTTAAGGAAGTATGTAGAAGGCAAACCGCTTCATCATTATCTTTTTCAAAGCCGTAACGGTGTAAACAAACCACTAGACCGCCGTACAGTTTACTGGATATTAAAGACCGCTGGGAATGATTTAGGGATAGAGAACATAGGTACTCATACCATGCGGAAAACATTTGGCTATCATTATTATAAAAAGTATAAGAATGTAGCTGATTTAATGACTATCTTTAATCATTCAAGCCCAGCAATCACGCTAATATACATAGGAGTTAGACAAGATGACCTAGATACTAAGATGGCTAACTTTGACATTTAAAGACAAATATCAAGTATTAATTAGACATAACAAAGAAAATGCTAGTAATTATTAAGGGAATAGCTAAAAGCCTTGATAGTATTGAGTTTAGAGAGTGAAACATAATTAGACAGAATATAAGATATGACTAATTAAAAAAAGCGTTTTTTTGCAAAATTTATCTAAAAAATGATATAAATTTGATGAAATAAGTTTATAAAACGAGGTATTACAAGCCAAAAAAACAATAATTTTAATTTTAAATTTATCATACAGAAATATAGCCCCCCCTTGATATAATTAGCTTTATGAATGAATGGGGACCGGGAAGGGGAACTATTTCCCTCCCTGAAGCCATCTGAAAAATTTGAACAATACCCAAAAAACGCGACTGTTTTTCTAAAATTTCCGTTTTTTCGTTATAACCTCATGTTATTAACTAGATTTAAAACAACGGAACTAAAAAAGCTAGAAATACTAGCTTTTTATTTTTATTCAAAAACAATGTATAAAAATAAGATTTTTTTATTCCTTTGAATAGGTGGGGAAATTCTTTATTTTGGTAACGGGAAAAGTTCCGACTGATGAGAATTGATAAGAATATACAAGAATTTAATAAAATCTTTCTTCTATTTATATAGTTATCTTATTATTTAATGAAAAATGATAATAAATAAAAGGGTATAAAATACGGTCTCAAATAAAAAAACAACCCCTCGGGGTTGTTTTTTCATGAATTTGCCTTTGGAAATTTGAGAAGGCAAACAGTATTTACATTACAGAAATGTTGATACAAAGCCTTTTCCAAGAAGTTGGAGAGGGCTTTTTTCGTGTGTGATTGCCAAAATGATTGCCATTGGTCTACATACTCATGAATTGGGCAAACTTTTCAGCCGTTTTTTCTTTTATATTTTCCGTAACGTGAGCGTAAATATTCATCGTTGTTTTATATCTTCGTGCCCTAGTCTTTCCTGTACTTCTTTAATCGATGTCCCAGCTTCAAAAAGTAAGCTACAATGCGTATGACGGAAACCATGGGGAGTTATATAAGGCAAGTCATATTTTTTCAGAATACAACGTAGATTATAGTTTATATAATCAAAACTATGGGCGTTGCCTGTTTCTGCTGGAAAAACTAGGTCAGTAGGTTTCACGCGCTGGGGGAAGTTTAAAAATTGTCTAGTCTTTTCCCACTTTTTCAGAATAGACACGGTAATAGGGTCAAGCGTGATAGTGCGCTTACTCTTTTTTGTTTTGGGTGTTTGATAGACGATAGTGTTATTTTCTCCGTAGGCTACTATTTGGCTAACTGATAAACGCGAGGTAAAGAAGTCTAAGTCTTTCCACCGTAGTGCAAGAACTTCGCTTTTTCTCATACCTGTAAAGGCGAGTAAGCGGAAAATACAAGCTATTTCTTCCTTGTCTTCCTTTGCTACGCAGTCTAGGAACTTTTGCAAGTCTTCACGGCTGTAGAAGTTCTCTTTTTTCTTTTCTTCTTCTTCATCGACTTCAGAGGATTTACGGGGCTTTATTATCTTTTTCATCGGGTTGTCATGAATATAGCCCAGATTTACCGCAAAATCTAAAACCATCTTAGTCATACCGATAAAGTTAGCGTATTTCTTGTAGCCCTTAAACCATTCTTGTGCTTGTTTTTGGCACATTGGTAGGCTTATTTTATCCACGTAGCACGCGCCAAATGCTGGAATGATGTGTAGGTCTGCTTGTGCCTTTTGTCTGGCGTATGTACTAGCCTTTACGGTGTTTTTATAGTGCTCTAGCCATATCTTATACACTTCACTAAAGGTTATTCTATCTGGTTTGTCAAAAAATCCGTCTTCCTCCACTTTTAGAAGTAGCTGGCTTTCAGCTATTCGGGCTTCTTTTTGAGTTTTAAAACCGCTTTTTCTTACGCGTTTTTCTTTGCCTGTAATGGGGTCTATACCTACATAGGCGATATAAGAGTATCTAACTGAGCCGTCTTTTAATTGGTATTGTTTAATCATTTGTTTATTCCTCCTATTGGTTTCCCCACCTAATCGAAAGAATAAAATAGTATGCGCGTGTCTTTCATCACTTTTCATAAAATGCCGTCAGTTGTCTTTTTTGGCTTTTTGAGTTATACTACAAGTAAATAAGAAGTTAAGGAGTGTATCAGATGACTTTAATAGCTACTAATATGACTACTGAGCAAGTGGCACATCTTAACCACTTAATGGCAGATAACGGCTTGAATTTAGAAGATTTTACGGCTAAAGCGATACTAGACTACATGGAAGACTTGGAAGACCTTAAGGAGTTAGAACAAGCCCAGATAGATGATGACGGTACGCGCTATTCACTTGTGGAAGTGATGGCTGAACTTGGACTAACTCAAGAGGATTTAGACAATGCAGAAATATCGGCTTGAGTTAACTAAAAGGGCTATGAAAGACCTTGCTAAGTTAGATAAACCGACACAAGCCCTAATAGTGAAGTGGCTTCAGCAAAATTTACAGGACACCACAACACCACGGTCGCAGGGTAAAGCCCTAACGGGGGCAACTCTCACATCTTTGGCGGTACAGGGTAGGCAATTATCGAATATTGGCAGAAATTCATGACAACACTATCACTATTGAAGTTGTCAAGATAGGACATAGAAGAGACATATACAAGTGAGCCGGGTGGCTTGCTTTTTTTGTTATGCTTTACTAGAAATATTTCCACGCGCCGGCTTGCTGGGGTTGGCGTTTTTAGTGTTATTAGAGAGATTATTTTTTCTCCGAAAGTGATTTAGTTAGCTTCGAAACTGTTTTCCTATCTTCATCTTGCAGGTTACATCATTCATTACTAATTCTCTTTCCGTAGAAGGGGAGCATATCAATACTTCTATGTCAGCTAGCAACTTGTCCCATAGTAAGTTCTACATTATTTTTCGTCTCACCCTAATTTCCATTTTTTGTGACAGACTGGAGCGTACTTAGATAATTTGGGGTATAGATTGTTGGAGTTATTTTACTTGCGAAATACTAGCAGATAGCTTATAACAAGACAGGAATAGGACTTGTGCTAACACCTCCCAGTGTAAATCCGTTTGAGGCGGCAGCTAAGTTTATAGCTGAGAAATAACCGCCAACCTGCTAAAGGTTAAGACGGTTATTTCTTTTTGTTGTTCAGCATAATGAATGCAACGGAGCAATGTTCAAACTACCCACATCCAATATCAACTGTTAAGACTCTGCTATAGTCAGAAGAGTTGCTACAAAAAAAACATATTTATCAATGTCGCAACTAACAAAACGGAGCAACTACATCTCCTATATGTTATCTAAATATTTCCTGAATGTATAGGCAGGAATAGGGACACGAATGATGTAGCAAATGCTACATGTTTTAGTTTCAATGGGCGGGCATTTTTGCTATAATGAGGGGAAGTTGTTTTTATTTGAAAGTATGAGGTTTTTCGATGAGTAGAAGTTCTATTGATAGTCGAGTTGACTATTCTTTGATTTTGCCAGTCTTTTTTTTATTAGTGATTGGTGTGGTTTCGCTGTATATTGCGGCTAGCCAAGATTATCCTGATCGGGTTTTTCAGATGGTTGGGCAACAGGTAGCCTGGATAGGGATTGGGCTTGTTTTGGCCTTCCTTACCATGTTTTTTTCCACTAAATTTTTATGGAAAGTGACGCCTTTCTTATATGTTTTAGGACTGGGCTTGATGGTTTTGCCGATATTTTTATATAATCCTAGTTTGGTGGCCGCTACGGGTGCAAAAAACTGGGTATCTATCGGAGGAATGACCCTCTTTCAGCCTTCAGAATTTATGAAAATTGCCTATATTATCATGCTGGCGCGGGTGATGGTCACTTTTCATAAATACTATCCCGAACGCAGTATTCGCCACGATTTTATGCTAATCGGCTACTTAACCCTGTTTACCGTTCCTGTGATGGTTCTATTGGCTCTTCAAAGTGACCTGGGGACTTCTCTGGTTTTTGTGGCTATTTATTGCGGCATGGTCCTGCTTTCAGGTGTTTCTTGGAAGATTCTCCTGCCCATCTCAACCCTTGCCATCGTTGCTGTGGCAGGTTTTATGATTATCTTTATTTCCCCAGGCGGGACCACTTTCCTACATAATTTAGGGATGGATACCTACCAAATCAATCGGATTTCAGCCTGGTTAGATCCTTTTAAAAATGCGCAATCAACGACCTATCAACAGGCACAGAGCTTGATTGCGATTGGGAGCGGTGGGCTGACAGGCCTAGGCTTCAACAAGACAAACCTGTTGATTCCTGTTCGAGAAAGCGACATGATTTTTACAGTGATTGGCGAGGATTTTGGTTTTATAGGGGCGAGCGTGCTGATTGGGCTGTACTTGCTCTTAATTTATCGTATGCTCCGAGTGACCCTGCAATCAAACAATCGCTACTACACCTATATTTCGACAGGCTATATCATGATGCTTCTCTTTCATGTCTTTGAAAATATAGGCGCAGCGACAGGGCTCCTTCCTTTGACAGGGATACCCCTTCCCTTCATTTCCCAAGGTGGCTCTTCCATGGTATCTAATTTGATCGGTGTTGGGTTGATTTTATCGATGGGCTACCAGTCCCACTTGGCTGATGAACGCTGGCAAAACCAGTCACGAAGACAAACAAAAATCACGATTAAACGTGTAGAAAGATAGGTTATACAATGGTAAAAGTAGCAGTTGTTTTGGCAAATGGTTTTGAGGAAATTGAAGCCTTGGCTCCAGTAGATGTCTTTCGGCGAGCAGGATTTGACTGTCATATAATCGGTCTGAATCAGCCAGTGGTAGAAGGTTCACATGGTATTCGTGTGGAAGCAGACAGGGTTTTTACAGGAGAATTGCCTGATTTTGACCTGATTGTCCTGCCAGGTGGTATGCCTGGTTCGACCAATCTGCGTGATGATGTGCGCTTGATTTCTTGTTTGCAGAATCAGGTAGCGCAAGGAAGATTCGTAGCAGCCATCTGTGCGGCACCGATTGTCTTGGAAAGGGCAGGCTTGTTAGAGGGGCGGTCCTTCACTTGCTTTCCAGCTGTAGAGATTGGAGTCGGGAACCACTTGGCAGACAAGGTTGTGGTAGATGGTCCTATTGTGACCAGTCAGGGGGCTGGTACGAGCTTGGATTTTGCCTATGCCTTGGTTGATTTGTTGGGCGGAGATGGGGCAGGACTTGCAAAAACCATGGTTTATAGTATTACCTGATTTGCCGGAGCGGGGAATCAGTAAGGTCTCTTGTGCGAAGTTGAAAATGAGGGAGCGAGGAGAATCAAAGAGCTAAGGCTTTGATGGTTCTCGCTTCCTTTTTTCTGTCAAAATATCTGAAAATATGATATAATGAAGGGTATTGTTAAGACTATTTTTTAGTATGGTCATTCGCTTTATTTCGTATGGGACGACCAACGATGGGCAAATAATCCAAGCGTGTTTAAACTCGTCTTGCCTGATTGCCCACAGGTCTCGTCTGGTATGCAAAGCAAGACCATAAGTGAAAAGGATGAATAATGGCAGAAGAAATAAAAGATTTACAAGAAAAGGCACAGGAATATGATGCCAGTCAGATTCAGGTTTTAGAAGGTTTAGAAGCGGTTCGTCTGCGCCCTGGAATGTACATTGGTTCAACCTCTAAAGATGGGTTGCACCACCTAGTATGGGAAATTGTGGACAATTCTATCGATGAGGCTCTGGCTGGTTACGCTAGTAAAATAGATGTGTACATTGAACCAGATAATTCTATCACTGTTGTTGATAATGGGCGCGGGATTCCAGTTGATATTCAGGAGAAAACAGGTCGGCCAGCAGTGGAGACTGTCTTTACTGTTCTGCACGCAGGAGGCAAATTTGGCGGAGGCGGTTATAAGGTCTCTGGTGGTTTGCATGGCGTAGGTTCATCTGTTGTCAATGCCCTTTCGACCCAGCTTGATGTGCATGTCTATAAAAATGGCCAGGTTTATTTCCAAGAATACCGTCGTGGGGAAGTTGTGTCTGATTTGGCTCTTATCGGTGAGACGGATCGCACAGGTACAACGGTACATTTTACGCCTGACCCAGAAATTTTTACAGAGACGACAGAGTTTGAGTTTGCTAGGCTCAATAAACGGATTCAGGAGTTGGCTTTCTTGAATCGTGGGCTGGAGTTGTCCATTACGGATAAGCGCGAGGGGCTGGAGCAGACCAAGGAGTACCATTACGAAGGCGGTATTGCTTCGTATGTGGAGTACCTCAATGAAAACAAGGATGTGATTTTTGAGAAGCCGATTTATACAGACGGTGAGATGGACGATATTACAGTCGAGGTTGCGATGCAGTACACGACGAGCTATCATGAAAATGTTGTCAGCTTTGCCAATAACATCCACACCCATGAAGGGGGAACCCATGAGCAAGGTTTCCGTACAGCTTTGACCCGTGTCATCAATGACTATGCTAAGAAAAATAAAATTCTTAAGGAAAATGAGGATAATCTGACAGGTGAGGATGTTCGTGAAGGTCTGACAGCGGTTATTTCCGTCAAGCATCCTGGTCCTCAGTTTGAAGGCCAGACCAAGACCAAGTTGGGCAACAGCGAGGTGGTTAAAATCACTAACCGTTTGTTTTCGGATGCCTTTTCAGAATTTCTCTTAGAAAATCCACAGATTGCAAGACGAATTGTTGAAAAAGGGATTTTGGCCAGCAAGGCTCGGATTGCTGCCAAACGTGCTCGCGAAGTTACCAGGAAAAAGTCAGGTTTGGAAATTTCCAATCTGCCAGGTAAGCTGGCTGATTGTTCCTCAAACGATGCGAGCAAGACAGAACTCTTTATCGTTGAGGGAGATTCTGCGGGTGGTTCAGCCAAATCAGGTCGTGATCGGGAGTTCCAGGCTATTTTGCCGATTCGCGGTAAGATTTTGAACGTGGAAAAGGCCAGCATGGATAAGATTTTGGCCAATGAAGAAATCCGTAGCTTGTTTACAGCCATGGGAACAGGTTTTGGAGCCGATTTTGATGTGAGCAAGGCGCGCTATCAAAAATTAGTTATCATGACCGATGCCGATGTCGATGGTGCCCATATTCGGACCCTGTTGCTGACCCTGTTTTATCGGTACATGCGTCCGATTGTTGAGGCTGGCTATGTCTATATTGCACAACCGCCTATCTACGGAGTAAAGGTCGGCAGTGAAATCAAGGAATATATCCAGCCCGGTGTCAATCAGGAGCAAGAATTGCAGGAAGCCTTGGAGAGACATAGTGTTGGACGGTCTAAGCCTACCATTCAGCGGTATAAAGGTTTGGGAGAGATGGACGACCATCAGCTATGGGAAACAACAATGAACCCAGAAAATCGCTTGATGGCCCGAGTTTCGGTAGATGATGCCGCAGAGGCAGACAAGATTTTCGACATGCTAATGGGAGATAAGGTAGAACCTCGTCGCGAATTTATCGAGGAAAATGCGGTTTATTCTACCTTGGATGTTTAATTACTTGGAAAATCAATACGACGAGAGAATGAATTTTCAGAAAGAATCACGGAGTTAGGGCGTTTTTGCGGATACTGACGAGTGAATTGGGAGCTGGGCTTAGGCCCAGTTTCGTAGCGGTTCAAACCGACCAAGACGGGAGGGGACAACTCTTTTGCTCTTCGTCAGGTGCTTTTCTGACCCGACTGATATGATTTTTAAGGAGCAGAAACTGACAAAAATAGTGCAATCGCTAATGAACTATGATATAATTAAGCGATATACTCTAGTGATTTTTATGGAACGAAGGAGATTTACATGTCTAATGGAACAATCATTTTAATTATTTCGATTGTTGTTATTTTAATCATTGCTTACGTAGCTTGTTTGATTGTCCGCAAGCGCAATGACAAGTTATTGGTTGCTTTGGAAGAGCGCAAGGAAGAGCTGTTTAGCTTACCAGTCAACGAAGAGGTGGAGGCTGTCAAATCCCTTCATTTGATTGGTCAAAGCCAGGTTTCTTTCCGTGAATGGAATCAAAAATGGGTGGACTTGTCGCTCAATTCCTTTGCTGATATTGAAAATCAGATATTCGAGGCTGAAAGTTTCAATAACGCCTTTCGCTTTATCAGTGCCAAGAGTGCTATTGAGAGCATTGAAAGTCAGTTAGAATTGATCGAAGAAGACATTGAAGCAATCAGACATGGCTTATTGGACTTGAAGCAACAAGAGGAGAAAAACTCTGGTCGTGTCAAACATGCCCTCAATTTATTTGACTCCCTGCAGGACGCTGCCCGTGACAATGCCGATAGTTTTGGAGAAACCTTGCCAGAACTTGAAAAACAGCTGAAAAATATTGAAGTTGAGTTTTCAGAATTTGTCATGCTTAACTCTTCTGGAGATCCGATTGAAGCGTCAGAGATATTGGACAAGGCTGAGGAGCACATGATTGCCCTTAACCAGATTATGGACCGCATTCCAGGTTTGATTGCCAAAGTCAACAAGGAACTTCCTGAACAGCTGGAAGACTTGGAGTCTGGTTACCGTAAGTTAATGGAGCAAAATTACATCTTTACGGAAGGTGACATCGAGTCGCAATTCCAAACCATTCGTGTGTCGATTCGTGAGAATACTGCTTTGATTGTTTCCTTTGATTTGGATGCTGCCGAGGCTGAGAACAAGGAAATTCAATCAAAAATCGATCGTCTCTACCAAATCTTCAATCGCGAGATTGAAGCCAACAAGCAGGCAACGAAGATCAGCAAGAATTTACCAAAATTTTTGGAGCATGTGTCACACAATACAGACTTGTTGGATGAAGAAGCACAGCGTCTGGGCGTACGTTATCTTTTGGCTGAAAGCAAGCTTGCGCGCATTAGCCAGTTGAAAAAACGGTTAGAATCTATCGAAGGTGTCATTAAGACCAGTCTTGAAGAATTAGAAACGCCAAAGGTTGCCTTCTCTGTCTTGCAAGAGCGTTTAGACCATGCCTTGGCCAGCTTAAAAGAGATTGAAGAGGCTCAGTTTGTCTTGGTTGATTACCTGAAGTCTCAGGAGTTATCTGAAAATACAGCTCGTAAAAAGGCTACTCTCTATATCAACCAGCTTCATACCCTCAAGCGCTATATGGAAAAACGCAACCTTCCTGGTATTCCGACACCGTTCCTGAATAATTTCTTCAGGGCGAGTGACCATGTGGAAGCCTTGGTTGCGGAGCTGGACTACAAACGGATCAATATTGAAATTATCAACCGTCTTTTGGAAAATGCAACATACGATATGAATCAGCTGGAAGAGTTGGCTTATGCGATTGTGCAAAATGCAACGCTGACAGAGCAATTATTGCAGTATTCAAACCGTTATCGTTCATTTGACCCAGCCATTCAAAAGGCCTTCAACAGAACCTTGGCTATTTTTGAAAAAGACTACGATTACCAAGCGGCCTTTGAGGAAATTTCCTTCGCTCTTGAGACTGTGGAGCCAGGCGTAACAGAGCGTTTTGTTCGTTCATACGAAAAAACGCGTGAGACAATCCGCTACTAATGAAAAAAGACCTGCAATCACCTGTATGTGAGAGCGGTCTTTTTTTGTCCGTGCTTTTAGTGCTGGTAGTTGATAACTTCTTCCTTTGGTATGCCGACCTCTTTTAGAAGAGCTTCCATCTGATCAAAACCTAGGCGGAAGTGGGCAGGCAGGTGACCGTCAGAACCGATTGAGTAGCGGTGGCAGCCCAGTTCTTTCACTAAACCAAGAGCATAGCGGTAGAGGTGTTCGTGATGATAGAGGAACATACTCTTGGCGTTGAGTTCAAAGGCAAGGTTGTGCTCTATCATTTTTTGAAAAATGCGGATGAGTTGCGGTTCGTAGGCTTGCAGCTCCTCAACAGATAGGTCAAAAAGCCGGAAGCCATAATCAAAATGAGCCAGAACATCAGCAGGAATACGGCCGATTGCATACTCCAAGCGGTTCAAGTAGTCGCTCATAACAGTATGTCTGTCCATGTCCGCTACTTCCTCGTCCAGATAGTCATTGATTCCATTGTGGTGGACGGATAACAGTTTTAAATCAAAGTTCTTGTCAGCTAGGTAGGCGATAATATCGGCCTCGCGTGGCTGGTAATAGCCGATTTCGATGCCCTTCTTGATGCGGTTGTTGTAGAAACGGTTGAGCTCTGCGATTTCCTTTGAGTAAGCCTCGTAGTCAGGAACATCGTCTTGTTTGCTGTAAGGGTTGGACAAGTCAAAATGCTCTGTTGTTACAATCTCCCCATCGTAGTAAGCCAGATAGTCTTTAAAGCTGGCATCGGAGTCATAGGAATGATGAGTGTGTAAATGGTTATCTCGCATGGCAAACCTCCTTTTCTCCTATTGTAGCAAAATCAAAGAGGGCAAACAAGTTCGGATGAGGCATTTATTTAAATAAAAAATTCTGATAATTCTTGCAATTTCTCTGGAATTTGATACAATAGTACAAAATAGCAAAGCGAAGAGAGAAAAAATCCCAAATCGCTTGTAGAGAGTATCTAGTTGCTGAAAGGATACACAGATTTGGGCACACATTCTTGAGTGCAGTTGTGAACGGTCGAAAGAGCCTACTAGCAGCTGACGTTTGCTCACGTTACGAGCTGAAGTCTTAGGTTCAATGAGAATCAGAAGCAGACGGATTTCAACTGTCTGGGTTTGATTCTCAAAGCCTATGAGACTTCCTGAGGGATATGTGGCGACATGTATCTAAATGAAGGTGGAACCGCATGCAAACGTCCTGATACAAGGACTTGGCATGTGGTTTTTTGGTTATGGAGGATATGATGGAACTAAAAGGACTGAGAAACATTGAACCGTATGTGGCTGGGATTCAGCCCAAGGTGGACAATATGATTAAACTCAATACAAATGAGAACGCCTATGGTCCGAGCCCTGCGGTCTTAGCAGCTTTAGTAGCCTTTGATGGAAATAGCTTGCGCCGCTACTCTAGTCTGGATCAGGCAGACCTGCGTCAGGCTCTTGCCGACCAGCATGGTTTGGAGGCAGGACAATTTGTCATCGGAAATGGGTCAGACGACATCCTTTCTATGGCCTTTCTCGCTTTTTTCCAAACGGAAACACCGGTGCTTTTTCCTGATTTAACCTATGGTTTTTATAAGGTTTGGGCTCAGCTTTATGGTGTTCCCTACGAGGAGATTCCCTTGCGGGATGATTTTAGCTGGCGGGTGGCAGACTACCAGAGAGAGTGTGGTGGTATTATTCTGACTAATCCCAACGCACCCACAGGGCGTTTCCAGTCCCTAGATGATATTGAGGCAGTACTGAAAGCCAATCCGCAGGTGGTAGTTATTGTCGATGAGGCTTATGTCAACTTTGGGGGACAATCAGCTCTATGCCTCTTAGATAGCTATCCCAATCTGTTTATCACCCGCACCTTTTCTAAGGATGCCTCGCTAGCAGGTTTGCGCGTGGGCTATGGTATTGGCTCCAAGGAGTTAATCAGTGTGATTCAGGCTGTCCGCAATGCGATTAACCCCTATAACGTAGATGCGATTTCGGAAGCGCTGGCCCTTGCCGCTGTAAAGGATTGGAGTTATTACCAGCAGGTCTGTCGAGCGATTATGGAAACGCGGGATTGGTTTGCAAGTGAGTTGAGAGAATTAGGCTTTGAGCTTTTGCCATCGGCAACCAACTTCCTTCTGGTCAAACCTTCTTTGGTCGAGGCACAGAAGCTGTTTGCCCATTTGGAAAAAGAAAAGATCTACGTCCGCTATTTTCCTTCTCAGGAACGGATTAAGGACTGGCTTCGCATCTCTATCGGAAGGCAAGATGAGATGGAGGCTGTCCTAGCAAGTATAAAGGAATGTTGCAATGAACAAACGAACACTACCTCAGGGCCTGCATGATAAGCTCTTCAAACGAGCCAAGGCTACTTATGAAATTGAAAGAACGATTAGTGACCTCCTGATGGAGCGAGGTTTTCATCGGATTGAAACCCCAACCCTGGAGCATTTTGAAGTCTTTTCTGATCAGGTGAACAAAGATCATTATCATCTTTTTGACAAAGAAGGACAGCTGCTTAGCCTGCGGCCTGATATTACCAGTCAAATCGCCCGTGTTATCGCTTCAACCCGCGTTCATACGCCTATTAAATTTTCCTATTCAGGGAAGGTGTTTCAGAGTCAGGAGTTGATGAGGGGCTTGGAAAATGAGCGAACTCAGGCTGGTATTGAGATTATTGGCTTTCCAGCTCAAGAGGCTTATCAAGATGCTATTTCCAGTGCTAAGGAAGCTCTGGATAAGCTAGGTTTGCAAGGCTACAAATTTGAATTTTCCCACGCGGCTATTTTAAAGACAATCTTTGAACATCTGGGTCTGACAGGGGGGCTTGCTGAGGAACTTTCCCTTCACATTCGGGATAAGAATATTACAAAACTTAATGAATTTACCAAGCGTTATCCAAGTGAATTTGATGCCTTTATCCGCCAGCTTCCGTATTTATTCGGAGACAGTCGTCCTGTTCTGGCTCAGGCTCGTCAGGCAGTTCAGAATCCCCAATTGCTCAAGGCCTTTGACCAGTTAGAAGAACTAATCACCTTAGTAGAAAGAGATTTGGGAAATGTCACGGTTGATTTGGCCCAGCTTTCTACCATGCCCTACTATACTGGTATGATGTTTAAGGTTTTTGACCAGCAACTACCCGATGCCTTCTTATCAGGAGGGCGGTATGATAAGCTCTTTGAACGTTTCGGGGCACAGGAGGTGACGGCTGTTGGCTGGGCCTTGGAGATTGATGCGGTTTATCAGGCTATCCGTAAGGATATTGATTATGAAGGAGGCCAGTAAGATGGTGGAACAAGTAACCATTGCCCTGACCAAGGGGCGGATTGAAAAAGAAACGCTTGTCTTGCTTGAAAAGGCTGGATTTGACATGTCCTTCATGACGGACAAGGGGAGAAATTTGATTTTTGAAAGTCCAGATGGCCAGTTTCGATTCTTGCTAGTTAAGGCTCCTGATGTGACAACCTATGTGCGTCACGGGGTTGCAGATCTGGGAATTGTTGGCAAGGATGTTCTAATCGAACACCCGGCAGGTTTTCTTGAAATGTTGGATTTGAATTTCGGTCTGTGTAAATTTGCAGTAGCTTCGATTCCATCCTATAATCCTAGTGATCACAAGCGCAAGCGCATTGCGACCAAGTATCCGACAGTTGCCATGGAGCATTTTAATAAAAAAGGTGAAGATGTGGAAATCATCTCTATTCAAGGCAGTGTTGAAATCGCTCCTGTCTTGGGATTGGCAGATGCTATTGTGGATATTGTCGAAACAGGGAATACGCTAGTTGCCAACGGTTTGGTGGTTTTCGAGGATATTTGCAGGGTTTCGACTAGACTGATTGTCAACAAGGCCAGTATCAAAAACAAGCCCCAAATTCGAGAATTTATTGCGAAATTAGAAGCCATTGTTGGAAATGAGGAGGTGGCCTTCAGATGAAACGACTAAGTGGTAAGAGTCAAGAAATTGCAAAACTTCTCTATGAAGAGCAGGTTGCATTGAATGCAGAAACGGTATCCGTTGAAGAAGCTGTTAAGGAAATCATGGCTGATGTGGCGCAAAATGGCGACGAGGCGCTTCGACGCTACAATCTGCGTTTTGATGGCATCAGCTTGGAAGAACTGGCAGTTTCTGAGGAGATGATGGATGAGGCCTTCGCGGCAATTGATCCACTAATCTTATCTGCCTTACAGGAGGCCAAGGAGAATATTGAGTCCTACCATCTCCAACAGGTTGAAAAAGGATTTGAAGACCAGCCTTCTCAAGGGGTCATCCGCGGTCAGTTGATTCGGCCCTTGGAGCGGGTCGGAGTTTACGTGCCTGGTGGAACAGCTGCCTACCCATCCTCCGTCCTGATGAATGTCATTCCTGCTAAAATAGCGGGTGTTTCGGAGATTATCATGATTACTCCGCCACAAGAAAGTTACAATCCAGCCATACTGGTTGCAGCAAGATTAGCTGGAGTGGATCAGATTTATCAGGCGGGCGGAGCCCATGGAATCGCAGCGCTCGCTTATGGTACGCAGACCATTCCCAAGGTGGATAAGATTACAGGGCCGGGCAACATCTATGTAGCAACGGCTAAAAAATTGGTCTACGGTTTAGTGGGGATTGATATGATAGCCGGCCCGTCAGAGATTGGAGTGATTGCAGATGAAACGGCAAACCCAGTCTTTGTAGCTGCAGATTTGTTATCACAGGCCGAACACGATAAACTGGCACGAGCGATTTTGGTAACCAATTCAGCAGAACTGGCTCATCAGGTTGAGTTAGAAATCGAAAGGCAACTAGAGTCGCTTCCTCGAAAGGATATTGCTCGCACCTCCATTGTTAACAATGGACGGATTGTCCTCACAAAAACGGTAGAGGAAATGTTTGAGCTGATGAATCTGATTGCGCCGGAGCATTTGGAAATTGCCATGGAAAATGCTTATGATTATCTCCCTCTGGTTAAGCATGCAGGTTCTATCTTTTTGGGGCATTATACCAGCGAACCGATAGGGGATTATTTTGCAGGAACCAACCATGTCCTGCCAACGTCAGGAACCAGTCGGTTCTACTCAGCTTTGGGAGTACATGATTTTATCAAACGCATCCAATACACACAGTACAATAAGGAAGCTGTGCAGGCAGCCAGTCAGGCGATTACAGCTCTAGCCTATTCAGAAGGTTTGGCCGCCCATGCACGAGCGATTGGGGTGAGAAATGAAGAAAGTTAAAGGATTATTGGTCATGGATGTGGATAGCACCCTGATCATGGAAGAAGGAATCGATTTACTCGGGGAAGAAGCTGGGGTCGGACCGCAGGTGGCGGACATTACCGAGCGAGCCATGCGGGGAGAATTAGACTTTGAAGAAGCCTTGCGAGAGCGGGTTGCCCTTCTAAAAGGCTTTCCAGAAACAGTTCTGGATACTATTTTAGGACGTATCCATTTCACACCAGGCGCAGAGGAGCTGGTAGCCGAGCTGCACAAGCGTGGCTACAAGGTAGCGGTTGTGTCAGGCGGTTTCCATCAAACAGTGGATATTCTGGCTGAACGCCTCAATCTGGATTATGTCAAGGCCAACCATTTGGAGATTGTCAATGGTGTTCTGACAGGACGCGTTCTGGGTGAAATTGTGACCAAGGATGTGAAAAAGGCCAAGTTGAGAGCTTGGGCCTTGGAAAATGGCTTAGAAATGAAAGATACGGTAGCCATGGGAGATGGGGCTAATGACCTGCCCATGATTCAAGAGGCAGGCATTGGAATTGCTTTTTGTGCCAAACCAATTGTGGAAAAAGAAGCTCCATACCGTATCACAGAGAAAAATTTGTATAAGGCGATTGAAATCATAGATGAGGTGAGAGCATGAGAAAATCTGAAATCGAGCGCAACACATTTGAAACCAACATCAAGTTAGCAGTGAATCTGGACAGGCAAGAACCTGTTGAGATTGCGACAGGAGTGGGATTTTTTGACCACATGCTGACACTTTTTGCCCGCCATAGCCGAATTTCTCTGGTTGTAAAGGCAGAAGGCGATACTTGGGTAGACAGCCACCATACGGTCGAAGATGTGGGTATTGTTTTGGGTCAGGCTATCAGAGAAGCACTGGGGAAAAAAGAAGGGATTAACCGCTACGGAACCAGTTTTGTGCCTATGGACGAAACGCTGGGAATGGCCAGTCTGGATTTGTCTGGACGTTCTTACTTGGTCTTTGACGCCAGCTTTGACAATCCCAAGCTAGGCGATTTTGACACCGAATTGGTAGAAGAATTCTTCCAAGCCTTGGCCTTTAATCTTCAGATGAATCTTCACTTGAAAATCTTGCATGGGAAAAATAGCCACCACAAGGCAGAGAGTTTGTTTAAGGCGACAGGACGCGCTCTGCGGGAAGCTATTACCCTGAACCCCGATATTCAGGGGGTCAACTCAACAAAAGGAATCCTGTAACATGATAATTGTAATTGATTACGATGCGGGCAACACTGCAAATGTTTTGCGGGCTTTAAAGAATATTGGAGTAGAAGCAGAATTGTCTCCAGACCCAGAGAAAATCCGTGAGGCCCAAGGTCTGATTTTACCGGGAGTGGGTGCCTTCCCATCAGCCATGCGCGAGCTGGAGAAGCGGCAGCTCATTTCAGCCATCAAGGACGCCGTAGCTGCCGGAACCCCGCTGTTAGGGATTTGTCTGGGAATGCAGCTCCTCCTTGAGCAAGGGCTAGAACACCAAGCAACTCACGGGTTAGGCCTGATCCCGGGAACTTGCCGGCCTATTTTACCAGAAGCTGGTTACCCTGTTCCCCACATGGGGTGGAACACCCTCCATCTTGAACAAGAAAATCAGCTGACAAGCGGCTTGGAGGGAGAGTCGGTTTATTTTGTTCATAGCTATTTTACAGATGTTCCCAAGGATTACTTAGATGTGACAGCTTCTTACAGCCGAGAAATTCCAGCCATGATTTCAAAAGGGAAGGTCTATGGTGCGCAATTTCACCCAGAAAAATCAGGTGAGGTTGGTCTAGGAATTTTGCGGAATTTTGCCCAAGTTTGCCAGCTAGAAAACTAGAAAGAGGTGCGGGATGAAGATTTATCCAGCCATTGACATCAGAGAAGGCCGCGCAGTTCGCCTTTTCAAAGGAGATTTTAATCAGGAAACGGTCGTCAATCCGGATGTGATTGGTCAGGCTAGACTGTTCAAGGAAGCAGGAATTGACTATATCCATGTTGTGGATTTGGACGGAGCCTTGGAAGGACGGGCAACCAATCGTGACTTGATTGCTCAGTTAAAACAAGAAACCGATCTCAATATCCAAGTGGGAGGCGGTATTCGCACTCTGGAGCAGATTGCGGATTATCTGGAAGCAGGGATTGACCGCGTTATTATCGGGTCTATGGCCGTAAAGAATCCTTCCTTTGTAGAGGAGGCCCTGGCCCAGTTTGGCAGCGATAGGATTGTTGTGGGAATCGATGCCAAGGGTGGTCGTGTTGCGACGGAAGGCTGGCTGGAAACCAGCGATGTGGACTTTGTGCAACTGGCTTTGGAGATGGAAAAAATCGGTGTCCGCCTCTTTGTTTATACAGATGTAGACCGTGACGGAACGCTGACGGGCCCCAACCTTGCCCATTATCAAGAGCTTGTCGCTAAACTGACAAGTGCCCAAGTTATCGCTTCAGGCGGCATTCACGCCCTCAGTGATTTGGAGCAGTTAAAAACCATTGGTGTTGCAGGTACCATCGTTGGCAAGGCCTATTACAGCGGCAAAATTAGTCTTGCTGAATTGGTAGAAGTGGAGGGGTAAAGATGTTAGCAAAACGCATTATCCCCTGCCTAGATGTCAAGGATGGTCGAGTGGTCAAAGGAGTTAACTTTGTCAACCTGACAGATGTTGGAGACCCTGTTGATTCAGCCAAGGCTTATTATGAAGCTGGCTGTGACGAGCTAGTTTTCCTTGACATTACTGCCACTCATGAAGAACGCGATACAACCGTTGACATGGTGCGCCGCGTAGCAGAGCAAGTCTTTATCCCTTTTACAGTTGGCGGAGGTATTCGCTCGGTTGAGGATATGAATAAGATGCTCAAGGCTGGTGCTGACAAGGTTTCGGTCAACTCATCAGCTGTTGACAATCCGAAATTGATTGCTGATTGTGCAGAAAAATTCGGTAGCCAGTGTGTAGTGGTGGCCATCGATGCTAAAAAGGAAGCAGATGGAAGCTGGCATGTTTATGTAGCAGGAGGTCGTAAAGATACAGGACTCGACCTGCTAGAATGGGCCCAAAAGGTGGTTGCTCTTGGAGCAGGGGAAATTCTCTTGACCAGTATGGACAAGGATGGCACCAAGTCTGGTTTTGATGTGGATATGCTCAATGCTGTGGCTGGTGTAGTGACCGTTCCCATTATCGCATCAGGTGGAGCAGGCAGTAGCCAAGACATTCTTGAAGTGTTTGAAAAAACTCCAGCAACGGGTGCCTTGGCAGCCTCCATTTTTCACTATGGTGAAGTGAGCATTTCTGATACTAAGCGCGCCATGCGCCAGCGAGGAATCGAGGTGAGAGTGTGATGATACAGTTAGATTTTGCAAAACAAGGCGGGCTCATTCCTGTGATTGTCACTGACCACGAAACAGGACAAGTCCTTATGTTAGCCTACATGAATCAGGAAGCCTATCACCAAACACTAACCACCAAGCAGATGCACTATTGGAGCCGGTCGCGTCAGGAACTCTGGCACAAGGGAGCGACTAGCGGTCATTATCAGGAGGTCGTATCCATCAAGACCGATTGTGACAAAGATACGCTCCTCATCTCTGTCCGCCAGACAGGAGCTGCCTGCCATACGGGAGCGTACAGCTGCTTTTTTGAGGACATTTT
>CAMBAD010000009.1 GCA_945864085.1 uncultured Streptococcus sp.
GGGGAACGATTGCTTGTGACATATAGACCAACTCCATTTCTATTTGATAGGAATACTCTACCAAATGGGACGGAGCGTGAACAGATACCTGGTTATAGGGCGGTTACTATTGCAAGACGCTGTGTGTCGGTTGGTTAGAATGGAAATTTTACCTAAATAGGGTATAATAGAGCGGTAGAAGTTGTTTTCAGAAAGGAGTGGCGATGTTAATTTTTCCCTTGATCAATGATGTGTCACGAAAGATTATTCATATTGACATGGACGCTTTTTTTGCTGCTATCGAAGTGAGGGACAATCCTGCTCTGAAGGGGAAACCTGTGGTTATCGGGGCTGATCCTCGGCTATCTGGCGGTCGGGGAGTGGTGTCTACCTGTAGTTATGAGGCGCGTGCCTTTGGGATTCATTCGGCCATGTCCTCCAAGGAGGCCTATGAGCGCTGTCCGCAGGCTATCTTTATTTCTGGGAATTATGAGAAATACCAGGAGGTGGGCCATCAGGTAAGAGAAATTTTTCATCGGTACACAGACTTGGTGGAGCCCATGTCCATCGATGAGGCCTATCTGGATGTGACAGAAAATAAGTTGGGAATCAACTCGGCTGTCAAAATTGCCAAACTGATCCAATACGACATCTGGAATGAGTTGCACTTAACAGCCTCGGCAGGGGTTTCCTATAATAAATTTTTGGCAAAAATCGCTTCGGATATGAAAAAGCCGCGTGGCTTGACCTTGATTTTGCCAGAGGAAGCTGTCGGTGTATTGGCGGCTCTGCCTGTTGAGAAATTTCATGGGGTTGGGAAGAAGACGGTGAAGCGCTTGCATGAGATGGGTGTCTACACAGGCAAAGATTTATTGGAAGTGCCTGAGATGGTCTTAATCGACAAGTTCGGCCGTTTTGGTTATGATCTTTACCGAAAAGCGAGGGGGATTTCCAATTCACCTGTCAAGGTCAACCGTGTTCGTAAGTCCATCGGCAAGGAGCGAACCTATCGCAAACTCCTTTACCGAGAAGAAGATGCCCTGAAGGAGTTGGCCAGTCTCTGCCAACGTGTGGCGGCTAGCTTGACCAAGCACCAGAAAAAAGGCAGAACCATTGTCCTCAAAATCCGCTACGGTGATTTTACGACCTTGACCCGACGCCATAGTCTGGAAGAAGCAACAGACCAAGTGGAGACCATTGACAGCCAGGTGCGGAAAATTTTTGAGGAAGTCGGTCAACCAGACAAGGGTATTCGCTTGCTGGGAGTGACCGTAACCAATTTTCAAACTTGAGTTCTGTTTTGGACTGTGATAGACTGAGAAAAAGGAGAAACGATGCAAATTTCAAGTAGATTTACCATTGCCAGCCATATTTTGGTTTTGTTGGCTTTGGAGGGAGACCGTTCTAAACAGACCAGCGACAGTATCGCGGGCAGTGTTGGGGTTAATCCTGTTATTATTCGTACTATTTTGGCCAAACTCAAGCAGGCTAGTCTGGTCCAGGTAGCGCGCGGTGTGGGCGGAGCCCGCCTGGCTCAGGCACCTGAGGAAATTACCCTCCGACAAGTCTATCAGGCGGTGGAACCTTTCGGTGAAGGCGGACAACTCTTTGCCTTTCATGAGCAGCCCAATCCTTCTTGTCAAGTTGGCAAGAATATCCATCACTTATTGGACGATGAACTAAAACGAGCTCAGGCTGCCTTGGAAAACGAATTGGCCCAGACCAAGCTTTCTGATTTACTAGAAAAAATAGACTCTCTTTCGTAGAAAAGAGAGTTTTTAAAAATCCGAGTTGTAACACTTGATATTACAACTAAACAAAGTTATACTGTTGTTGTAAATAAAATTATTACAACATAAGTGAGGTATATAGTATGAAAATAGCTATTATTGCAGCAAACGGAAAATCTGGTCAGGTGATTGCTAAGGAAGCGGTGTCACGCGGCCATCAAGTGACCGCCATTGTCCGTTCTGAAAACAAGAGTGCGGCTCAGGAAGTCCTTCAAAAAGACGCATTTGCCTTGACCAAGGAAGACTTGGCTGGTTTTGATGTGGTGGTCAACGCCTTTGGCGCCTGGACACCAGAAACCCTACCAGATCATGCTCGTCTGGCAGAACATTTGGTGAACCTCTTAGCTGATACGCCTGTTCGTTTGCTGATTGTCGGCGGAGCAGGTAGCCTCTACCTAGACGACAGCCAAACAAGCATGTTGAAGGATAGCCCAGATTTCCCAGCGGAATACCTACCAATCGCCGAGGCCATGGGAGTAGGCCTAGAACGCTATCGCCAAGCCCCAGCTCTCAACTGGACCTATCTCAGCCCAGCAGCAGATTTTGACGCCCAGGGCCCAAGGACAGGCACCTACACACTTGCTGGTGAGGTTTTTCAGGTCAATGCCCAAGGTGACAGCTACATCAGCTATACAGATTTTGCTCTAGCCCTGATAGATATTGCAGAAAAGGGCGGCTACAAGCAAGAACGAATTTCGGTATTTGCATAAGTATTGTTACCCCCCAAAAAAATAGCTGCTTCTGAGAATGTCTTTTATCATTTTTATATAGTATAACAATATAAAAAATGATATAATAAAAGAAAAACTTAGGAGAACACTATGATTCACTTGGTATGTCCCAATCCAGCCCTCGATCGCACCCTGCTTGTGGAGAAAATTGAGAAGAATATCCCGCTCCGACCATCAGAAGTCAGGGATTATCCAGGAGGCAAAAGCTTCAATGTTGCCTACGCTTTGAAGGAAAATGGGCAGAGCGACTACCTCATCCATACAATCTTGGGCGGGGCTATCGGCCGCTACATCGAAGAACTCAATGCCGATAAGGGCAATACCCTCCGAGTAGTACAGAGTGGGCAAAACACCCGCACCTGCAACATTTACGTTGAAACGACTACAGGTGATGTCGTATTGTTTTATGAAAAAGGGTTAGAGTTGACCCCAGAACTCTTGGAACAATTTACCAAGCAAATCGAGGAGAGCCTGACAGATGGTGATGTGCTAGTCTTTTCAGGCAGCCTCATGAAGGGCATGCCAGATGACTATATCAAAGGCTTTATCGAGCGTTTCCTTCATGTTCAGACCATCGTTGATACCAGCGGAGCCGCTCTTCGGGCCGCTTATGAAGCGAGACCAGCCTTGATTAAAATCAATAACGAGGAATTGAAAGACATTTACCCAGACCTTGACGAAGAAAATCCAGATGATATTTTACGAATCCTGAAAGAAGTGACCCCGCATGACAACCTCATTGTGACAATGGGAGGCAAGGGCAGCTTGGCTAAGATTGGAGAACGCTTCTTCCGCATCCAGTCTCCGAAAAAAGAAGCTAAAAACCCCATTGCGGCTGGAGATTTCTACCTAGGACTTCTGGTCAAGGGGCTCAGTCAGGGTCAGGCACCGGAAATCTTCCTGAAAGAGGCCGCAGCTTACGCAACAGCCAACTGTTTGAATTATTTTCCGGAGGTCAGAGAAGACCAATTCCAGTCCATCCTTGAACAGGTCCTGCTAGAAGAGCTTTAGAAACAACTTTCCGATCAAAGAGAAAGGAGACAGTCAGTCCGTGACCAGCCTAGAAACCCTCTATCAAAACTTGAAACGAGCCTACGGTGAGCACGATTGGTGGAGTGATGAAAATCCGATAAAAGATCTGGTATCCATGATTTTAATCCAGCAGACGACGGAAGCCAATGCCAAGCGTGCCTTGGAGCAGTTGGAAGGGTATTTGACCACTAGAGCCTTGCTGGCAATGCCCGTGGAAGAATTGCAAGAACGCATTCGCCCAGCTGGATTTTTCAAGCAAAAATCCCTCTATATCCGTTCGGTGGCAGAATGGGCAGATCAATTTGATGGTGATTTTTCTCGTTTAGCGGCTATTGATACGACAAGTCTGCGGCAAGAATTGCTTTCGTTGAAAGGGGTCGGAAATGAGACCGCAGATGTGATTCTGCTCTATCTGTGCCACAGGAGTGTCTTTGTAGCTGACCAATATGCCATCAGGCTCTTTCATCGTCTGGGTCTCAGTAGTTCTCAAGATTATATGGGGTTGCGCCAGGAATATGCGGAGCAGATTGCAGACTGGCCCATAAAAGACGCACAGGAACTACATGCTCTGATTGATGAGCATGGCAAGCGCTATAGGCAGGCCAAGGGGCAGTTGGACGAGGCCTGGTTGATGATGTCATTCTCCTCAAAATGATTTGTTTCTCATACTAAAAAGACCAGCAAGTTTATTGATTTGCTGGTTTCTTTTTATTGTTTAAAAAATGCTTCAATATCTGCTGGCTGGAGGCCAATCATGGGGTCGATGGTCAGCAGGTTATCCACAGTCAACATGTATTCTGTGGGTTGGGGTCTTGGTGATTCTGGCTCATCTTGGTCAAGAAGGGTCAGTTGTTGCTGGGTTTCTTGTGGTGACTGAGTTTGTTCTTGCCTACCTGGCTGAGCAGGTGTCTGGGTTTGGCTGGACGAGGTCGCTTTGCTGTCTGGTCTCTCAGTCAAGGTCTCCTTGCTGTCCTGCTCTGCTATTTCCCCTTGGAAACGTGGGACCAGATAGGTTTTGCGGAGGGTGCCTGCGTTTTTGACGGCGTAGTCGAAGGCGGAGATTTCGCCTAGGAGGATGAGCTTGCTCTTGGAGCGGGTAATGGCGGTGTAGACCAGGTTGCGCTGGAGCATGCGGTGGCTGGTGCGGGTGATGGGAAGGATGACGACCTGAAACTCACTACCTTGGGACTTGTGGATGGACATGGCGTAGGCCAGGGTAATCTTGTACCATTCGTTACGGGGATAGGTGACTTCGCTGCCATCGAAGTTGATGGTGATTTCGTCTTGCTTGGAGTCAGTGTACTTGGCAGGCAGGAGGTCGCTGATATAGCCCAGGTCACCGTTGAAGACATTGGCTTCGGCGTCGTTGACCAGATGAATGACGCGGTCTCCTTGCCGAAAGGCTTGCTCGTTGTGGAGGAACTCTAGTTCTCCGTCTTCCAAGGGATTGAGGAGGGCCTGGGTCATGGTGTTGAGTTGGTCAATGCCTGCACTGCCTCGGTACATGGGGGCGAGAATCTGTACTTCGTGTGCAGGGATGCCAGACTTGATGGCTGCGCGGACAATCCGCTCAATCATGGCTGGAATTTGTTCGTTCTGGGCTTCAAAATAGGAGCGGTCAGCCTTTTTCTCACGGAAATCGCTGGGCAGGGCCCCTTGGCGAATCTGGCTGGCCAGAGTGACAATGGTCGAATCATTTGACTGGCGGTAGATGCGTTCCAGAGTGATACTTGGCAGTTTGTCAATTTTCAAGAGGTCAGCTAAGACCTGGCCTGGGCTGACAGAAGGGAGCTGCTCCGCGTCGCCAACAATCAGCACCTGGGTCTGAGATGAAATATTCTGGAAGAGTTGATTGGCCAGCCAGGTATCGACCATGGAAAATTCATCAACGATGATAAAGTCGGCTTCGAGGTAATCATCTCGGTAGGATTCTTCCTGTCCTTCGACAAGCCCCAGATGGCGGTGGATGGTGGCAGAAGGTAGACCTGTCAATTCATTCATCCGTCTGGCTGCTCGTCCAGTTGGAGCTGCGAGAAGGACAGGGCATTCTTGTCGGTTTCGGGTCAGGTCAATCTTATGCAGCATTGCGTAGACTGCGATAATTCCATTGATAACCGTGGTTTTTCCTGTCCCTGGGCCGCCTGTCAGGATGAAGAGGGGATTGGTGATGGCTTGCACAATGGCCTCTTTTTGAATAGCGTCATAGGTGATGGTGGACATGCTTTCCAGCTCTGCTATGGCAGCCTCGACGTCCGCGCGGGGGAAGGGTTTGAAGCCATTTTTTCCCATGAGGCGGGTCAGGTTTGTGTGGATTCCCTGCTCGGCAAAGTAGAGGCTGTTGTCAAAAATCTTGGTTCCTTCCTGCTGGACTTTACCGTCGGCAATCAAGCCTGTCAATTCCTGGGCAACAGCAGTAGGGTCCAACTCAATATGGCGGGATTTTTCCAGCAACTCAAGGGTGACTTCCAGTAGCTCTCTGGCCTCGATATAGGTGTCTCCTGTTTCCATGGAGCGATGGATGAGGCTGAAGAGCATGCCTGCCCGAAAACGTTGGGGGGAATCGCTGGCAATGCCCAGATTTTCAGCGATTTTATCGGCAATGGTAAAGCCGAGGCCTTGTACATCCTCGACCAGTTGGTAGGGATTTTCTTCGATAACCTGAAGCGTCTTTTCCTTGTACTGATCTTGGATTTGAAAGGCCAATTTATTGGGAATGCCATATTCGGCCAGCTTGGCCAAAATCAGTTCTGTTCCATAATTGAGGCGGAGTTTTTCAACAAAGGCCTGCATGTTTTTGCGGGACAGGCCTGCAATCTGGGTCAATTTTTCAGGCTCAGCCAGGATGTTGTCAATGGTATCTTCTCCGTAGAGCTGGACAATTTTTTCGGCTGTCTTGCGGCCGATTCCCTTGAAATGTTCGCTGGAAAAATACTTGACCAGGCCAGCCGAGGTTGGCTTGCTGCGCTCGTAGCGGCTAATCTGCAGTTGCTGACCGTATTTGGGATGGGTGACCAGATTGCCATAAAATCGATAATCCTCTCCCTCAATGACATCGGCAATGGTGCCTGTCACAATAATTTCAACATCGTCATAATCGGTATCTGTATCCTCGATTTCGAGGAGGAGAATCTTGTAGAAATTGCTGGGGTTTTCAAAGACAATTCGGTCGATGGTACCAGTAAAATAAACTTCGTTCATGGGATTAATTCCTTAAATAACTGAAAAAACAAGCTTGGAACGGTCTGCCCCAAACTTGTGCATATTACTCAACAGTTCCGATACGGTTCAGTGGCCACATACGAAAAACGACTTCTCCCTCAATATTTTCGCGGGAAAATGAACCGACCTCTCGGCTATCTAGGGATACTAGGCGATCATCTCCTAGTAAATAATACTGTCCTTCAGGGACGGTGACAGTGAAGTCCACGTAGCCATTGGCGTCCTGTGTAAAGGCTTCGGCAGCCAAGGCCATGTCTTGGAATTGCTTGCTGTAAGAATAGGTTTCCTGGAGTTTGTCCTTTTGAAAGGCAGCGAGGTACTCGGCCAAATACGGCTCATCAACTTGCTCGTTATTGACATAGAGAACATCATTTTCGTAGCGAATAGTGTCGCCCGGCATGCCGATAACCCGTTTTACAATCAGTTTTTCTTCTCCATTGGTATCTGTCTCGCTGGCTACAACAATATCGAATCGGTCGATGGAGGTTGTCTTGATCATAATCAGTCTTTCCTGATGCTGGAGGGTTGGGTCCATGGAGTGTCCGTCCACAGCTACAGGACTCCAAATATAGTAACGGCTGGCAAAGAAAGCAGCGAGAAGAAGGATGAATAATCCCCATTCAGCTATAAAATTCATCAGTGGTGAGCGCTTGGCTTGTTGTTTTCTTCTGCCCATTCGTAATCTTCCTCATTTCAATAATTTTTGTGCTTTTTGGGTGTTGGCAAAATGGAGTTTGGCGGTCTGTGCCAGGCCTGCCATGCCATATCGTTTCAGGATTTGTGCGGCCACCTGATCGGACTTGCTGCCTGCTCCAGAAGGGAGTTCCATATCTATTGCAAGCCCAAGCTGGACAAGATTTTCCAAAAACATGGCCCTGGCTATGATGGAGGATACCGCCACTGCCAGATACTTGCCCTCAGCCTTCTCCTCCAGCGTAATTGGGTTGGCAAATTGATTGGCTTCCTTCTTCAGGTATTTTTTGTAGTTCTGACTAGATGTAAAGGCATCGATGACAATCTTCTCAGGCTGCACTCCCTTTTGCAGGAGTAGGTAGATGGCCTGGTTATGGAGGGCCACCTTGACAGACACAGCATTATAGCCTTGTTCGATGACTTCATTGTATTTTTTGGGGGACAATAGCAGAGCTTGGTGGATGATTTTTTCTTTTAAGAGCGGTGCGATTTGGCAGATTTTTTGGTCTGTCATTTTTTTAGAATCATCGACGCCAAGCGACTTGAGAAAGGCATGGTCTTCTGGGCGGACAAAGCTTGCAACCACTGCTAATCCGCCAAAATAAGACCCGTTTCCGACCTCATCTGTGCCAATCATAGGCAGGTTTTGGCCTGCGACAGTCTGTTCAGTTTCTTCAGGCTCATAGCCCCAGCGACTTGCTTCCTGCTCTGCCATTTCCCCTTGGAAAAGGACCTTGCCAGAAGTATAAATGGAAAGGCTGGCGCCAGGTAGCTTGAAAAAGGCCTCCATATAGGGATTTTTGCTGGCCTGCCTGTAGGGGGCGTAGTGGGCGATTATGGCTTGTTTCTGCTGGGCAGATGCCTTCAGTACAACTGTATTCATGTTCCTATTGTATCACAAATGCTGGCTAGATGGTGCAGAAAAAGCTGTCTTTTGCTATAATGAATGTAGTACGAAACAAGGAGAAAGACGATGACACAAGAAATCAAGTTTAAGTGGGCAACCTTGGGAACAGGCGTTATTGCCAACGAGCTGGTTCAGGCCCTGCAGGCCATGGGAGGCAATCTTTATTCCGTAGCTAACCGCACCTACGAAAAGGGGCTGGAATTTGCTCAAGAGTACGGGATTGATAAGGTTTATCAGGAGATTGATGAGGTCTTTGCAGACCCAGAGGTGGATATTATTTACATTTCCACGCCGCACAATACCCACATCAACTATTTGCGAAAGGCTTTGAAGGCTGGGAAACACGTCCTCTGTGAAAAGTCGATTACGCTGAACTCGGAAGAATTGGCAGAGGCCATTCAGCTGGCGGAGGAAAACAAGGTTATCTTGGCAGAAGCCATGACTATTTTCCACATGCCCATTTACCGCAAACTGGGCGAGGTCGTAGCCAGCGGTAAGTTAGGGGCCTTGAAGATGATTCAGATGAACTTTGGCAGCTACAAGGAATACGACATGACCAACCGCTTTTTCAATAAGAATTTGGCAGGCGGGGCCCTCCTAGACATTGGCGTTTACGCCCTATCCTTTGTCCGTTGGTTTATGACGGAAAAGCCAAATCAAGTCTTATCACAGGTCAAGTTGGCGCCGACAGGTGTTGACGAGCAGGTTGGCATTCTGCTCAGCAATGACGCAGGAGAAATGGCGACTATTGCCCTGACCCTCCATGCCAAGCAACCCAAACGCGGCACCATTGCCTATGACAAGGGCTACATCGAACTCTATGAGTACCCACGCGGTCAAAAGGCGGTCATTACCTACACAGAAGACGGCAGCCAGGAAGTGATTGAGGCAGGTGAGACAGCCAAGGCCCTCTCTTACGAAGTGGCGGATATGGAAAAAGCTGTCGCAGGAATCGAAAATACCATGCACCTCGCCTATACCCAAGATGTCATGGACATTATGACCCAACTCAGAAAAGAATGGGGCTTGGTCTACCCAGAGGAGATGTAGTGGCACAATATACCTTCCCCATTGTGACAATTCCGTGACAAATATAATTGTTCCGTGACAAGATGAATGGGAAAGTTACAGCTTCTTTAAAAGGTTGAGTAGAGGCTTGTTTTTAAGGTTTCTTTTCGTTATGATAGTAGCATCAAAAAAAGAAAAGGAATGACTTATGAAACGTAAGAGAACAAATAAGCCCGTTTATATGCGTCGCAAAAGAAAGACTCCAATCCTGAAGCACAATAAGAAAATGCTCTATACTTCTTCCCTAGCATTGTCCCTATTTACTACAGGAATGGCAACGACCAATGTATTGGCCTTGGAGTGGACACCACGTACGATAGCCGAAATTAGTCCAGATATTATTGAGAAGGATGGCCAGCTCACCTACACGGTTAAATACGGTGATACACTGAGTGCCATTTCTCAAGCAATGAATATTGACATGGAACTATTGGCGAAAATCAATCAAATTGCTGATGTCAACCTTATTTTCCCTGATACAGTGTTGACGACAACTGTTGATCAGAACAACCAAGTAACACATATCGAGATTGAAACTCCAAGCCAAGAAAATCCTACAGAGACGGTCCAAGCGAGTGTCGATGTAACGACTAACCAAGCGACTGTTGACAACACAGTTGTTCAGTTGGATCAAGTGCCCGTGATAACGGACCAAACTGCCGTGGAAACTGTTGTAGAGGCACCCGTTGAGCAGCCAGTAGTGGAAACTCCTGTTGTTTCTGTGGAAGAGTCAGTGGCAGAAACTCCCGTTGTTCCCGCAGAGGCGCCAGTAGTAGAAACTCCTGTTGTTCCTGTGGAAGAGTCAGTAGTGGAAACTCCTGTTGCTCCCGCAGAGGAGCCCGTTGCAGAAGTTCCCGTTGCTCCTGTAGATGAACCTGTAGTAGAAACTCCCGTTGCCCCAGTAGAGGCGCCAGTGGCAGAAACTCCTGTTATTTCCGCAGAGGAGTCAGTAGCAGAAGCCCCAACCGCTCCCGTAGCAGAGCCAGTGGTAGAAGCTCCTGCTGCCCCTGTTCAAGCAACTACAACTGTCACCCCAGTTTCAACCAGTGCTTCAAGCACCAGTGCCTATGATGTTGGTCTCCAACCTCAGGTTGCGGCCTTCCGAGCAGAAGTAGCGGGAATCTTTGGTATCACTTCCTTCTCAGGCTACCGTGCAGGAGATTCAGGTGACCACGGAAAAGGCTTGGCTATTGATTTCATGGTGCCAGAAAGTTCGGCTCTTGGAGACCAAGTCGCAGCCTACGCGATTGCCAATATCCAAGCTAAAAATATTAGCTATGTCATCTGGAAGCAGCGCTTCTATGCACCTTATGACAATATCTATGGACCAGCCTATACATGGAACCTAATGCCAGATCGTGGCAGTATCACCCAAAACCACTATGACCATGTTCACGTATCCTTTAATTAAGATATAAAAAAGGCTGAATAGAAACTTTTTAAAATAGAAATAGCTTAGAATTGCGTCATCAGAAACGTTGCTTCTAAGCTATTTTTGATTGTTCAAATGTTAATCGGAAGGCTAAACTATTATAGTCGAATGAAGAGCTTTCAGACAAGGAACTGAGGCGCAGGCTGTACTAGAGTACGGCAAGTCGAAAGTGACGATGCATCAAAGATAATTCAAATGACTATAGTTTTTACCCAAGCTTGTTTTTCATACTATAAATAGGCGGATTATTCGTTTTGGAACTGCATTGGGAATCTTCATGGTGCTTGAAAGGGAGTGGGAAAGTCATCCATGATAGCTCCGTCCTCACTCACAAAATTTTACCAATTAAATAAGAGTTCGTCAGCAATTTCTCGTTTCAAGTTGCTGAGCTTTAACAGTCTGTCCTCAGACTGTTAAAACCAATCGCCCACTGCGCTGAGATGTTGACACGAACTCTGAGAAGTGAGGCTGGACTTGAGCTCAGCCTCATAGTTGTGCACACAATTATTTGTAAAGTATGTCTTTTTTTGGTAGAATGTTAGTGAAAAGATTAGTAGTTGGAAATTTTGGGGTTATGTTTCAACTCGGATTGAGATTATTTTGCGTAAGGATTCCTACGAATTTAACATTGCTGTGTCGCAAAGAAGTTGCAGTTAGGAATGCTGTTTCATCAACGGACACCTGGGGGTGATAGTATGGCTCGAATTAAAAAATATGCACTGGAACTTTGTTTTTTGTTAAGTTTTGTCTTACCCTTTATCCAACACGTTTCCATACATAATGGAGTGAAGCAGGTCGAAGTATTCACTGGCATTCATTTTATTTTGAACTATTTCTATGTCTTATTGCCAGCTATAGCATGCTATGTCCTATATCTGAAGTCGAAAAAGGCTTATTTGAGATATGTAGTGGTTGTTTTATATTTTGCTTTTATTGTTTTGGGGATTACCTCTGGAGAGATAGTGAGAGTTGCTCCAGTAGATTACTATCGCTGGTTTGCAGCGCTCCTTCCCAAAATAACCCTATTTGGACTGCCGATAAATATTGTGTTGGGAACGGCAGTTATCCTGAAACTGTTTCGGCTTGGAGGGCAGGTGGAAAAGAGCCCAATCAAGTGCTGATAGGAACGAGGCAAAGAGAGCCTGGACTGTCTGTCCAGGCTCTCTTCTCCTGTGTCGCTTATTTCCTCCAAAATGTATCACAGCCCTTTTTCTCGTCCATGTTAAAGGCGATGATGTTGCGAAGCAGTTCCCAATCGGTCTCTTGGTCTGTCTTTATTTTAAAGAGATTGGCAGTTGCGTCATAGCCTGCCTCCCGAATGTCCTTGGCGAACACCTCCATGGTATAGGACTCAGGGGCAACGGAGATATGGGATTTGGCAACTGAAAACCCGATGATGAAGGTGCCGTCCATGATAAACATGGGCTGGTTCCACTTGATTTCCCATGTTAGGTTGGGAAACTCTGCTTGTATTTGGTTGAAAATGGCTTCTAATTTATCCTTCAATAAGGGATTGGCGATTTTTTGTAAAAATGTTTGCAGCATGGGGCTTCCTTTTTACTTGCTATTACATGGAAAATGATAAGAGACCAGTTGACCGCTTGGGTTTAGTCCACCATAATTGCCAAGGCCTGATAAGGTTTTAGGGTAATCTTCTTGCCCAGCTTCCTATCGGCATAGTTGCTGATGAGGATCTGACCATGAGCGTAGTCGTCGGCCAATTCTATCTCCACCTCTTCTGGGAAGAAATTGTTGAGAACGAGGAGTTTCTCACTGTTTAGCAAGCGCTCAAAGGCGTAGACCTTGTTGCTGTCTTGGTAGGCAGCCTTGTAGCTACCTTCGGCTACTAAGGGAAGTTGTTTGCGCAGGGCAATTAGTCTTTGGTAGAAGGTAAAGATTGGTCCTGTTTTCTCATTTTCAACGTTAATTGTTTGATAGGACTTGCCAGCTTTTAACCAAGGCTGACCTGTTGAGAAGCCTGCATTGTCAGAAGCGTCCCATTGCATCGGTGTGCGGGAATTGTCCCGAGACTTGGTCTGGATAATCTTGAAGGCCTCCTCTGCAGATTTGCCTTGGTCCAGTAGCATTTGGTAGGCATTGATGGACTCAACATCAACATAATCCTCCATGCTGTCGTAGTCAGGGTCAATCATGCCGATTTCTTCTCCCATGTAAATATAGGGGGTGCCACGGGAGAGGTGGATAGAGGCCGCCAACATGGTCGCTCCCTCCTCACGGAAGTTTTTGATGTCCACAAAACGGTTGAGGGCGCGTGGTTGGTCGTGATTGTTGTAGAAGAGGGCATTCCATCCGTTGCCGACAGACATTTCCTCTCCCCAGGTATGAAAGAGGCGTTGCAATTCTTTGAAATCAAAGTCTGCGATGGTCCATTTTTGCCCATCTTGATAGTCAACCTTGAGATGGTGGAAGTTGAAGGCCATGGACAATTCTTCCCGCTCAGGGGCGGTGTAGAGTATACAGTTTTCAATCGTTGTAGCCGACATCTCACCTACAGTCATAAACCCGTCTTCCTGGCCAAATGTTGCATTGTTCATCATGCGGAGGTAGTCATGGGTGATGGGTTTGTCAGTGTAGGCTGGCTTGCCTTCATTGACAGGACAGTCCTCCAAGATTTCGTCTTTGCCGATTACGTTGATAACATCAAAGCGGAAACCCTTGACACCCTTGTCTTTCCAGAAATTAACAACCTTGAAGAGTTCATCGCGAACATGGGGATTGCGCCAGTTGAGGTCGGCCTGGGTCACATCGTAAAGGTGGAGATAGTATTTTCCAGTGTCGCCAAAAGGAGCCCAGGCATTGCCGCCAAACTTAGAATGCCAGTCAGTTGGCTGATCGCGCAGGATGAAGAAGTCTTGGTAATATGGATCGCCAGCTAGGGCTTTTTGGAACCACTCATGGTCGGTAGAACAGTGGTTGAGTACCATGTCTAACATAAAATCAATCCCCAAGGCCTTGCCCCTAGCTACCATTTCTTCAAAATCAGCCATCGTACCGAAGTCAGGATTGACAGCAGTATAGTCTGAAATATCGTAACCATTATCCCGCTGAGGACTAGGATAAAAAGGATTTAACCAGATCATATCAATCCCTAACTCTTTTAGATAGGGAAGTTTTTCGATAATCCCACGGAGATCACCTACTCCACTACCAGTCGTATCTTTATAGGACTTTGGATAGATCTGGTAGACCACTTTTCGTTTGTCGATTGCCATTATACCACTCTTTCTAATTTTTATTATCTAAACAAGGATAGGAGGTGCCAGTAAAACCTGTCCCTCCTAAACTTTCATACAAACTGTTACTGCTCTCTCATCAAACTTAGATTTGGCAGAGCCGACGGATTAAGCCTTATCTTTTTTTGAAAATGCCCCTGTACGGCTGAAGACAAAGGTAAGAACCATTGGTACAGCAATCGCAACAGCCATAGCCAGAATGAATGGCAACCAGTATTGAGCCTTGATAGCCAAGATACCTGGCAGACCACCGACACCAATAGCGTTAGCAGTGATGTTAAAGGTTGTAGAGAGAAGACCTGCGATACTTGAACCAATTAGGGCTGCAACAAATGGGTAAACGTATTTCACATTGACACCAAAGAGGGCAGGCTCTGTAACACCGAGGTAGGCTGAAATAGCTGCTGGAAGAGAGATTTGCGCTTCTTTCTCATTGTGACGGTTCATGAAGTAGTAGGCAAGAACTGCTGAACCTTGAGCAATGTTTGAAAGAGCAATCATTGGCCAGAGACCAGTACCGCCAGCGTCAGCAATCAACTGAGTATCAATAGCGTTGGTCATGTGGTGCAAACCAGTGATAACAAATGGAGCGTAAAGAGCACCGAAGATAGCACCGAAGACAGCCTTAAGCGGACCAGTTAAACCAGCAAGAACGATGGTTGATAGGCCTTGTCCTAACCACCAACCCAATGGTCCAAGGACGGTGTGTGCAAGAATAATAGCTGGTACCAAAGAAAGGAATGGTACAAAAATCATTGAAACTACTTCAGGGATACGTTTACGCCAGAAGATTTCAAGGTAAGAGAGGGAAAGACCAGCGAGCAAGGCTGGAATAACCTGTGCTTGGTAACCGATACGGTTGATTGTAAAGCTGCCGAAGTTCCATACCCAGTCACTAGCGATTGTTGCAGCATCTGTGCCTGGTACAGCGTAAGCGTTGAGAAGTTGAGGAGATACCAAACAGATACCAAGGACGATGCCGAGAATCTGAGTAGTACCCATTTTACGTGATACAGACCAAGTAATACCTACTGGCAAGAAGTGGAAGATAGCCTCACCTGGCAACCAAAGGAAGTGGTTGACCCCGCTCCAGAATGGAGAAACCATGGTGATGGTATTCCAAACAGGATTGCCATCCGCGTCAAAGACCTTAACTCCGTCCACGATTTGTTGGCCCAACCAAGGCATACCGACGGATTCCAAAACGTTACGGAAACCGAGAATCAATCCCCCTACGATGATGGCTGGGATGATTGGTGTGAAGATTTCAGCCAACATGGTCATAACACGCTGAACAGCGTTTTGGTTGCTCTTGGCTGCAGCCTTAGCCGCTTCCTTAGAAACGCCTTCAACTCCTGAAACAGCAGTGAAATCATTGTAGAAGATTGGCACATCATTTCCAATGATAACCTGGAATTGACCAGCATTGGTAAAGGTACCTTTTACTGCTGATAGGTTTTCAATGGCCTTGATGTCAGCCTTCTTTTCATCAGCAAGAACAAAACGCATACGGGTCGCACAATGGCTCACCGCAGTGATATTATCTTTTCCGCCAACCGCATCCAAGAGCAATTTGGCTTCTTTTTCAAATTTTCCCATTATTTTTCCTTCCCGACAGTCGAAATGACTGTCAATCCTAAATGTTTTTTTGCCTTTTGACAATATAGGTAGCAGGGCGGCTTCAGCCATTTTTGCCACTGTTCTTGTCCATGGGGCGATGTAGCTATCTACCAGCCTCGCGAGCTCTGCTAGAATAGCCTTTAAGAATATTTGTACGGACAAATATATCTTGTGACATCATTGTATACGATTTCAAAAAAATATGCAAGCGTTTTTACTTAATTTTTTTAAAATTTTGGTATAATGGTGTAGTTGTATGGAAAAGAACGGACCAATTTAGGAGAAAAGATGAAGAAATACCAAGAAGTATATAATGACTTGAAAGAGAAAATACGGACAAATGTCTATCCAGCGGAAACAAGCTTACCGACCGAGCAAGCCTTGCAGGACTTGTACGGTGTCAGCCGTGATACTGTACGCAAGGCTCTAGCTATATTGACCGAACGGGGGATGATTCAAAAAGTGCAGGGGCGAGGTTCTCTGGTCCTCAAGCAAGAGCTGCTCAATTTTCCTGTATCAGGGCTGACCTCCTATCAGGAATTGACAGATAGCTTGCAGCTGCAAACCAAGACAGAGGTTATCAGCCTAGACTTAATCGTTGTCAATAGCAATTTGGCTAATTTGACTGGTTTTGAACCTTATAGTAAGGTTTGGAAGGTTGTACGGACACGTTCCATAGATGGGAAGGTATCTGTAGTTGACACAGACTACCTTTCAGCAAGCCTTGTACCGACAATGACCCTAGATATTGCCCAAGAGTCTATCTATGACTATCTGGAAAATCAGCTGGGTATGGACATTGCCTATGCGCAAAAGGAAATTACGGTCGAGCCGACCAGTCGTGAAGAACGGGAATTGTTGCAGTCTCAGGACGATTACCTGGTCCTTATCAAATCGCGGGTCTATCTCGGCGATACGAGGCAATTCCAATACACCGAAAGCAAGCACAAGATTGATAAATTCCGTTTTGTGGACTTTGCACGCAGGAAACATTCCCTGTAGGGGGGAGATTAGCCAAATCCTGTTTTTTACGTTATAATAGTTAGAAGATGAGGTAAAATATGGCAAACTTAAATCGATATAAATTTACATTTGGTGAAAAACAATTAACCCTGACGACCGAGCACGACAATCTTTTTATGGAAGAAATTGAGCGTGTTGCCCAGGAAAAATACCAGGCAATCAAGGAAAAAATGCCAACAGCAGATCCTGAAACCTTGGCACTTTTATTAGCAATCAATGCCCTGTCCGTCCAGTTAACCCGTGAGCTGGCTTTTGAAAAAACAGAGGCTGAGTTGGCCAGCATGAAAGAAAAGGTCATGAAGAAAAATGTTACCTTGATTGATTTGGATGAGCTTGAGGAAAAAGTATGATTTCATTGGTGATACTACTGATACTCGCTTGGAGTTTCTACATTGGTTACAGCAGGGGGCTGGTTTTGCAAGTCTTTTACAGCTTGTCCAGCCTGCTGGCTCTGGTAGTAGCGACAGCCACATTTAAAAATTTAGCAGCCTTCCTCTATTTATGGGTTCCCTTTGCAAATGCAACGCAGGATGGGGCTACCTATTATTTTGACGAGCAATACCTGTTTGATTTGGACAAGGTCTTTTATGCAGGTTTGGCCTTTCTCTTGATGTACCTGTTGGTTTATACCATCATGCGCTTTGTCGGGATTTTTATTCACCTGCTAGAAGGGTTCAATCCCGACACACAGGTGACCAATCTCATCAGTGGTGGTCTGGCAGTATTGGTGACCTTTGTCTCCCTGCAAATTGTCCTAGTTCTGCTTTCGACCATTCCGTTGGCGATCATTCAGGACAAACTTCATGGGAGTTTCATGGCCAATATCATGATCCAATACACACCAATCACCAGCAGTTTCTTAAAATCTCTCTGGTTGACAAATATAGCAGGGTAAGGGAGACCTTATCCTTTTTATCATCAGTTAGGTGATCTGTTATTGCTGCGGTAACTGAGGGAGTGGGAAACTAAGAACTTCCAGCACTGCCATCTAATACTCTTCGAAAATCAAAATCAGACGTTGTTGACTTGATTTGATGAACTTCAGTTCTATCTGCATCTGCGTCGCCTAGTCTGTTTTTGATTTTCATTGAGTATAAGGCTAATTTTTCAGCTCCTCATCCTTCGTTTTTTCAAAATACAGTCAGTATTCTCTCAAAAGACGGCCTTGATGAGCGAAAAACAAAGCACTTTACTTGTGAATACAGATTCTCAAAGACTAAGTAGGAATAATATGAATAACAAAATTATTGAAACCCTTGAATTTCACAAGGTAAGACAGAAAATTGAGCCCTATCTTCTGACAGAACAGGGCCTAGAAGAATTGCGGCAGTTGGAGCCAATGGTGGAAGTCCACCGCATCCAGCAAGCCTTTGATGAATTGACAGACATGGGGCAGATTTTTGTAGAAAATCCTTATTTCAGCCTGTCAGCTACCCAAAATATCAATCCAGCCATGCGCCGTTTGGAGCTGGGGACAGACCTCAATATCAGTGAACTCTTGGCAGTCAAGAAGGTCTTGGAAGTGTCCAAGTCCCTCTTGGATTTTTATGGGAATTTGGAAAATGTCGGTTTGAGCCAGCTGGATACGCTTTTTGAAAAAATAGAACTTTTCCCGCATTTGCAGGGTTCACTTCAATCCATCAATGACGCTGGTTTTGTAGAGGATTTTGCTTCTGAAAAGCTGGCTCGTATCCGCAGGAAGATTCGTGAGGCTGAGGACCAAGTGCGTCAGGTCATGCAGGATATTTTGAAAAATAAGAGTGACATGCTGTCGGATAATATTTTGGCCAGCAGAAATGGGCGTAATGTCCTCCCTGTTAAAAATACCTACCGCAATAAGATTGCAGGTGTGGTCCATGACATCTCAGCCTCTGGCTCGACCGTTTATATTGAACCGCGGGCAGTGGTGACCCTGAACGAAGAAATTAGTCACCTACGTGCAGAAGAACGCCATGAAATCAGTCGGATTTTGCAAGAGTTGTCAGATATGCTGCGTCCGCATAGTGGGGTTATCCGCAATAACGCTTGGGTCATTGGGCATCTGGATTTTGTCCGTGCCAAACATCTCTTTGCGCGGGATTATCAGGCGGTTGTACCAAGTCTGTCTGAGAGGCAAGATATTGCTCTTCTCAATGTTCGCCATCCTTTGATTGTCCAGCCTGTGCCAAACGACCTTTACTTTGGCAGTCAGCTGACGGCTATTGTTATCACGGGTCCCAACACGGGTGGTAAGACCATCATGCTTAAGACCTTGGGCCTGACCCATCTCATGGCCCAGTCTGGCTTGCCAATCTTGGCGGACAAGGGCAGTCGGGTGGCTGTTTTCAAGGAGATTTTTGCGGACATTGGCGATGAGCAGTCCATTGAGCAAAGTCTATCGACCTTCTCCAGTCACATGACCCACACGGTGGAAATTTTAGCGGAGGCGGATCAGGATTCGTTGATTCTTTTTGATGAGTTGGGGGCAGGTACAGATCCGCAAGAGGGTGCGTCGCTGGCAATGGCTATTTTAGACGATCTTCGCCTGCGGGGTATCAAGACTATGGCAACTACTCACTACCCTGAGCTCAAGGCCTACGGGATAGAAACCCCTGGTATTGAAAATGCCAGCATGGAATTTGATACCAATAGCCTGCGGCCGACCTACAAGTTCATGCAGGGCGTTCCTGGGCGTTCCAATGCTTTTGAAATTGCGCGTCGTCTGGGCTTGTCGGATGTCATCATCCAGTCTGCCCAGTCTTGGACCGATACAGACAGCGATGTCAATCGGATTATCGAGAAATTGGAGAGCCAGACGGTCGAATCCCGTAAACGCTTGGACCGTATTCAAGCAGTCGAGCAGGAAAATTTCAAGATGAACAGGGCCCTCCGCAAGCTCTATGACGATCTGACTCGTGAGCGGGAAAACGAGCTCAACAAGGCCCGTTTGGAAGCTAGGGAAATTGTTGACATAGCGCTGGCAGAGAGCGAGGACATTCTCAAGAATCTCCATGCCGCAGCCAGCCTCAAGCCCCACCAGATTATAGAAGCCAAGGCCGAGCTGAAAAAATTGGCTCCTGAGTTGGTCGATTTGTCCAAGAATAAGGTGCTGAAAAAAGCCAAAATCCAGCGGGCTGCTAAGGTGGGCGATGATATTATCGTCACAGCCTATGGTCAGCGGGGAACTCTGACCAATCAGCTCAAGGACGGTCGTTGGGAAGCCCAGGTCGGCTTGATTAAGATGACCTTGACCAAGGACGAGTTTGAACTGGTCAAGGCGGAAAAAGCAGAGCAACCTAAGAAACGCCAGATTCACACGGTCAAACGTGCCAATGTACGCGGGCCAAGAGCCCGTTTGGATCTCCGTGGCAAACGTTACGAAGAAGCCATGATGGAACTGGATGAATTTATTGACCAGGCCCTGCTCAATAACCTGGCCCAAGTCGATATTGTTCACGGTATCGGTACAGGAGTTATCCGAGAAGGCGTGAACAAGTACCTCCGTCGCAATAAGCAGGTCAAGGAGTTCGGCTACGCCCCACAAAATGCAGGTGGATCAGGCTGTACCATTGTGACATTTAAGTAAAAAAGCAAAGCACTTGCAGGTTGCAGGTGCTTTAGAATACATTTGCAAAACTCAAAAAAAGTAAAATAGAGTAAGGAGGTTTACATGAACATCAGAAAATACCAAACCAGCGATGAAAAGGGCTGGGTCTATTGCAAGGCGCTCAGCTACCTATTTTCGCCCTTTTTTGACGACCGAGAGACAGAAAAACCAGCCCTGCTGACGGACATTTATGATAAGAGGATTGAACTGGTGGCTGAAAGCGGCGGACAGATTGTCGGCTTGATTGACATCGACATTTATAGCCAGGAAAACAGCCAGACCTACCTCTATGCTCCCAGCCAGCGTACAGCTTACCTGACCAATCTCGCTGTCCACCCCGACTATCAGGGGCAAGGGATTGCCCAGGCCCTTTATGAAAAAGCAGAGCAGGCATTGAAAGAAGCTGGGGTAGAAAAACTAGCCATCTTTACCCGAGACGGTGATGCTGCCAACCATTTATATAAAAAATGGGGCGGGCAGCTAGTGTGTTCAGATTACCTTGTCATCGGTGTACCCAAAGACACACCTTACGTCCGTTTTGGTGTAGACCTTCCCAATGCCAAATTGGCTTTTACAGATGAAGCAGGTCAGCCAGCACCCTACTATCTCCGAGAAGGTGTCTATGTCGTGACAGACCAAGCAGATTTGGAACGATTTGATATTGAAGAAGTCCATAAAGAAATGACCTATGTGGTGGATTTAACAGAAAAAAGTTGAAAATCTTCAACTTTTTTCTTTTTTGCTTGCTATGGAGTGGACTCCATGGTTTATAATCATATTATCGTTATTCAAGAGAAAGGAAGTGATGTCTTGAAAACAATGAAAGAAGTGGCGGAGGAGCTAGGTTTGTCCAACGATACCATTCGTTACTACGAACGGATTGGCCTCCTACAGGTGCCTCGGGATAAAAATGGGTATCGGCAATTTGACCAGCAGACCATTGATTGGCTCTTCTTAGTCAAAATGCTCCGCAAGTCAGGCATGTCCATTGAAAGTTTGGTGGATTATGTCAGCTTGGTACGCCAGGGAGACAGCACCATCGCTGCTCGCAAGGCCATTTTGCAGGAACAGGAGGAACGCCTGAAGGAGCAAATCGCCCAGCAACAGGCAGTCCTAGACATGCTTAGTCATAAGGTGGCGACCTATGACAGTCAGTTACTGCGCTTTGAACAAGAACGTTTAGAAGAACGATTAGACAAAGGGGAATAAATATGCAGACAGTTACATTACACAACGGAGTTGAGATGCCCACAGTTGGATTCGGAGTTTTCCAAATTCCAGATCCAACAACCTGCCAACAGGTTGTTGAAGAGGCCATTCGGACAGGTTATCGCTTGATTGATACCGCTCAGGCCTATGGCAATGAAGAAGCAGTTGGTCAGGCTATTCAAAATGCTGGTGTGCCACGAGAGGAACTCTTTATTACGACCAAATTGTGGATTTCGGATATGAGTTATGAGGGTGCGAAGACGGCCTTTGCTGCCTCTATGGAAAAACTTGGTTTGGACTACTTGGATCTCTACCTGCTTCATCAGCCTGTGGGAGATACCTTTGGGGCATGGCGGGCCTTGGAAGAACTCTATCAAGAAGGAAAAATTCGTGCCATTGGTGTTTCCAACTTTAAACCTGACCAGGTTGCTAACCTATCCCTGTTTAACACTGTTAAGCCCATGGTCAACCAGATTGAATTGCATGTTTTTCACCAGAAACCTGCTGAGCGGGCCTATCTTGCCAGCAAGGGAATCCAGGTTCAGAGTTGGGGAGCTTTTGCAGAAGGGAAATTTGATGTCTTTACCAATCCCATTCTGACAGAGATTGCAAGCAAGTATGGTAAAACAACGGCCCAGGTTATGCTTCGTTTTCAACTCCAATCGGGCATTGTTTCCTTGTCCAAATCAGCCAACCCAGAGCGCGTGCGCCAGAATTTTGATATTTTTGACTTCGAACTGACCGAGGAAGATATGGTCGCTATCGAAGGGCTGAATACAGATACAACGGTCTTTGCGGACCACCATCAAGCCCAAACTGTCGAAGCCTTGGCTGGCTATGTTGGCAAGACGTTTTAAGAGTGGACTTGCTTTCTTGCTACAACTGGACTTAACAAGAAGAACAATCTCCTAGCCTACACTCGTAACTCTGCGGTCAAGTTTGGCTTGCATACCACGCCTTTTCAGGTCGCAATTTTATAGACATATCCAGTCCATCTTTCTTCCCGTAGCACCTATTCGTCAACCTTATCCCATTGCCACAACTGGATTTAACAGGAAGAACAATCTCCTAGCCTACACTCGTAACTCTGCGGTCAAGTTTGCCTTGCATACCACGCCTTTTCAGGTCGTAATTTTATAGACATATCCAGTCCATCTTTCTTCCCGTAGCAAATATTCGCATTCTCTTTTCTTTTGGTGTAGAATGAAGATACTAGAAACAGAAATGGAGAATTGTATGGTTCAAGTTATTACAGACGCAAACTTTGAAGTTGAAACACAAGAAGGCGTTGTCCTTGTCGATTTTTGGGCACCTTGGTGTGGTCCTTGCCGCATGCAGGCCCCAATTCTGGAGCAATTAGCAGGGGAGTTGGACGAAGACGAGCTCCGCATTTACAAAATGGATGTAGATGAAAATCCAAATACAGCCCGTCAATTCGGTATCATGTCTATCCCAACACTCTTGTTCAAAAAAGATGGACAAGTTGTGAAACAAGTAGCAGGTGTGCACACCAAAGACCAGATTAAAGCTATCTTAGCTGAAATTGGCTAATTGAGAATCCAAGCAAGTAGGGCTAGACTACTTGCTTTTTTACAACCACTAATATTCAATGAAAACTAAAAACGCTTCCAAGCGTTTTGTTCAATCCAAACACTGCCTTGATTGGCGAAAAACGATTTCTCATGTACAAGCACCTTACTTGTGAACATAGGTCCTGCAGCTGCTAAGATATAAGATTGTGAAGTCTGGCACAAGATGATATAATAGGCCTATATTGTCTTTTAGAAAGGTTAGTTATGTCAACAATTAGCTACAAAACATTGAACCTCTACCGTCAGTTTAAAGAAGCTGCCCAGCATTTTCCAGATGTGGCGATTTACTTTGACCAAGCCTACGCGTCTTTCCCTGAATTAGGGATAGAAAATACCTATCAGACAGTCTTTGAAGCCATTCAAAAAAGAGCTGCCCAGTTTGCAGCAGCAGGTGTTGGCTATGGTGACAAGGTGATTCTTTATAAAAGCCCTGCCTTTGATACCTACCTGCTGGCAGTAGCCGCCACTGCCCTAGGCGCTGTTCCTGTTATGATTTCCTACCATTTACCATCTTCTAATTTGGATGTTTTCGCAGAACGTTTGGAAAAGTCTTACATTGTTTACGACCAAGAGACAGAAGAACGAGTGGCAGGCATGATTCGAACTGACTTGGTGACCAAAGTCTTCTTGCCTCAAGTTTTGGCTCAGGAGCTGGTTGCTTTTGAGGAAAATCTCCTGCCAGAAGATGTCATTCAATATATGACCCATACCTCAGGGACGACCGGCGTTCCAAAATTAATCTGCCACACAGCTCAGACCATGGGCTGGCGGGTTGCTTGGCAACAGACCATTTTTGATAAAATGACGGAACGGGGCTTGCTGGCTTTCCATATCTCGCCTGTCCATTCGCGCTACAATATCGGTGTATCATCAGCGATTGGCCTAGGATTCCCCCTCTATCCGCTCTCTTCTGCCAGGAAGAATGATGTGGAACAGGCACTTGCTCTTCATCGTCCACGTGCTCTTGAAACCCACCCCAACAACTTTGTTCAGTGGGCAAGATTGGCCAAGGAAAAACCAGAGGTCTTTAGCAGTATTCGTTATTACCACTCGACCTTCGATGCTATCAATATCGGCACCCTGCAAGCTTTCTTGGAGGCTTCTAAAGAGCAACATCCAGTCTTCATGCAAGTTTATGGTCAGAGCGAATGCGGGCCAATGATTCTGCGTTACCATCGCTTGGACAATCTAGGAACCGTTAGCGGACGAGACATGGGAATCGGTTTGGAAGGATACACAGAAGCACGCATTACCGATGCGAAGGGCAATCCACTGCCAGCAGGAGAAAATGGGCATATCCAATTCCTGTCGAGAGGCCGGGCGGTAACCTATTACAAGGAAGACACACGTTTCCAAGCCAATGTTTACGGAGCATGGTGGGATAGTGGTGACTACGGCTGCATGACCCCAGAAGGCACCCTGCTTCTGAAAGATCGCCAGGTTGATTTGATTGAAAATATTGACAGCAATCTTGCCTTGGAAGACTTATTACTGGATAAATTAGACTTCTTATCAGAAGTTGTGATTATCCGTGATGTCAATGGCGCTCCGCAGCCGATTATCGCAGTAGTAGAAGGGGCTGAGATGAACTGGGAGGCATGGTGGAGCATGGTTGCAGACCTGCCCCTATTGAAAGAACCGATTTTGCTGGCTTATGATGACATTCCACGCACTGCGACCATGAAGGTACAACGCCTCAAAATGGAAGCAGAGATGAAAGAAAAAAATCTGTAAACGAGGAACCAATATGAAAGAAATCTACCTAGCAGGTGGCTGCTTTTGGGGCCTGGAAGGCTACTTTTCCCAGATTGAAGGCATTTTAGAGACTAGCGTCGGCTATGCCAATGGTCAGGTGGAGACCACCAACTATCAGCTGCTGAAACAGACGGACCATGCAGAAACGGTCTATCTAGCCTACGATGAAGCAAAACTCAGCCTACGGGACATTCTCCTCTACTATTTCCGTGTCATCGACCCGCTTTCTGTCAACCAGCAGGGGCCCGACAAGGGCCGCCAGTATCGGACAGGCATCTACTACACCGCAGAGACCGACCTGCCGACTATTGAGCAGGTCATGAAGGAGCAGACCCAGCTCTTTGGCGGACGTCCCCTAGCCGTTGAAGTGGAACCGCTCGCGCATTACATCCCCGCCGAAGACTACCATCAGGATTATCTTCAGAAAAATCCCCAAGGTTACTGCCATATTGACCTTGGACAGGCAAAAATTCCTCTGATTGATGTCACGGATTACCAAAAGCCAGACCAACAAGTCTTGAAAGACAGCCTGACTGACCTCCAATACCAAGTAACGCAGGAGGCAGCGACAGAAAGACCCTTTGAAAATGAGTTTTGGAATAGTGACCAAGCGGGGCTTTACGTTGATATTACGACAGGCGAACCCCTCTTCCTCTCCACAGACAAGTTTGACTCAGGTTGTGGCTGGCCCTCCTTCACCAAGCCCATCAGCAAGGAAGTAGCGACGTATTTCCAAGATAAGTCCCACGGCATGAACCGCATTGAAGTCCGCAGTCGGGCTGGTCAGGCCCACCTAGGCCATGTCTTTGACGATGGACCGCGTGACAAAGGCGGACTCCGTTACTGTATCAATTCTGCCGCCCTCCGATTCATCCCCAGAGAAGAAATGGAAGCCCAAGGTTACGGCCTATTTCTGGACTTGCTTCAGGAACAGTAAACACAAAATGAAAGTCTATTCAAAAAGAATAGACTTTTTTGATTGGAAAGTAGATGGAAGTATGCAAACAAAGAAAAAAATTGATATACTAATGATAGAAATAGCGTGATTATCCCCCTCTGTAAGAGTTGAGAACAAGGATTTGCAAAAGTATGTACTTGTATTCTAAAGCCGATAAAGTCTGAAAAGCATGAAAATTTAAGATAGGTAGGTTGTGGAAATGAAAGGGAAATTTGTACTTGTATCCAACATCGTCCTAGCCATCTTTATGTTATGGTTGGGTGTCGGTCAAAATGATACCATGCTTGTCTACTATTATCCTTCTGTTACCACCTTATCAGCAACAGAAGAAATCGCTTATCCAGAGCTGAGACAGCAACTGGAGGAGTTTTCTCAACAGACGGATAGTGTGATTGCCAGACGGGTGATTGTGCCAAATGAAACAGGGGGCCGCACCTTTGCCTACGACAATTTCAGTCAGACTTCCCTGCCAAGAGGGCTTGAAGAATTTCAGGCGTCAGCAAGGGAGCAGTCTACGCTGCTAAGCAAATATTTCATCTTTCAAGGGCAGGCTAGTTTGGAAGAACTTCAGACACTCCTTGTTTCGCTTGGATTTGATGAGGTCATCATCAGACGGCCTTCGACGCTTGGCTCCATGCTGGCATTTTTCACTCAGGGCGGTCAAGTTTTAGGCATAGTTGTTTTTCTGGTAACCTATATGGCTCTGGTGGTGATTGCGCATGTAAAGCAATTACGGACCGCAGGTATTCGCCTGATTTCGGGAGATTCCCGCTGGCATTTATTCTGGCTGGCCCTGAAGGGAAGTGGTAGGGAGTTAATCCTATCCTGCCTCCTTACAGCTATTCCCGCAGTTGGTCTGGCCTATCTAATCGGTTTGAATGACTATTCGGTCTATTATTTGGCAACAGCTCTGCTATTTTACAACCTTCTGCTCGGCTTGCTTGCTCTCTTTTTCGCAGCCGCCTTTACATTGGCTATCCGAACTCATCATCTCTTGCCCCTCTTAAAAGGGAAATTGCCCCTGCAAGGAATCTTGACCATTATGGTCATGGGGCAAATGCTGGCCTTGTTAGTCGTGTCTATGGGCCTGAGCCAGATGGTCTACTATTCAGGTGTCTGGCAGGAATACCAAGAAGGTGCCCAGCAGTGGGAGAAGGAAGAGGATTATTATAGTTTAGCCTGGAATATCTCTGCGGATTCTAGTTCAGAACTGTATTCTCCTGAAAACTGGTATCCTTTGCTGAAGCAGTCACTGGAAGAAGATGGAGCTCTATTTGTCAAACATAATCTGAATGTCTACCTAGGGGATTCTCAACTAGAAGATGGCCTAAGTCTGGATAGTTACCATCCAGTTGGCAATACCCTCTATGTCAGCCCTAATTATATCCAGATACAGACTGTAGACTTAGCGGAAGGCGAAGAATTGCCCCCACTGCAAGAAGGAGAATTTCAACTTCTGTTACCTGAAAAGTTGCGTGCAGAAAGCGACGCCTATCTCCGTCTCTACCAAGACTCTGTCAATCGCCTTGTCGGGACGTCGGCTACCATTAAGGGAAGAATTGTTTATCTAAAAGATGGGCAGAAACAGTTTCTCTACAATCATCGTTCTGGTCAGCATGTGCAATACCTGGAAGACCCTATTTTAGTTGTACTGACACCGTCGAGTTTGGGAGAAGAATCAGCTGATTTTTGGCTGAATGAGGCGGATAGCAGTATATTGTTTAAAGATAGGGAAACCCTTTTCCACGAATTGAAGGCAAGGAACCTGTTCCAATTTGTCAATGGGGTGGAAGGTAGTTATTCCCGCTTCAAGGCTCTCCACGACCGCATTGGTGTGGAAACTATGTCAACAACCTTGGGTGCTGTCTTGGGCATTGCAACTTCTTTTGTAGTATTCAATACCATGAACCTCTTGTACTTTGAAGAATTTAGGCGTGAGATTTTTATTAAAGAAATTGCTGGGATGAGCTTTTTGGTCCTCCACAAGAAATACCTAGCCTTCCAACTCTTAGCCTTCTTGTTGGCCTTTGGAGTCAGCATATTTGTGACAGGACAACTTGTCCTAAGCGGAGCTAGTTTAGCCCTATTTATCACCAATGCGCTCTTGTTGCTGAGATGGCAGACAAGGAAAGAGGGTTCTTGGAATACAAGTGTTTTGAAAGGAGCTTAGTATGTTTTCTGTGAAATCCATTCAAAAAATGTTTGGGAAACGGGTCTTGTTTTCTGATGTGACGCTGGACTTTCAAGCTGGAAAAGTCTACGCCCTAATCGGCGCTAGTGGCAGTGGCAAAACCACCTTGCTCAATATACTGGCTAAGCTAGAGACTTATGATAGGGGAGAGATTTTATATCGGGGCCAAGACTTGAAAAGCTTAAAAAATCATCTTTTTTTCAGAGAGGAATTGGCCTATCTGTTTCAAAATTTTGGTCTCTTGGAAAGTCAGTCCATTAAGGAAAACTTGGATTTGGGTCTCATTGGCCAACCATTGTCAAAGGAGGATAGAAAAACGAAGCAGAGGGCGGCATTAGACAGGGTTGGCCTATCTTATCTGGACCTGTCCCAGCCAATTTATGAACTATCAGGCGGTGAGGCCCAGCGTGTGGCTCTTGCCAAGGTCATTCTGAAAAATCCTCCCTTGATTTTAGCAGATGAGCCGACAGCGGCTTTGGATCCAAATAGCTCACAAGACATTATGGACATCTTGTTATCCCTAAAAAGCCCAGATAGGCTCATCATTATCGCCACTCACAATCCCCTGATTTGGGAACAGGCGGATGAGATTATACGGATGGAGGACTTGTGACCAGACTGTTGCTCTCAATAGATAAGGCAGATCCGTTGCAGGTGTATGAGAGACCTGCTAGAGAACCTGAAGTTTGGGAGATAATAGTGTGGAAGATAAGTGTTCTCTTCTTTTTGGACAGTCACTTGGCTGTCTTTTTGCTTTTTCGTTACGATTTTTGTTATAATCATCTTATGAATAATTTTATTACCAAGTATTTGTCACAATTTAACCTTGAGGCTATTGTGACAGCCAGTCTAAACAAGATGTTATCCCTGGTCTTGTTGTTTATTGCCTTTTATATTGTCAAAAAAATTGCCAAGGCCTCGGTGAAAAGAGTCTTGGTGCCGTCGCTCAAGGTCTCTACCCAGGATATTGGTCGGCAAAAGACCATCAGCCGCCTGGTCGATAGTATTCTTAACTACCTCCTGTATTTCATCCTCATTTACTGCATTCTGAGTATCCTGGGTCTGCCAGTGTCCAGCCTTCTTGCTGGTGCAGGAATTGCTGGGGTTGCTGTTGGTTTGGGAGCGCAGGGCTTCCTCTCTGACTTGGTCAATGGTTTCTTTATCTTAATTGAACGCCAGTTTGATGTCGGAGATGTGGTCAAGTTGACCAACGGACCGATTACCCTTTCAGGAACTATCGTCAGCATGGGGATTCGGACGACCCAGGTACGGGATGCGGATGGGACCTTGCATTTCATTCCCAATCGTAATATTCTAGTGGTCAGCAACCAATCCCGTGGAGATATGCGAGCCCAGGTTGATATTCCGCTGACATTAAATACCGACCTGGAACAGGTCCATCGTGTGATTGAAGAAGTTAACCGCCAAGAAGTCAGCAAGTTTGACCAGATTACGGGCGTGACCATCCTGGGACCGCAAAACACTTCTTCTGGCCAATTCGTCTTTCGTGTCCACCTCTTTGTGTCCAACGGTCAGCAAAGTATCGTTTACCACCAATTCTTTGGTTTTTACCAAGAAGCTTTAAGACAGGCTGGGGTTGAGTTGCCCTCAGCCAGCCTACCAGTAGCAAGATAAGGAGCTATTATGCAAATAAAAGATTTCGTTATTGAAAACGGGCAGATGTATTATAAACAAAAGCCCCTCTACCGTCAGCCCCTGTTTTGGACCACTATTGCTGGTGCAATCCTATCCTTTGTTTTAGGTGTGACTTGTTTCCTCCTCTTATTAGGCTACAGTGCTATTGAGACAAGTGACCAGACCTATCCAGATGTTCTGGATGAGTCAATCACTTACACAGAGTATCAGGTGGGAGAGAGCGTTGAGTTTTATGATGGTTTGGAGGTGACCGTCACCTCTATGGGCAAGGATAGCTCCGTAGATTTGGTGGACGATTATTATAGTTCAGCCTATGTAGTGGAAATGGATGTTCGAAATACAACAGACAGTGACTACTATTTCGATGAATATTATTTTAGTCTAGTTGACCTAGGAACGGAGACTTCATTCCTCTTGGATTTGCGGACCTATGATGTCAATCTGCTTGAAAAAATTCCAGCAGGAGAGACGGTTTCTGTCAAGCTGATTTATGGCGTAGACTACGAAACCAATTTTGCCTTTACTTACGATGACGCTATGTGGGTAGAGTTGATTGCAGAAGGCGTTTAGCAGATATAAGAAAACACCCGAATTGGCACGTCAATTCGGGCGTTTTATTATGATAAACTGATAAGCTGAAATAAAGCTTATACCAAACCTTGGGCAATCATGGTGTCAGCAATCTGCTCAAAGGCTGCGATGTTGGCACCTGCGAGGTAGTCTGTTCCGAGGTCATATTTTTCAGCAGTTGTTTTGGCAGTATTGAAGATGTTGGCCATGATGTCCTTGAGGCGGCCGTCTACTTCTTCACGAGTCCATGAGAGACGAAGACTGTTTTGGCTCATTTCAAGGGCAGACACAGCTACACCACCAGCGTTAGCCGCTTTGGCAAGGCCGTAAAGAACGCCATTTTCCTTGTAAACCTTGATAGCGTCAAGGTCTGATGGCATATTGGCGCCTTCAGCCACACAGTAAACGCCGTTTTTCACCAAGGCAGCAGCCTGCACACCATTGATTTCGTTTTGGGTGGCACATGGCAGAGCAATGTCTGCGTGTCCGTCATAGTTCCAGACAGAGCCTTCAAAGTATTTGGCAGTTGCTTTTTCAGCCGCATACTCTGTCAAGCGCGCGCGGCGTTTTTCCTTGACATCGACCAAGAGGTCAAAGTCGATACCCGTTTCGTCGATGATGTAGCCGTTTGAGTCGGATACAGAGATAACCTTAGCGCCGAGCTCTGTTGCCTTTTGAACAGCATATTGGGCAACGTTACCAGAACCTGAGATAAGAACTGTTTGGTCTTTGAAGGACTTGCCGTTGGCAGCCAACATATTGTCTGTAAAGTAGACCAAGCCGTAGCCTGTCGCTTCTGGACGGATGAGGGAGCCACCGAAGCCGAGCGGTTTACCAGTCAAGACACCTGCGTCAAACTGGCGGAGGCGTTTGTACTGGCCGTACATGTAGCCAATTTCACGGCCGCCAACACCGATGTCACCAGCAGGAACGTCCAATGAAGGGCCGATGTGTTTTTGCAATTCGGTCATGAAGCTTTGGCAGAAACGCATGATTTCCGCGTCGGTCTTGCCTTTAGGGTCAAAGTCTGAACCACCTTTACCGCCGCCGATTGGCAGGCCAGTCAAGACGTTTTTGAAGATTTGTTCAAAACCGAGGAATTTCAAGATAGATTGGTTAACAGTTGGGTGGAAGCGAAGTCCGCCCTTGTAAGGACCAACAGCTGAGTTGAACTGCACACGGTAGCCACGGTTGACTTGTACATTTCCGTCCTTATCAGTCCATGGCACACGGAAGCTGATGACACGCTCTGGCTCAACGATGCGGGCCAAGATGTTTTCTTCGATGTACTCAGGGTGTGCTTCAAAAACAGGCTCAAGGGTAGAGAAGAGCTCTTCTACAGCTTGGAGGAATTCTGTTTCATGTGGGTTGCGGGCTTTGACAGCTTCAAAAGATTGGGCGATATAAGCTTTTGCATTTGACATGGTGGTCACCTGATTTCTTTATTATTTTTAGTCATCCAGTTTTTCTTTTATTACTTCAACGAGCGAGGAAACGTCGTTTCCTTGTTTCCAACTTCAAACACTCCACTGGACTGTTGAAGCAACCTGCAGCTCGTTGCCTAGTACTAAAAGCAAATTGAAAGACTAGATTAAATTGTCTGACAATTTAATTTATCTGACGATTATTATAGCACCATGATTTTCAAATGTAAAGCAAAAAATGCAATATTCTGAAAATTTTTTATCTTGTTGAGGTAAAGCAGGGGGATAAAGGTCAATAACTCCTCTTTTTAAGAATTAAACTAAGACCAGGTGCTGCTGGCAGAAGGGTGCTCTATCAAGTTAACGACATCCATGGTTGATTTCCGAAGCGTATCGGCCATCGCCATATTATGCTTGAATGACGGAAGCGGTTTTGGGTCTGCTAATTTTGTACTTAGGTCTGCATACAAAAACGGATATATTTTAGCAATAATTGAGGATAATTTCCATGACTATTTATGGGTTATGGATTGACAACTATGAATTTTTAGGATAGACTAGAAAGGACAAATATATGGAGGAATGGAAAAGAATGAAAAAGAAAGCAGTGTTGCCATCACTTTCGGTGGCTGCGGGAATTTTAGCGGTAGGTGCCGCAGGGCTGAGTACTGAACAAGTTCTTGCTAATACACCGCAAGCTACTGTTGCTGAAACAGTCGTTGATACAGCAAAACCCGTTTCGGAACAAGAGGTTCTAGCAGCAGAAAAAGCAGTTACAGAAGCAGCTGCAAGTGCTCAAGAAGCTTCAGCTACAGTAACCGAGAAAAATAAAGCCTACACAGAAGCAGTTCAGCAACTGGAGTTAGCGACTGAGAATGTAGCAGTAACGCAGGATTTTGTTGCAAAAGCTACAGAGTCTGAAATTGCAAGAGCGCAGGAACAGGTAGCAACAGCTACTGAGCAAGTAGCCGCAGAACAAAGCTTGCGAGACCTCGCAGCCACAGAAGTGGCTACGGCAAAAGCTGCGGAAACGGTACCAGCGACTACCGTCCAAGCTGCCCAAAAAGAACTTGAACAAGCTATTGCGACAAAAGAAGCTGCCCAAACTCAAGTAACCACCTTAACAGCCCAGTTATTGGAAGCTCAAACTGCAGTTTCTGCAGCCGATGCAAAAGCGAAGGAACTTACTGCCTCTGTTGCCTCTGCTGAGCAAGCAGTGGCAGCTGCCCAAGCCGCAGTAGAGGCTGGTGGAGTGGCTGATCAAGAATTAGCTCAAAAAGTAGAAGAGGCAAAAACGGCTTTAGAGGCAGCTAAGCAGGCCCAAGCAGCCGCAGAGACTGACCTAGCTACTAAAGTAGCTGAAGTAACGAATCTGGAGACAAGTGTAGCAGCAGCTGCGAGTGCAGTTGCCTCAGCAGAAGCTTATGTAGCCAGTCTTAAGGAATCTACAGCACTTGTTTATGTCCAATTTAATGGCAATGAAGTAGATGCTCCAACAGCGGGCAATGCCCTAGTTGGTTATGCAGGTACATTTTATGAGCCAGATCGTGAGGCTATTTTAGCCAGAATAAATGCAATTCGTAAGGAAGCATTTGACGAAGGTTTGGTAACTAGCTATGTTCCGATGAAATGGTCAACAGAGTTAGAGCACATGACAAAAGTTCGTGCTGCTGAAGCAGAATATACAATCGGTCATATTCGTTGGACGGACAAGGATGTCTTTACGGTTGAAGAAAATAATGCAGAAGGAGTTGTTGTCAATGCTGAGAACTTGGCTTGGAACTATGAACGTTCAGGACAAGCTATTTTGAGAGCCATTGAGCAATTCTATGAAGAAAAATATGACTATGTTCATAATACTGGACAAGAAACTGGGCATTATAAAATGCTTATTGCACCAGCACTAGAATACACAGCCCTGTCTGCTTTCTTGGGAGATGGGAATACTGGCTGGACTGGTGTTGCCCAGCTGTTTTCAACCAGTGCTGTAGCTGAGGAATTGGCCGGAAACTACGGGGAAACAGAGCAGATACTTGAAGCAAAATGGGATTATTTATCTAACTTCCTGCTACCAACTACAGAACTCGTTGTCAAAAAGGGCGAGAGTGTTATTCTACCTATTTTTGCAGACTTTTCTACTGTTGCTGTTCGCAGTCAAATGGTGTCAGTGTACTCTGGTTTCACATGGGCCTCTGCTGACCCATCTATTGCCACAGTTACAGAAGCAGGGCTAATCGCTGGGCACTTGGAAGGGACGACGACAATTTCGATTACCTTAAATGGTGAAACAAAAACAGTCACTCTGACCGTAGTTGATATGGCAAAAGCAGAGCAGGCAGCAGCAGATGCAAAAGCTGCATTGCTGGCGCAAGAAGCTAAACTTTCGGCTGCCAAGTCAGAAGTAACTACAGCTCAAGCAAGTCTTGATTCAGCCAAGGCAACTGTAACTTCTGCACAAGCTCTTTACAATCAATTATTGTCTGCAGATTCAAAAGTAACGCTTGCTCAAAAAGCCCTCGATGAGACTGTTCAGACCTTGAATCAAGTAAAAGCTGAATTGGCTGCTACGACAGCAGATTTGACTGCCTCACAAGCGCTTATTGCAGAGAAGGAAGCGGCCCTTACGACAGAACAAAAAGCCCTTGATACTGCAACAGCTACCCTTTTGCTTGCTCAAACAACCTTGCTTGATGCACAGGCTATATTGGCTGGACTTCAAGAGCAGACGGCTCAAAAAGCGGAAGTTCTCCAACTAGCTGAAGCCAAGCTAGCTGCTGCCCAAACTCGTCTACAAGCTGCTCAAACTTACCTAGATGCGTTGATTCATGCAGATGTAAACTATGAATTAGCTCAACAACGGCTTGTAGAAGCCAAAGCAGCGCTTGTACGTGCTTCAGCAGAGTTAAGCGCTGCTCAACGAGTTGCTTCAGACGCAAGCGCTGTCTGGGACACTGCTAATCAACGATACAAAAAATTGAAACTAGCTTATGATGCCCAACAGGCTTTAAAAGCAGCTGACCAAGGAACGAAGGCAGCTGGAACTGTCGCACCGAAAACAAGTTCAACCTCAGGTAAGAATTTACCAGTGACTGGGTCGGAAGCTTCAGCTATGGGAATGGTTGGTCTTACAATTTTAGGTTTACTTGGTTTGTCTATACAGCAGAGACGTCAAAAAGGATAATGGGAGTGGCCCATTTCAAACCGATGACTAAATAGGACTTTTCTCAATAAGTTAGAACCTGTATTCACAGTTCAGCACTTCCATTTAGAGCTAATTTCTCAGCTACTCATCGCTTGTTTTATCAAAATACAGTCAGTATTCCTTAAAAACGGCCTTGATTAGTGAAAAGCTATCTCTTATAAAATGTGAATACAGGTTCTTAAATTGCCTTGCCCTTAGAAAGCTTGGTAGATATTTTGAATAGATTGACAGGAGAAAAAGATGGTTTCGACACACACAACGTTAGGTGGATTTATTTTTGACAACTGTCTGATGAATGCAGCAGGGGTTTGGTGTATGACCAAGGAAGAATTGGCAGCTGTCAAGGACTCGGCGGCAGGAACCTTTGTGACCAAGACAGCTACCTTGGACTTCCGTGCAGGCAATCCAGAACCACGTTATCAAAATGTACCACTGGGATCTATCAATTCCATGGGCCTGCCCAATCAAGGACTCGCCTACTATCTGGATTACCTCTTAGAATTGCAGGAAACGGAGCCAGAACGCACCTTTGTCTTGTCTTTGGTAGGAATGTCGCCTGAGGAAACCCATGCCATTCTCAAGCAGGTAGAAGCCAGTGATTTCAAGGGGCTGACCGAGTTGAATTTGTCTTGTCCAAACGTACCTGGCAAGCCACAGATTGCTTATGATTTTGAAACAACAGAGGCCATCTTGCGTGAGGTATTCACCTACTTTACTAAGCCACTGGGAATCAAGCTGCCACCTTACTTTGACATCGTTCACTTTGATCAGGCGGCTGCCATCTTTAACCAATTTCCTCTGGCCTTTGTCAACTGTATTAACTCTATCGGAAACGGTCTTTATATCGAAGACGAGCAAGTGGTTATCAAGCCTAAAAATGGTTTTGGTGGTATCGGCGGTGAGTATATCAAGCCGACTGCCCTAGCCAATGTTCACGCCTTTTACCAGCGGCTCAAACCTGAAATTCAGATTGTAGGAACAGGGGGCGTTTTGACAGGCCGCGATGCCTTTGAGCATATCCTCTGTGGGGCCAGCATGGTTCAAATCGGAACCACTCTTCAAAAAGAAGGGCTGTCAGCTTTCGAGCGAATTACCAATGAACTCAAGGCTATCATGGAAGAAAAGGGCTACGAGAGCCTGGATGATTTTCGTGGAAAGCTACGCTACCTAGATTAGAGCCGCAAATAAGACCAGGAATTTAGTATTTCCTGGTTTTGTTGTATAAACAGAGGCCTGCCTATGGGGCAATTCCAGCATGTTGATTGCCAGCGGATTTCCTGTGTGTTTCATCTGGATTTTTTAGGAAAAAAGGCGTATAATAGGGGTATTACAAAGGGTCTCTCCGCATATCGTTTATGAGCCGCTTCGTTTATATTGCGGGAGATTGCTTGAAGGCAGCTTTTTTAGCTGTGTATGTTTTACCTTGCTTTGGTATTTTTAGGAATAGTGGTGGGAAGAATGGTCAGGAAAACAGATTATCGTCGGAGAAGACAGGTATCATCTACTAGAAGCAAGCAGCATCTCTATTTTATCGGAGGGCTGGCTTTGTTGGTCCTGCTGGTTTTGCTGGTGAATGACTACCTGTTGCCCATGTTTGGGAAGTCATCAGAAAATCAGACAATTCAATCGGGTACCCAGGTTCCAACAGCTCGCATCATGGCACACGGAGATTTGCTTTACCATTATCCCCTGATTCGAGGAGCAGAGCAGGCGGATGGAACCTATGATTTTTCAGCTAATTTTACCTATGTCAAACCCTGGATAGAGCAGGCTGATTTGGCGATTGCAGATTTTGAGGGAACCATTTCATCGGACTTTGAATTGGCAGGCTATCCGCTTTTTAATGCTCCCAGTCAAGTAGCTACGGCTATCGCAGCGACAGGTTATGATCTGGTTGATTTGGCCCACAATCATATCTTGGATTCCCAGCTATCTGGTCTGGTATCTACTGTTGAGACCTTCAAGGCTGCTGGTGTGGATTCGGTCGGTGTCTATGCGGAAGGCAATCGTGCCACTGCGCCTATTTATATCAGAGAGGTCAATGGAATCAAGATTGCAATTTTGGCCTATGCCTATGGCTTCAATGGGATGGATGGCCTCTTAACCGAGGAAGAATACCAAGCCTATCTGTCTGATTTTAACCAAGAAAAGATGCAGGCAGAGATTGAACGGGCGGAGAAAGAAGCAGATATTACCATCCTCATGCCACAGATAGGAGTTGAGTACCAGCTGACCCCGACCGAGGAACAGGTGACGCTTTATCACCAAATGATTGATTGGGGAGCGGACATTGTTCTTGGTGGCCATCCACATGTCGTGGAGCCTGCGGAAATTGTAGAAAAAGATGGTCAGAGAAAGCTGATTGTTTATTCCATGGGTAACTTTTTATCCAATCAGCGTATCGAGACCATGACAGATGAAGTCAATGCTAAGTGGACCGAGCGTGGTGTACTGATGGATGTGACTTTGGAGAAAAAAGATGGGGAGACGATAATCAAGACCGCACAGGCTCATCCGACCTGGGTGAATCGCGTTTCTCAGGGAACCTATTCGCCAGATGGCTTTGAACGCTTCACCCATCAGACCTATATTCTGGAAGATTTTATCGCAGGCGGGGCGCACTATGGCAGCGTGGATCCAGAAACCCAGCAACGAATCGATGAGGCCTATTCGGAAATGAAAGAATTAATCAACTTGAATTGGTAGGGAGAAAAGATGACAATAAAACTAATCGCAACAGATATGGACGGAACCCTGCTAGATGGTCGAGGAGGGTTTGATAGGCAGCGTTTTGCGCATATCTTGAACCAATTAGAAGACCGAGGAATTCCCTTTGTCATTGCCAGTGGCAATGGGATGGAGCGGCTGCTACAACTGTGCAAGGGCTTTGAAGATCGCCTGATTTTTGTGGCAGATAATGGTGCCCATGTTTATGCGAAGGGGCAGACACGGATTCGCAAATTTTTAGATAGCGAAGTATTAGAGGATATTCTGGCTTATTTCCGCGGCTCCTGGGGGGAGGTCTGCCTGATGTTGAGCAACGATAGGACAATCTACATGCAAGAAGGGGCCAACCAACCCTATGCTGGAACGGACCTTCCTATAGAGCCCAAGCAGATGGCGGCCTTTCTGAATAAGGTTCATTTTTTGCAGGATTTGAGCCAGCTTCCTCTAGGTACTACTATCTACAAGGCTGGCCTCTGGCTGCCAGAACATCGTGTGGAGGAGGTTACCTCGGCCTTCAACCAGGCATTTGCAGGACGTTTGACAGCTGTGACCAGTGGCTACGGTTCGATTGATATTCTGCCAGTCGGCATTCATAAAGCTTGGGGCTTGCACCAAGTGCAGGATTCCCTCGGAGTGACCATGGAACAGACCATGGCGTTTGGAGACTCGGATAACGATATTGAGATGTTGGCAGAAGTTGGCTATTCCTATGCCATGGAAAATGCGACTAGGCGGGTAAAAGCCGTCTCGAAGTATCGGGCACCCCACCATTTGGAAGCCGGTGTATTTCAAGTGATTGAAGAATTTTTAAACAAAGAAAAGCCAGTCAGCTAACTGATTGGCTTTTACTATTGAGCAAGCAATGCTCATTGAAAACCAGTGGCTACCGATGTGGCCAGTTACCTCTACAGGTTCTACGTATGATTCTAGTAGAAGATAAGCCGTCGTTTATGGATTGACCAGGGAGTATCGTGTCAGATAAACCTCATCCACCTACACTGGTGAACTTTGTCATCCCATGTCGAAAGAGGCTGTAGTTGACAGCAAAGGTGATAAGGACAATGACAGGCAGCAACAGTCCCCACATAGACAAGTCTAAAAAGTAGAGTGCAGGGAAGTAGGCTGTGAAAGCATAAGGAAACACAAATACCAGCAAGAACTGGATAGCCCTAGGGTAGATGTTGAGAGGGTATTGGGCCATCTGATTGAGGGAGAAAATGCCCATGGTCAGGGGGAAGGACTCGACAATCCAGAAGCCTAGGGCAGTTGGCCCCAACTGAATAGCAGCGTATAAAAGCCCGATACAGATAGAAATAAAGAACAAGAGAAGCAACTTCCAAAAAGACCAGGTCAAGCCCAATTCTTGCGAAGCCTGAAAGATAGCTAGACTACCGATAACGGTAGTCCCAATTCCCTGGGGCTGAATCCGCTCGCAAATTAACTGAAACAAGGGATTGACAGGCAAGAGCAAGAGGCGTTCAAATTCCCCCTGCCGAATATAGCGACTCCCAAACATCCAGAGATTGTCAAAGAAAATCAAGTGAATGGACCGTCCCACTGTCGCAATTCCGTAGATAAACAGCATTTGCCCATAGTTGAAACCAGCGATTTCTTTGATGTTTCCAAAAAGGATATTGAGGAAAATCAGGTAAACAATCTGCTCGACCAGAGAAGACAGCAGCCCGATAAAAAAATCAACTCGGAAGGACATCTGGGCCATCATATAGACCTTGATATTATAAAGATAGAGACCGACATATTTTTTCATGCTACCCTCCAAAAATGACGATTTTTCGTTTGGCTTGGGACCATAGCAGAGCGATAAAACAAGCTAGGACTGGAATCCATAGGACCTGCATGGCTAGGGAGCTAAGTTGTGTTTCCTGACCGAGCAGGATGGACACAGGGCTATTTACCGCATAATTATAAGGCAGCCAGCGGAGGACTTCCGCCACAGGCTGAGGGTAGAAGCTAAGCGGGAGCAAGGCGCCAGAAGCCAGGCTGAACAATCCGTTTCTAAGGAGCATAACCCCCCACGCATTGACAGTGAAGAAGGCCAGAAAGCCAAATGCCATGTCCAAGAGCTGGACGATGAACATCCCCAGGAGAGCACTGGTCAAAAAGGCAAGCAGGGTGGCTCCGTCTGGCAGAAAAAAGTCTCTGGAAAAAAGCAGCAGCCCCACGAAAATAACCCCAAACTTGAACAGTTCCAGTAGTTTATGGCCAAGGTCCTTAAAAAACAGTGCTAGGATAAACGAATAGGGCCGCAGAAATTCCCCAGCAATGGTTCCCTTGATAATGCTGTAGGATAACTCCTCCCCAAGAGAGAAGGTGTTGAGACTGGACAAGAGATTCGCAAAGATGATGTAGCTGGTGAAGGTCTGGAGGGTAAACCCATTGACCTCAGGCTGGGTAAAAAAGATTGTTTTCCAAACATAGAGAGCCACCACAATCTTGACGACCAAGGAAACCAGACTGGCCAGAAAGAAGGCCTTATACTGGAGGACATTCATCATTGTTAGCCGAGTCATGTAGAAATATTTACGCATGGAGCCCCTCCTCGTAAATCTGACGGACAATGGCTTCAATATCCATTTCCCTCATGCTCACATCTTGGATAGGGCAGGCTTGGAAGATTTCTGCAATAACTTGGGCGCCTGTCCAACGATCGCTTTGGTAGTGAATATCAAAATGATAGTCATCCTTCCGCTCAAAGAGCCAGCCTGCTCTGTGGAAATCAGTTTCCAGGGCTGTTTCGGTCGAGAAACTGATGGTCTTGGTAGCTGAAAATCGCTCCTTGAGCGCAGTCAAGGACCCATCGTAGACCTTTTTTCCCTTGTCAATAATGAAAATCCGTTCGCACAGGCTCTCGATGTCTTGCATATCATGGGAGGTGATGAGAAAGGTCGTTTCATGCGTCTGGTTCATGTAGCGGATGAAGTTGCGAATGGTTTCCTTGACCGTGGCATCCAATCCAATGGTCGGCTCATCAAGGAAGACCACCGCAGGCTGGTGGATAAAGATAGCTGCAAATTCACAACGAACCCGTTGTCCCAAAGACAGGTTGCGGATGGGCTGTTTCATAATATCAGCCAAATCCAATAGGTCAATCAAGAGGGCCAGGCGTTCCTTGAAAACCGCTTCGGGGACATCGTAAATTTTTGCGTGGAGTATGAAGGATTCTTGGACAGGTAAATTCCAGTCCAGGTGTGACTTCTGACCGAATAGAACCCCAATCTGTTTGTTGACAGCCTTGCGGTTCTCCTGCGGATTGAGACCGTTGATGGTCACCTGTCCCTGGTCTGGAAACAGGACCCCTGTCAGCATTTTGATGGTGGTCGACTTGCCAGAACCGTTGGCACCGATATAACCGATGATTTCTCCTTTTGAGACCTGTAAGGAAATGTCCTGGACAGCAGGGATGGTCTTTTTTCTAGGCTTGAAAAAAGCCTTGATAGACCCCTTTAGCCCGATTTCCTTATCAACGATGGAATAGGTTTTAAATAAATGATGTGCTTCAATCATATCAGTCTCCTTTGAGAAAACGTTTGCGTAACCATTATAACACAATTTGTCGAAAAATCAATTTGAGCAAGACCTTGGGTCAAAAAAGCACCAAAGTTTTTTTGTCAATACCTCAACCACTGCGTTGCGATGTTGACACGAACTCTGAGAAGTGGTGCTGGGCTCAAGCCCAGCTTCAGCTGGTCACCTTGAAATTAGAAGGTGACCATAATATATCCTAGTCAAGATAGGAGAAGGCCAGGTAATATAGATTTGACCTCTCATCGCCTATCTGTCGAGTTCTCTCCTGCTCCCAGCATCCAATCAAGCCTGTCTGATTTTGGATTTCTCTTTTTGAACCAAATTCTCTTCCCCTGTTGGAAGGCTATCAGGAAGCATCTAATAATACTTTTTTTTGTATGGAATCCTTTACAAACATGGAAAAATGTGGTAGAATACAAGCAATCAATCTTTAGGAGGTTTATATGTTAGATGTCAAAGAACTCTCCAAATCCTACGGTTCTAAGGAGGTGCTGAAAGCCATTTCTTTCAGGATTCCCTCTGGAACGATTTGTGGTTTGGTAGGGAAAAATGGTGCAGGGAAAACAACCTTTTTCCATTCCCTCTTACGCTTTGTCAGTTACCAGGGGCAGATTGATTTAGACGGTCAAGCTGTCACTCAGGAATTATTCCCTAAAATCGGGTACCTGCCAGAAGAGCGGAGCCTGATGCCCAAACTGACCGTTTTTGAGCAAGTGCGTTATCTGGCAACACTCAAGGGCCTGTCCAGTAAGGAAGTGGCAGAGAAATTGCCAATCTGGATGGAAAAATTGGAAGTCAAGGGCAAATTGACCGATAAAATCAAGAGCCTCTCTAAGGGAAACCAGCAGAAAATTCAGTTGATTGTTACCTTGATTCATGAGCCAAGTTTGATTATCCTAGATGAGCCATTTTCTGGCTTGGATCCTGTCAATACAGCCCTGTTGAAGCGCGTGATTCTGGAGGAAAAGGAGCGTGGGGCAACGATTATCTTTTCTGACCATGTCATGACCAATGTTGAGGAACTTTGTGACCAACTCCTGATGATTCAGGACGGACAGTTGGTGCTCAATGGAGGCATTCAGGAAATTCGTCGTCAGTTTGGTCGAACCAGATTGTTCATTTCCTCGGACATTCCCAGGGAACGTTTGGAAGGGCTGCCCCATGTTCTCTCCATTCAGATGACCAATCAGGACAAGTGGCGCCTGGTCTTGGACGATGAAGCAGCAGGTCCAGAGATTTTCCAAATTCTCAGTGGCGGAGCCTATCTGTCTACCTTTGACCAGCAGGCGCCAACCATTGACGAAATCTTCAAAATCAAATCGGGGGTGACAGAATGAATGCTTTGTTTTTAGTAGCAAAAGAAACCTATTTGCGTCAGGTTAAATCCTGGTCCTTTGTACTGATGGTTTTTGCCCCCTTCCTGATGTTGTTCTTTTCGCTAGGAATCGGCTATCTATCTGGTTCAAGGTTGGAAAGTGGTGCAGATACAGTGGCTCTCGTCAGCCAAGATGAGAGCGTCCAATCCGCTTTTGCAGATCAGACGGGCATTGATTTGGAATATAGCAGTCAAGAAAGTGCCCAGAAAGCACTCGAAGAGGAGAAGATTGTCGGTTATCTGGTGGTGACATTGACAGATGGTCAGCTAGAGGCCACTTATCATGGCAGTGATTTGCCGGCTACCGAGGTGGAAACTGGTATGAAGGAAAGGCTGGATGAACTGCAAAACCAGCTTAATATCCAGCAAGCCCAACTGACCGAACAACAAGTAGCAACCCTCTCTCAGCAGGTGACCTACCGAGTAGCCTTAGAAGAGGGGCAAGGTCTGGAAAAAATTGGCAAATATATCGGCTTCTTTGGTTTGCTCTTTCTTCTTTACATTTTGACCATTATCTACGCTTCCACAACAGCTCAGGAAGTTGCTAGTGAAAAAGGGACCAAGATTATGGAAGTTATTTTCTCGAGCGTGCCTGCTTCGACCTATTTCTATGGTCGGATATTAGGGATTTTCATGGTCATTGTGACCCACTTGGGCATCTATGCCCTAGGTGGCTTGGTCAGCTATCAATTTGTCGGTATGGCCATGGTTGCCCTGCAGAGTAATCCCATTGCCAGCGCGATTTTTACGGCCTTGGATTGGCGAATCATTCTCTTTGTTCTCTTTGGTCTTGTATTGATTGTTGTGCTATCTGCCTTGTGTGGTTCCTTGGTGGTCCGACAGGAAGATGTCAATAAGGCCGTACAGCCTGTCATGTATCCAATTATCCTTGGTTTTATTGGGGCAATTAGCTTTGGACAACAGGCTCATGAGCCACTCTTTATCAAAATAGGCTCCCATATCCCGCTCTTTTCCACCTTCTTCATGCCTATCCGTCTCATCAATGGCTGGGTGACTGATGTAGAAGCTTGGCTTTCCCTCTTGATTTTAGTTGCAGCAACGGTGGCGTCCATTCATTTTATCGGGAAATCTTATGCCAGTCTTATCCTCCAAACGGATGATATTGGTCTATGGAAAAGCCTGAAAAAGAGCCTTTCTAGTAAATAAAAAAACGAGAGAAACTGAACCTAGGAATGATTTCTAGTTCTGTTTCTCTCTTTTTATGCTATAGTCGAATGAAGAGCTTTCAGACAAGGAACTGAGGCGCAGGCTGTACTGGAGTACGGCAAGTCGAAA
>CAMBAD010000010.1 GCA_945864085.1 uncultured Streptococcus sp.
TCTGGGGACGGTTCCTGAACATCGGGAGTAGCAGGTTCTGGTTCTGGACTATCTGGATAGTCTGGGGACGGTTCCTGAACATCAGGGATATCAGGATCTGGTTCTGGACTATCTGGATAGTCTGGGGACGGTTCCTGAACATCGGGAGTAGCAGGTTCTGGTTCTGGACCATCTGGATAGTTTGGGGACGGTTCCTGAACATCGGGAGTAGCAGGTTCTGGTTCTGGACTATCTGGATAATCTAGGGACGGTTCCTGAACATCAGTAATATCAGGCCCTAAATCTGGACTGTCTGAATAATCATCAGGCCAACTGAACTCTTCTGGGGAGATATGACTAAATAATAATCTCTCATATATATCTACTTTTAACTGATTCTTAAAATTATCATTCAACTCATTCCTATCTTCTGAATAGGTATTTCGATCAGGGGCCCTCTCTGGTAAATGAAAGCCATCAAATCCACGATCAATATGCCTTCCTAAACTGCCGCCGAAAAAGGCAAGCAGCGTCGACTTATACTTCCACGCAAGCCAATAGACAATAAAAGATATTATCGTACCTGCTAAATTACTCACTAGCAATGCTCCTGCTCCCTCCTCTGTTAAAGATAAGGCTTTGACAATACTATTCGAGACAATCTGATTCACCATAGCAACCAATAGCAGTATTAGCGAAGCAGTCGTAGGAAATACCGATGAAACTAACATCAACTTTACGACGCCAAAGATAGTGTCCTGAAGTCTAGGAATAAAGGAAGCAATCAAGGCAAAGGGTACCACTAAAATTAAAGCTAAAATTAATAACTCAGCAATCAACTGAAAAAAGTAAACAACTAAAACAGGAATCGGCAATAAGATAGCCTCAACAATCGTGGATATAACATAGAACAATTTCAAAAATATAAAATCAGCAACTGCTGATACCCAACGATTTTTTTCTGAATTATCATTTGCCCCATTTCCTATTTCATCTATATATTCATTTCTATCTTTTGAAGAAATCGGCCGAAAATTTCCACTTTCATCTACGGTTCCAATCACCTTACTTATCTCAAATTCTTCTAATTGCTCTGTTTGAGAATTATAATAACTTCCGTCAATTCGTCCAGTATTGACATATAAAAAAGTTTCATATACTGTTTCAGTCAGATATGTTTCCGAAAAATCAAAAGAAGAAGAGGAGACCGACTGCCCCTCTTCAGATAATTGGAATGAAACCTTTGAAATTTGAGACACTGCTTCTTTCGATAAAGACCGGATCTGGTCCAACACAAATAGCCCTCCATCTGTACCCTGAATTGTTCCAAAATAACCAAAGCCAATAGTCAGTACCGCCATCAAATGTAGTACACTACGTACAAAGTTACCTCTCGCAAATGCGTACTGACAGAATAAATAAAGCAATGATACAGACAAGAGAATATAGAAAATAGAATTTGATGTCACTCTGCCCGAGCCTTCTCCGATAATATATTGCCATAATTCTTTAGAACTATCATAGACATATTGTTTATAAAGATCGTAAATCGAAAAACTCTCAAAAACCTTTAACAATAGATACAATAAATAGGCTATCATACTTAACAATACGAAGAATAAATTAACAATTATTTCTTGCAGCACCTTCCAAACACCTGTTTCAAAACCTATTGTTTCTTCAACATAGGCCTTAAATACAAAAAAATCAAACCCCTTGCTATCTAAAAATTCTTTCATCTTACCTCCTAATGTGCATACTTATTCTCTAAGCTACTTGAAACAGTTTCTTTCATCGGACTAAGCAATTCATCAATGTCCTTATGATTCGTATGAACAGAGATCATATTGAGGTTTCCGTAGACATCTTTATAGAGACATTGGCCTGAGATCATATTAGAAAGCCAAAGTTGGTTTTTCTCATTATCTTCCAATCCGAGATAGTTTAAGATTTCAGCTAACTCCGTTGGCTGCTTAAAGGCAAAGACTGTACCAAAGCCAGTAGCATCGTCCTCGCTCTGAGTATCTCGTATAGACTGAGTAATCAGAAATAAGATATTGCTGTAGTGTCGCCCAATCCGCTTCATACTTTCAATAATAGCACGACCCTCTGCACTTTCCATTAAGACCCATGCTTCATCGAAATATTCAATCGTATCTTCATATTGATCCATTTCACCAAATCTACGACAGAAGGCGCCCAGGGCAAACATCAAAGCAATAGATTTTTGCTCATGATCTGACATTTTCACATTTTTCTTCTTCTCGCTAGATTTTGGCAATGCTAAATCCGCAACTTCAAGTATAGTAATGCGTCGATTGTAATCAAGACCTTTGACATCTCCGTCCGAAAAGGCTAATTCTAAAATCGAGCTACGAATCACTGAAACCAGGTATTCACCTAATTCTGAAATCCGTATATCTTCTGATTCTTGAAGGAGCTCTAGTACTTGATTAAATCCTACCTGTTCCCCCCTCTCACGTCTATCCACTACATTATTAATGGCATTTCCCAATGCAGTTTTTTGAGGCAACGATACCTCTTCATCAGCTAGTAAATACAGCAACATATTTTTAGCTGTGCTTATCGCGTCATCCTTGGCTAAAATGACAATAGGATCTAGTACACCTCTATTAGTTTTCTTAGTTGAGTCCAGAGTCACAAAATTAAAACCTCGGATATGGTTTACCATATAAGGATATTTCTCCTGAAAATCAGGATTCGCAATAACTGCTTCAAACTGTTTTCGTACCGCACGCTTAGGATCAATGTATAGCTGCTTCACATCAAGCATTGAGGTCAGTAGAAAGATTAACTGAGAAAGATAAGACTTTCCCTCACCAGTTGCACCTGTTACTGCAATATGCGGATTTTTCGTTTGTTTACCCTCAATGTCCTCTTTGTTTCCGACAGTAGGATTAAACAAAACCAGATTTTTGGATGCTGCAACAGCCTTATCCAAACTTTCCCATTGATTCAAATTATTATCCACTCGACCAATGTACCAACCAATTCTATTTCCAGAAAAGGTATTCGTGAATAACATCTGCTCACAAAATCCCTTAACAGTAACCAAGTGATTCCAGTGCCTTGTTGTATGACTCAAACGTTGACCGTATAGATTCGATTGAAACAAGTATGGAGTGTCAAACTTTGCTTCCTGGACCCCGACATTCAAATCCTCAAAATAATTCAATACTGACTTTCTACGTGTCTTCAACTGTGACAAACTTGAGGCCGAAACAACCAAGCAGGATGAGAACTCTACCAAAGACTCCTTATCCCCAACTTTTTTCATCAAATCTTTAAGAGACTGCATTCCTTCTACAATCTTCTGTTGCTGAACTGTTTTGGTAGAGTGGGCCTCCTGCATAATGTTCAGATAGCGAATATTAGAACGGGCCATTGTTCCCTTTATCGAATTGTTATCAATAAAGTTAGCCTTCATACGAATCTCAATAGGAAATGCAAAACGTTGCGTAAACTCTGCGATATGAAAGCCATTAAAAACAGTCGGAAACTCACCCACAGGTAAAATATCTACAAAAGATTTTCCATACGCTGATTCTAATTTCAAATAACCTCCAGCTAATACGGTTATGCGAGTATCTGTTACATTGCTGGATTCTCGGTTAGCTAAAACATCTTCCTTCAAATGAGGAATATATCGTAAATACTGCATACGTTGATAGTAAAACAATTCATCATCCGATAGTCGCTTAGCCTTCAACGGATTCAGTGTTTGAAACACAGTTTGTTCATCTACCTCATAATTAGTCCACCAGTCTATTTTTCCAATAACCTCAAAGTTGAAAACTCCTGCCACTGATTCTGTCAAAAAATTTAATTTATCACCAACTGCAGAAACTACCGATTCTTCTATGACATTCTTTCGAATATCGACACCAACTATCCAATCATACTGAAAAGGAATTTCCATCTCAGTTGTCAAATCAGTCACAATTTTTTCTAAGTACTTCTTGCCTATTTCCAGACTGTCGTCAGCCAAAGCTTTTGAAAAATCCCTCATTTTTTCTTCCAAAAGATAATCTTTCGGGACTAAAGCAATCTCAAAATACTTTTGCTTAGCCAATTTTGCTAACACTCGCAGTACCTTACCCTTATGCACTTGTTTAGCCTCTTTATCGGTAACTGTAATAGGAGTATTGGGAATTCGATAAAATGCTACTGCACTATTATCTTTTCTCAATGCTATATTTTCGTGTATCTTACTAATTGGATATGCTAAATCTACCATACATTCTCCTCAATATCATTTTTTATTCTAGGCATTTTCATGCTATGTCTTAGCAGACTTTCACATCTGCCAAGACTAAAGTGTTGTTTTTTCAAAACACAGCTCCTCTATCACATCGACTCTTTCTGATTGATAGATTGCTTTTTTGTTTATAATAAACTCAAATAGGAATCGGAAAAAACCTACTAAATAGTGCAAGACATTCTTTCCGTCAGGTTCCACTTCCGAATAGAGTCTTGCCAGCCTGTTCGGAATATAAAAATATAAGGCTAAACTAAGTCCTCCAATCATTGTATAGAGTAAAGACATGATCGGCTGACAAATCGTCAACATAAAGACCAAAACCAGAAAGAATACAACAAAATAAGAAAGTTGTACTGGAACTGAAAAACTCAATAAAACCTTTCCTTTCTGTGTCCTCACCTCTTGAATCCAATAAGGAGCTGATAAGCCCTTAGCATAGTCATAGATCAATTCTTCCATACTACAGACCCGTCTCAATACCAATCATACGCAGTAACTTTCCAAAAAACGCTAGGACTTGTTGCCCTTTCAAAACAGATACAATAAGAGCATAGATTATTAAAACCGAGGCAACTTGAAACCAGTTCGATTCCTTCCAGCTCTTAAATAATCGATACGCTGCAAAAACCGAAAGTAAAATCATTCCATCGTCTAAGATAAATTCTTGTAAACCACTAACCATAAATTATTTTCCCCTTATTTCTTAAAATAATGATAGAGGTCCTTAACATACCAACCACTATCTTGTTCTACCAAATGCAAAGTGAAATTTTCACTATGCACTGCACCACTGCCACTATCCATAAAATCTACAGTAACCTGGACCACGACATACTCAGACTCTTTATAGATTAAGAGAGTATTTTCTTGGATAGTGTCAACAACATATTGCCCACCCATAAAATACGATTCATTCATGAGAAGTTTCAAATCCGTTTCATTACTGCTGGCATACTTTTCAAAAAATACTACCAGGAACTCGGACACGGATTTTTGCAGCCCTTCATCAACCTGTTCTACCTCATCTATGTCTCTACGCTTCAAAGGCTCCGCTTCGCCAAGCAAGACATCCTCCTGTTTGAAATAAGGAGGACTAATAATTGACAGTAAACCGTCAGAGATTTGAAAGGGCACGGCCAATACACGAACCCGCGACACTGTTTGACCTGATTCAACAGTATCGTAACTTAGTTTAATGTCCGCGATATAAAAATCTTCCTCTTCCGCTACTGCTATTAAACTCTGACCAGTCAAAGCGCGACTTTCTTTCACAGTATCTGTATAATTAGACATACTAAAAGCAAAATATTTGTCCAATTCCTGCAATCTCGAATCTGACGAGGTGCTTTCATAATTGATAAAGACTTTAAGGAAGTCGGACATATACTGCCTAACTTTCGAAACATCTATTCCACCTTTAATTGATGAAATTTCTTTTGATACAGCCTCATATTCCTGAACTTGATTTTTAAGAGTCTCTACTTGATTATACAGGCTAATCGCACGAAATCCACTTACACTGCCAATTAACACAAAAACTATTAAACCACCATAAACAAGTAGATTTACAAATCCTTGGTTCACCGTTCGTACGTCAGCTTTATTCTTAACCTTATCAACTTTTCGAAAATTTGATAAGAATTTGAAAACATTATCCAAATACTTCTTAATCAAACGAACCCCTTTCTAGTCTAAAGACCAATCAAACCTTTCGTCTTCGCAAAAACAGTACCAACAAGCATTAACAAACCTGAGAAACTTAATCCAAACGAAAGCACTTCATCAACCCCTGTTTCAGGTAGTCGTGTTAATTTTCCTTCTGAAGTTTTCAGAACAACACTTCCATCTTCCTTCACCTCGGCACCCACTGCTACAGGTGCAACATACTGAATAGTTCCTTCTGCAGTTTGTAAAACAACTTGTCCTTGACTACTGCCGAGAATCGTGCTACCGTCCTCTTTTTTAACTGGAACAAATGGTATTTCCTCCTCACTTGCAACGGGAACTGAAGGATCGAGAGCTTCCTCTGTATCTGACGGAGGAGTCACTTCTGAAGTGTCTTCTTGGATTTCTCCAGCCTCCAAAGGTGGAGTTACTACTGGAGTTTCTTCTTGGACCTCTCCAGTATCTGAAGGAGGAGTCACTACTGGAGTTTCTTCTTGGACTTCTTCAGTATCTGAAGGAGGAGTCACTATTGGAGTTTCTTCAACTATTGTATCCACCCCGTCATCTACGACAACTTCATCAGTGACAACTTCATTGGTAACTTCATTCGCTAAAACGGGAGCCCCTGTAGCAAGCACAACTGAAGCAAGACCCGCAACAAACATAATTTTTTCTTTTTTCATGTATATTTTCCTTTCAATTCACCTTATAATAAAATCCCCTGGAGGTATTCAACAAGTCTCCAGAGGACACAAACGCCATAATAAAATTTACCCAGGTATTTGTCTTATTAAAGATTTTAACCAGGGTGTCCGACTCATAATATTTACTAACCTTTACCATCGCCTCTTCCTCATCTTTTGAGAGGAAGGCATACCGATTGGATAAGATAGAAGCGATTGGAAATGAATGAATGCTTAACATATGAGAGACCAAGAAATCATTCCCTGAATAAATTGACTTAATAAGGTCTCGAATTTTATAAGCCTCATCCAGCGATAAATTCCTTTCAATTTGCCAGTCTTCAAAGCCTACAATCATTAACTCAGAATGATAATCATAACCTAAATCAACTAAACGTTGCCGAATATCTTCCTCGTTAAATTTCATCAAGTCAACTGGTCTAGCTAGGAATTGGCCTGAACCATCCTTATACAATCTAATTTTTGCTAACATGGCTAAATCCCTTCCGCTATTCTGTTGGCCATTTCCAAGTCATAAAGCGTAGCCTGTCCAAGAGGAAGTACCTCAACCCCTTCAAAAGCCACAATTTCCACCTCGTCATCATAAGAACAAGAATGTCCAATGGCAGACAACTTACCAAAATAAAACGGAAAGCTAAACCAAGCTTTCCGACCATTTTTAGGATTTCTAATCAATGCTTTCATACTCATGAAACCTTCATCCGTCTTTCATATCGTAGAATTTCATCCCAAGTGATCCACTGAGGTTTCAGTCCTTCTGGAAAAAGATTCCAAATACGCTTCATTTCAGCAATTTGACTTTCTACGTTTCCAGCCCACAATCTATTCTCACAACGATTGCCATACCCAAGAAAATACTCACAGTCTTCTTTAAGTCGACTCAACATCATATATTCAAAATGAAAAGCATTTCTTTGGTTTTCAATGTGTTTTAGAAATTCTTTTAGCTCATAGAAATACATATATCCGTCTAAACCAAAGCCAAAACTATCATGCCCAGACTCAACATATACTTGATTCTGAAAGTTTTCATCAACACCAATTTTTGATAATAATGCTACATTGTAAGGCTGCTCCAAGCTCATCGAACTACCAGTTAATAAATTCTTTATAATCATTATTTATTCTCCACAAAAAAGAGACAGGAATGAAAACCTATCTCTTAAACTATTTGAAACCTATTTGAACTCTTCCAATTTATGACCAATTGCCTTTTGAGCCTTGTGAGCTTTCTGTACCTGATTATTCTGATAGTAGAAGCTTTTCAAATGCTGCGCAAGCATATCAAGCATGTACGGCGGCAAAGTCAATCCCTCACGATTTTTCAAGAGTCCATTCAACTCCCCAGCTTTTGTCCACGCTTCTTCCCAATTATAGGTCACAAGCGCTTGTGACAATTCCTGCGATACTGATAACAACTTCTTATCTGCGTCTGTACGATTATTTGCCATTTCATTTTACCTTTTTCTTTCTCATTTTTTATTTTTATCCTATAATCTATATAAAATTTTAACAGTTGGACTTCTCACCCGATATTCTGAAATCATAGTTTTTCCTTTAATCTTAATCAAACGTTCGTAAATGCTTCAGTAATTTAAAATTGCTAATCAGACTTATCATACAGGCACATTGCATTTCAAGTGATTCCATCAACAAGTCATCCTGTAGTTCTCTACGCTTTCTGATTGCTAAGTTTTTTATCTCAACTTCATACTGATGTTGTAGTCTCTTTAAAGTTTGAGTCAATCCTCTATCTCCACGATATGCCCAAAACCTCATTTTTTTAGAAACATCATCCATCTTTTGTCTTAATTCTAAAAAATGCCCAGTTCGAATTTCTGGTTTATAAAAATAACTTTCTGGCAATAAAAAAACAACCTGCTCAATGATTAGGTCGATATTCTCTATATTTCTAGCTAAGTAATCTTCAATTTCATTCAATCAATCCGCAACCATCCTTTCTTTAATCTCTTTAATCATTCCCTCAGGTATTCTTCAATATCCTTTCTCGTGCCTGAATTCAATAAATCAAGAACTTTTTGGCCTCGTTCACTAATTGCTCCAGAGTCCAATATCATCTCAAGATATTTTGTATCCATAATCTTATCCGCTTCATCAACTAATGCCAATGAATCCGCAACCTGAAACATCAACCATTTAACTGTACGCTCAATCGAATAAGCTTCAGGACTAACAGATAATTTCAAAGGTTCAACGCCACCAAAAAGGCTTTGCCACTTCTTATCCGGAAGAAAAGCGCCATAGGGATTTGTACCGTCATAAACTTGCATTTCCTTGTTAATAATTCCCTTGGCAATTTCTGCAAGGTCAATACCACAAACATACTCTTCAACAGCCTTGTGCGCCTTCTCCTGAGAAAATCTCAACTCGTACCTATTCCAAATCCCGAAAACTTCCAAAGACTCACTAAGAGTCATTTTCTCCTTCCTAGCAATCTCATAGCGTTTCTCATAAAAGTTGAAATACAAATTTGATTGACGAGAACCAAAATAAAGCGAAATACCTTGACCGCCATCATCTATCAAATCCATTTCATTAACTTTATGAAATAATAACTGTCCACCGCCAATGTGATTCCAAGTTTTCAGTTTATCAAACACAACCTGTCCTTGATAGACCCTTGCTATCATATCCGACAATAGGAAATGATCAGATTCATTTTCAAATCCTCTATACATTTCATCCATAGCCACATCTAATCGGGTCACCTTCATATCGTCACCTTCAAAATAAATTTTTTGTAAAAATTCAGACCAAGTAAGCCCCTCTCTTTCAAATATCAATTCCATTTGACGACAGCCAGCTCCTGATAGTTGTAAAGTAATTTGATAGTTTTCTGTTTTTGACTTATCACCAAAATCAAATATCCAAATATCCCCACGACGCCATAAGTGCGTATACATCAACATTCTTGTTTCTTCAGACACAAACTCCTCTAGTCTGCAATAAAGAAACTTACGACAAAAGAAATCCAAATCCCTTACATGTTTAAATGTAATGCGTAGATAGTCAATCATCACTCGTAAATTTCCTTGACTATTAGAAACATACCCTAAAAGCGACTTAATCTCTCTATACTTTTCAACCGTTAACATCCGTCTGCCTTGCTCCCACGAACGGATAGAATCAACAGCTATCCCTGTCAGTTCTGCAAACTGCTTTTGACTTGTTTTTGTTGATTTTCTTAACGCTATTAAGTGCTTTCCACCAATAAATTTTCCCTTAGACAAATCTTGACCCCCTAGTACGTTTTTTTTCGCAAATTAGTACACTTTAAAAATCGCGGAATCCGTTGAGCCACCTACGATTAGGACTGGTTGGAAACTGCATTTTTTCATTTTCTACCCCCCTATTAGAAATTGGGGGTCAAATTCAAAAATCCGTAGCCCTTTCCGCCTTCAGGCTTCGGGCTTCAGGCTTCGGGTTCGCTCCGCTCACCCTTGCCCTTGCCCTCACCCTTGGCTCTCAGAACTACGGATTTTCTCCTTCAAAATAGACCTCAACAGCCTTGGCATAGCTTGGTTGACCCTTTTCAAATTCAGACACTACCCCCTTCAGGATAATTTCCTGCTCCGGCGTCAAACACAAACTATTATCCACTTTTTCAAATTCATGACCTAGGCCACGTAGAATATCAATAATTTTTCGCAGAACTTTTATATCAAAACCTGTTTCAACTGCATAATCTTTAAGCAATTTCAACTCACTAGATACATCATCTTGTCCTTCAGCAAAAACATCAGTTTTTGACATACCCGCTTCAGGCATACCAAAAACCGAAAATTCCTCACCTTCAAACGGAATTACTGGCAAAGATTGAAATAACTCAATGAAAGAAAAGCCTTCATCAAATGGAACGAACGGAGAAAAGAACTCTTGCGCAATTTCACCAAAATTCGCAATATATCCTCGACCACGAGCCTTTTTCCCATTTATTGTGTCAACTTTCTTAAACTCTTTATTTCTGTTAGCTTCACCATACATCATATTGTAACCAGTGTCTTCCAAATGCCCCATGGTAATTCGCTTCATAAAATTATCACGCAACGCCGTTTTAACGTACTCACCATCAGGACGCTGCAATCCTAAAACAACAAACAAACCAGCTTGACGCCCCTTTAAAATTATCTGCGTCAAGTATTCTTGAACCAAAGAATATGACTTATAATCATTATCTAAAGTAGCCATAAAAGCGGCCCATTCATCAAAAACAAGAAACTTAGGCTTCATGTTATAAGCAGAATAACGTTTACCAGGGCTAAAATCAGGATGATTAGCCATAGCCTCATAACGCTTATCCATAAACTCAACATTATCTTTCAAACATCGAATCATATCTTTTTTTTCAAAGAAAACACGGGACTGAAAAACTGGAATATCCTTTAAACCAGTAAAGTCTGATTTCTTAGGATCACAAATATCTACATGACCAACTTCAGCCAATGCTTTTATCAAAGACATTAAAAATACAGTTTTTCCACCACCTGTGCCCCCAGATACCAGCAGATGCGGATTTTCATCAAAGTTCCAATAAATATTGTCCATTAGACGAACACCTTTATCCGTCATTCTGACATCTTTTATATGCAACCTGCCATCTATCCGCCCAAAAGCAATCTGATATGATACAAAACCCTTAATAAAAGCTTTAGCAATAAAATCGCCATCAAACATAGTTTCCAAATCCTTAGCTATGTTTAAAAACTTATCCTGAAATTTATTTCCTTGTAGAATAAAAGTCGCATCCAAACCGTATTTGTCACGCTTTACATACACCTTAGGAAATTTAACAGTTTTCTTATCGCCATTCTTTTTGCTGAAAAAGTAATTATGCTGATATAGATAATTTGATAAAACCCGTAGATTATCCAACCTACCAAAAAAAATTGTTTTATGATACAAATAGCGATTGATAATCTCAACCATAATAATAAAAAATAACAAAATAGCAATAAAAATACCGCTATATAAAAAAGGCTTTACCATTATCTCCTGATAATGAAAATACACATATAAACCAAGAAAAAACAAAAAAGGCAGCAACATCATAAAAAACGTTACTGCCTTAATATGTTGATAAAAAGGACGCACTCGCCACCCTTTATATATAAAAAGCTGCTTCAACATACTAACCACCCAAATCTGTTAAATTAGTTGTGGTCTTTTTGTTGTTGCTGCTCAGGTTTCGGTTGATGTTGTGGCTTCTGTCCACCCACCTTTTTAATCCGTGAAGCAAACAACTTATAATTGTCTTCACGATTGAAACCAGAGTAGGTAACAACTAAACCTTCCAATTCAACAGGATCACGGAACTGTAGGCCCAAATCTTCAATTTCACTCGGCAACATATCCACAATCGTTACAAAATGAGTGCCTTTTTGAGCGCTCAAGCGCACACCAACAACAACACCGCGAATTTCACCAGTATTAACATTAGTCACTGTACGTTGATCACGGACTTCTTCATAGATAATATCCGCACCTTCAATCCGACCAAACGTTGTTTCTCCCAAAAGAGCCTGAATGTCAAGCCCATCATTAAGGACTCGATAGCTCTTGTCCGCAATCTGCACCTTTTCTCCAAAATCCAATCCAACTTTAGCCATTATTTACCACCTTTCACAATTTCCAAACCTTTAGCCAAAACATTTAATGCGGGAGCAACAGAAGTTCCATTTACATTACGGTCAGGATAAAAAAGCGGTTCAATAACCTTCACCTGACAATCGAACGGAAAGACCTCTGCGGTAGCTTCTGTAATAACGTGAAAGATTCCGTGAACAGGCGAGTTCAAGATATGGCGCTGATATTTTCCAGGTTTTCCGTCAACGCTTCGAGGTGCGTTCCCAAGGCCTTCGTAAAAGGCCACACCAACAAATTCTGGTTTTAATTTAAGAGATTCTCTTAACATATTTCTTCCTCAATTCATAAAATAATAAAAGGCAGTTTCAAAACTTACCCAGGTTTAGCTACTCAAAAATATTTTTAGTTCCCACGCTTTTTATGCAATCCAATTAAGCTCACAAACATAGTCACTATGCCAGCAAGAGTCAAGCCATAAGATGTTGCAACGCCTGTATTTGGCAACTGTTCCTTAACTGGCGCTTCTGGTTTTGGTGGCTCTGGAGTCTCTGTAGTAACCTTGTTAGATACTACAGGATTTCCATTGACATAGAGTGTATACCCATTGACAACCTCACCCGAGGCAAGCCGTTTCACTGTGATATAGCCATCCGCACCGAATGCCTGATCACGTGTAATTTGTGCTAGAAACTCTTCCTTGAAACGAGTCTCAAATTTGCCTGTTTGGGCATTGTAGACTGTTTCTGTATATGATAATAAGTCATCACCTTTCTTGATAACTGTTCCATCTGGTAGAGTAAAGTCAACCTTGGCTTCAATCGCAAACGTTTGGTAGTCATCATGGCTATGTTGAAGAAGGTCCACAAAGCGATATTCCTTAATGTCATAGCCACGACCTGCTGGAATCACCCAACCCTCTAGCTTATAGGTCACAAGGTCACCAATTTGAACCGTGCCATTATCAATGGATTTGCCATCCTTATCCAGCACATCCTTATGTACGACCAGTTGTGGGACTTCGTTTGTGACAATATTTCCGTAGTAGCCATTTCCAAAATCAATCTGGAAAGTTTGGTTGGTGATGGTGCCTAAAAAGTCTTGTTTAATCTTGAATGACAAGTTGTAAGTAATGTCCAGCCCTTGTTGGACATAGGCCTTATAAAAGGCTTCAGGGTCTTTAGCCACCCAGAGATAGAACTCACCAACAGGACTAATGCCTGAGTCTTTGATAAGGGCCTGGAGTTTTTCATCTAAGGTCTCTTTCGAAAGGACATGGACCATTTCAAGCAGTTCACGGACATCATCACCATTGGCAGCTGTGATAGAGTTGACCACTAAGGAAGTACCATCAACGGCCCCATCCAGGTAGTCATCCACATAGAGGAAGCCTTTTCCAATCGCATTTTGAGAAGCTGCAATGTCCTTATATTGGTCAAAGTCTTGTTCCGCTAGATAGGTAAGAACAGTATTTGGCAAGACGGATTGGCCATCAATTGATTGGCTATTTTCATCTACAACATCTTTCTTAGGTTCAATCAAGCTGTCAAACGGAGTTGGATTTTCACCGCCAGGATTCCGAGGATCTTCAGAACCTGGTGTGTAAATAACAGGCGTATTCGACACCACCTTGTACTCACCTGCAGGAGTAGCAATCAGCGTCGTAAAGGTATTTTTATAAGTTCCGCCATCATTAATCGGACGACCGACAAAATAGGCTAGGGGAATAGCGACATCTTGGTTACGATTGGCATTGAGATAGTCAAGGGTTGCTTGTGTCGCTGTCAGCGTTGCTTTACCCTTGTCATCATAGTTTACTGTCCAGGCTGTATTTTCCGACGCCGTGGCTGCATGGTCAATCTCAAAACCTGCAGGGAATGGATCAAACATGGTATAGCTAGTGACCGCTTCACGACCTGCGACAAGTGGGCTATTTGTCAGTACCCAAGTTTGAATGGAGCCTTTTGGAACCAACTTACCATTAACATCCACACCATCTTCGTTCACTACAGCTTTGATATTAACTGGAGTTTGTTTGACAATGACTGGGTGGACATTCACAGAATAGGTTTCTTTTTCAGGAACTTCTACATAAGGAAGAACGACTGGCTTAATCGGTGTATAGCTTTCAGGAGTGAACTTCACAACTGTTGGTGTTACGTAAGTTGGAATTGGAGGAGTAACTGGCACCTCCTTTTCCAATTCAGACGACACAGGTACAACTGGTGGAGTTGGGAAAATTGTTTCTACCTTAGAAGAAGTACCAAACAATAGAAATTCCACAAATGGTCCATCGTAATTAGTGCTTGGCAAACCATTATCCTTTGACAAACCATTAGTATGGATATAGTTAATGTTATCAGAAACTCCATAGGCAACAAGAGTTCCTAAAGGAGCAGAATTTAAGGAATCTGCACCCCAATCTCCCTCAGCCATCATTCCATATTGACTAGCTACTAAACGAGAGTCAGGGTCTACATACATCGATGCACCATTATAGCCATAAGATACATCGGCAGATTGACCGTAATCGACATCTCCAACAAGGAATGATGAAATCAACTTAATCGACTTCCCAGCATCATCTACAAATCTAAATTTAAGACCAATACGTGAGAAGTTGCGATAATCAACTGCTAAGGAATTGTACTCACTACCCTCATCTTGATAGCCGACTGTGAAATAACTACGGTTGGAGTTATCCTTTTCTACTTTGGAAACCGTCACAATTGCATGAATGGTATTTCCTTCTGTGGTTTTTCCTAAGTTGTTAATTTTAAAAGTAGCACCCTCTGAAACCTCTGATACAACATAAATTCCCTTTACAGAACTAGCAATAGTTGTTCCATCAGGTGTACCATCTGCATAATTTGAAATACGCACACCATTGGTATCTGTAATTGTTGTTAAGCCATTCTTAAACCCTAAGGCTTCGATACCTTTAACAGACGAGTCAGTTCCAGTATATACAGCTTTTAGATTAGCGTAATACTTTGAACCTGTTACACCCTTATCAACTTGTCCAACCAACATAACATTGGCTGAAGTATTTTCTGATAACTTCCCTAATGCTTCATAGTCTGCCAATTTTGCTTCATACTCAGCTTGTCGACGAGCATTTTCTGCATCAGCCCAAGCAATCGCTTCGGCATTACGCTTCCTAACACCTGCATTGTGTTCTTCAATCTGAGCAATTTCTGCCAATTTTGATTCATACTCACTTTTAAGTTGAGCATTGGTTGTATCTGCTTGTTGCTTATTAGCTAAATTTGTCGCATCAACTGCTTCCTGACCTACTTTATTTCGAGCGTCAACAGCTGCCTGACTTTGTTGATTATAGTCAGCAACACGTTGTACTTCCTGCTGGTTCTTGAGGTCAATTTCCTTATTTTGACCAACTGCAGCGTTGATAGCTACTGTATTTGCTTCTTGCTTATCAGTGGCTTCTTGAACTGCAACCACTTGTTTTTCAAGGTCTGCTTGTGCTTTATCCAAGCTATCATACACTGCTTCCTGACCTTCTTCAGCAACTTCAACACCTGCAACTTTGGCTTCTTCAACAACCTTATCTAACACAGTAGAGGTCACAGGATTTGTCAACTCACCTGTTTGTTGACCAGCTTCTGTCTGAATCGCAAGACTTTCAGCTGATGGAGCTGCTTGGACCGTTTCCAGGTTGGTGGCGGGATTAGGATTGACTACTTCAACTGCTGGAGTAGTCTCAGTTGTGACTTCATTTGCACTAACTGATGTAGTAACCATTGCACCAAAGAGGGCAATCCCACATACAAGACCGTAGGCTTTTGACTTACGGAAGAATCCGTGTCCGTTAACTGTTTTCTGATTCATTCTTGAATCTCCTTTTCTATTTTTTTAGTTTTTAGACATCTCGGTCAAATAAAAAAGCCATGACGAATCATGACTTTATATCCATTATTAATTGTTATTCTTACGACGCTTCGTAACTAGACCAAATAAACCAACAAGACCTAGCATTGATAAGAAAGTAGTTGACTGACTACCTGTTTCTGGTAGACTACCTTTTTTCACAGGGCTAGTAGCCAGAGAAGAGCCTTTAACCGTTTGTGCTGTTGACTGTGTTTTTTCCTTTTCCGCATAAGCAACTAATTTCCCTGTCACATCAAATACAGGAAGGCTTACACCCCCACGTGCCTCTATAGCAGCCTTCTCTTTAGCCAATCGTGACTGAAGTTCTGCCTCTAAAACGGCCTGATAACGGGTTAAAACAGCTGCATAATATTCTTTAGCACTCGCAGCCAATAACTTCAATTCGTCCAGAATCACTACTTCTGACCGTAAAGCTGACCTAACCTTCTCCAATTCTGCCTGGGTGACACTCACAGACAATTTAGCATTTTCAAGCAAGGTTGGAGCGTACTTCAAATCAGCCACATACTGCTGGGCATTATTCAAAGCAAGTTGCTTATCTGTAACTGCTTGCTCCGCAGCAACAAGCGCTTCTCTAGCTTGATCAAGAGTTAACTTCAGCTGTTCCAATTTAGTTGTTTCCTGAAGGAGCTGTTGAGTAGCTGTTTCTAAAGCAAGTTGCTTATCTGCAAGATTCTGTTTAGCAGTCGCTAACGCTACCTCTTTAACCTTGACATCTGCTGTTAAATTATTCAAAGCAAGCTGAGCATTGGCGTCAGTCGCCTCTGCTTTAACTAATACTGCCTGGGCCTCAAGTAAGCTTGTCTGAGCTGTAGCTGTCTGTAAAGGTTGAGCCTCCAAAGCAGCGAGAGTAGCTTGTTGTTCTGACAAAGTCTTACTCAAAGCCTCAACAGCTGACTGTGCTGTAGCAAGTGCTGACTTAGCTACGCTATCTGCCGATACTGCTGTTTGTAACGCTAACTGAGCAGCATTATACTGATTAGCGATGACCTCTGCAGATTTAGGGTTAGCAATAGGAGTCGTATCAAAATTAGTAGAAGCACTTGTCAGCATTGTATCATCAACGCCTAAAAAGTGAAGACCAATATAGTTACGAGTATGCATGGTATCTAATGCAAAGTATTCAACAGTAGCCGTTCGACCAATAAGTGCATCTCGTTCTCCCGCAATACTATCCGCATGCATCCATTCCAAGTAGCGAGTCGGGAACATAAACAGTATAACTGAATCATATACCTTTTGTTTCAACTGACTAAGCGTTAACTTATCACCACTTCCCATGCCAGCCCAATTCTCAAAGTAATTGGCAACATCATTAGAGCCAAATAAAGCATACTCCTGGGCAGCTGCCGAAATACCTGCGTCATTGTGACCCTGAGACCAGCTATCCCAATTCGCAGCCACTGCATTATCTGTTACCTTGTCTGCAAATGCAACAGAAGAAGCAGTAACCACCGTAGGCTCATTCCCCATCTGTTTACGAATTTGGTTTAACAAATCAGAACCAAATAATGACAACTCTGTAATCACATCTGTTGGTAGATTATTCAAATCGTAGGTCACAGTATTGTCATCGTTTGGATTGACTTTATACTTATGTAAGGCAGCTAGCTTTGCACTTTCTGTCGTTAATATTGCCTCAGCTTCCGCACCTTTTGTTGCATAATTATGGGTATAATCCCGTAGAGCTGCCATGTATTCTGGTGTCAATGTGATAACATTTAATGACTGATAATCATTTTCTGCAACCCTAAGAGCCGACTGCGCTTGAGCCAATGCTTGAGTAGCTGATTGACTTGTAGCACTAGCAGCGGCCAAATTAGCTTGTGCTGTTGCGAGATTAGAATTAGTTGTTGAAAGTTCACTTTGAACTGCGTCAATAGATTGTTGACGTGCAACATCTGCCGACTGAGCAGACTGTAAATTAGCCTTGGCTGTTTCTACAGCTTGCTGTGCTGACGCCAAGTCCTCTTTTGCCTGATTAGCAGCTTGAATAATTTCTGCTGCGCCAGTACCGTCCAAAACTGCTTGAGCACTGTTAACTGCTTCTTGGGCCTCACTTACTTCATTTGCTGCAATCGTTTTTTGGGCCTCCTCGCTGGCTACCACTCCTTCCTGAACAGTAACTGCTTCAGTTGCCTCATCAAGTTTTTTCTCAGCAGCTACAACGCCTGCTTCAGCTACTGATAAAGCGGCCTCTGATTCTGTTACAGCACCTTCCGCAGCAGCAATACCTTCTGGAGTTGCTTTTTCAGCCAATTCAGTTGCTTTTACAAGACTATCCTGAGCCTGATTGCTATTCTCCGTCGCTACCTTCAGTTCAGCCTCACCTTCAGCAACTATAGCCTCTTGTTCTTTTACAGCTTTATCCGTAGCCTCAACGACACCTTGAGCAGCCTTAACATCTGCTTCTGTTACCGTAGATTGTTGCGCAACCGTAGCTTCTTGTGTTTGTGGTAGTTCTTCCGCATGAACAGTAGTCACTAGACCTGTACTAACAATAGCGGTTACAACCCCACCCAAAGCTTTCTTTTTCATTAAAATTCTCCTTTTAAAAATTATATACACAATTATAGCATTATTTTATATGTTTGCCAACTATTATACAAAATCAAATAGCATTTTTATTCCTTGTTATCAAAGATTTCAAACCTCCCTCATTTCTTTTCTCCAACAGTCTGTTCGTAAGCAGACAACGTTAAACGTTTATAATAGGCACCATACCTCCCCGATACCAAACCAACGCTTAAATGTCTATCAGTAATATCATCAAACTTCTTCATAATATCCTTTAACAACTTTCTACGATAGATTTTGTGATTGGCATACATGCCTAAACTAAATATAAAACTCTCATAAGCCTGTTGATAGGCTTGCTTACAATATTCATGATCGCTTTTACAAATTTCAAACACCTCTTTCTAATTATCCCTTTTAAATAGCAATGGTAGGAGGAAAAAGAAAAACCATTGCTACTTAGAAGGGACAACTTTTAATGATTTCTATACTAAATCTGCTATCTCCATCAATAAATAAAATATTTCCTCCTTCTCTACAAACTTTGTCTTATCATCTACAGATCGTCGAATTCGTTCTTCAAACGGCTTTTTACTATCAATTTGACTAATAATACCATGGGCCAATTTTCCGTTAAAACCAAGATCAATTAAGTCCTTATAACAAACAACGCGACTTCTATCGAATACTGGCATTTCAATACCATCTCGACCTAATAGATAATCTAGGGGAACACCGTAGAAAATCGCTAATTTAATCAAACTATCAACATCTAGTTCTCTAGCTCCTGACTCATAACGATTATAAGACGAAGTAGTAACACCTAGCAATGCCGCCAGTTCTTCTTTCTCCTTACCATTATCAATGCGTAATTCACGCATACGTTCCGAAATTTTATTCATATCCTACTCCTTTTTTATTCTTTACCTATTCCCAAAGAGAGTAGGCCTGCAAACAATAATCCAAATAGTAACATCGCTCCCCAGAAAATTGCCCTTACAAACTTTATTAATCCGTATACTAATTTCATAGTCTATTTCCTTTCTTTGAAACAAAAAAGACTTGCGCCTGCAAGCCTTCCTGATTAATATGCACTCTGTTGAAATTCATCCCACATGGATTGATAACGGTCAGCATTCTCTCTCACATAGGCAGACACCTTACGATAGTCACGCCCTTTCAAATAGCCATCTCGCATTTCACCATCTAAAAACATTGAGCCAACTTCCTCTCCATGAATATAAATATGGACATGAGCTCTTTGACCCTTATGGTTATGTTCATTTGTCCGAATCTCAATGATATACTTGTCAAAAATATTTCTAGGCATTCAAAATACCTACATAATCTCTCCAGGTTTCTAACCAATTTTCACGATTCCGACTAATCTCTTTTTGAGCAAAACGAATATCGTAATCAGCTAAGTCAATATTTTCAATCACTTCGCCTGTAGAAAGTGAAAACTTCCCTATCAATTCCTCATCATCATAAAGACGAATGACTGGTTTTTTAGGATTCAGTTTCATATCTTCTTTTGACATTTCCAAAGTACTGGTTCCAAAAACATCTGTTACCATATTCTGTCCTCCTCTTCAGCAATACTTTCTACTCAAAGTATACCATATATATATAAATAACACCAATAACCTTTCAGAAATTTTATTTTAATTATCGCACCTTTATCTCATATTTTTCTTCAACAAGATTCAGAAAGCCAATTAAATTCAACCTTCTCTTTTTAGCCTTATTAAACTCTTTATTGGCTTTACTAAAGATTGCCTCCAATATTGGCAATTCTTGTTCTAATTTTGCCAGCTCACGAGCACACTTTTGGGCCTCTTCTTCAACTGGACCTTTGTAGCTATAAGTTACTGCATCTCCTTTCTCACTAACCCGCATAAAAACTTTCCTCCCTAATAGACATTTTTCATTTTGTCCATACTTACGGACATTTTTTTGCTTAATACAAATAGCAAACCCTGTTGTTATTTGCTATCTTTAGCAAACAAAAAACTATCACCACATCAGGACGAAACCCAGATTGATATGATTGATAGCACCTGTTTTTTCAAAATAAAAAAGACGGCCTACAAAAATAAACCGCCTATTAAATATCTCTACGCTCTTATCTTCGCATAGTTTTTCAGTACGGAGTTTAACCCATACATAGCACCCACAAAACATAAGGAATACATCTCACTCTGCGTTACCCTACGAATTATCTCCGACCCTTGCAAGCCAGCACTTCTAGTTTTTTGCTCGACACAGGATAACTAGCATAAACCTTAGCACATTAGTTAGACAACAAATTATTACTAAACTTATAACAAGTCTAATAACAAACTTATTATTGACATTTTGACCATTTACACATATAATAAAATTACCACATTTTTTATACGTGTGTTGGATCAGCCAGTCTAGTACAGGTTGTCTGACGCACTTTTTATTTAATTGTCAATGTTCTAAACTAGAATTCATAAAGATAGTTGGCGTAAAAATCAAAGTCTTATTATCATTCTTTACCATTCTCAATCTCATACCTATCATCAACCTTTTTGTGTGTAATGATAGTTATAGAGATTAAGCTTAGGAAGTATAAGGACTATTAATTTTATATCGCAACATACTTCAGAAAAGTAGTCGTAAACAGAGTCATTTTTAACTCTAACTAACTCAATTTTGTTAATTGAATTAGTTACAACTAAAAAATTTTTGAGGTACAATTTTATGAGTAAAGTTAAACATCTTGTCGGAAAAGAATTCTACGATGATAAATTTGGAAAACTCAATTCTTTTTCCACTACACATAAACCACTCCACAAGAAAAGAAAACATCTTCTTCATTCTCGAAAAATTAAACCCTTTGAAGAACTTATCTACATTGAAGTAAGAAAACACTTTTTCTACAACTATGTTGATTTTGTCTACAAAGTAGGTAAGGAGAGAAAGGGAAGTGATGATATCCGCATTGCAACCACTTTCTCAAAATTACCCAAAATGGAAGTGTCTAGAAAAGATACTTTCCCTAATATGAAGCACCTAATCGTGACATTTCCAAGAAAACAATGGAAGGCTGCTCGTGACAAGGTCGCTCTTATGGAGGAACTTTATCCGAAGGAGTATTACCCTGACTTATATCCACATTAAGTCTTTACTCCTGACTTGTCTTCCACAACATATTTTCATATGTTATAATTGTTTTTGTTTTAACAACTTTTGTTGTTAAATATATAATACAACATTTGTTGTTTTGTGTCAACACTTTTTTTCTTAAATTTTGAAATTTTTTAGAAAGGTTTATTTTATGCTACCAGAAAGGCTAAAAGAGCTACGTTTAGAGGCTGGTTTAACACAAAAAGAGCTTGCTTTAGCGATTAATACCAGTCAGCAAAATGTCGGTCTTTATGAACTCGGCAAAAGAAATCCTAAAAAAGAAATTTTAGATAATTTAAGTGAATTTTTCAATGTCTCCACTAAGTATCTTGAAGGTAAAACAGATATTCGCAATCCAGAAGAGGAAATAGACCTCTCTGACTTTGAAATTCTCTACCGCAACACTTCCAAGGGATTATCAGATGACGAACAGGCACAGCTTGAGATTGACCTCAAAAACTTCCTGATTGAGCGACAAAAAGTTATCCAAGAAAGACAAAAGGCAAAAGCAAGTGACAAACTATCATAAGATCACACAGATTGCCCAAAGCCATATCTACAAATACATGAAAATGAATGATATAAAAGCAAGTAACTACTCGTATCATTCATTTTTTGATTATATGACTGACAAACTAGACATTGCAGTCATGGCACATACCCTACATAACGATATAGCCGGGCTTTCTATCAAAGACAAACATGGACATTCCTCTATTTCCTATCAGAGTACACATCACCTGCATAGGCAAAACTTTACCAAATGCCATGAACTGGGCCACTTCCTTCTCGAGCATGAAGGAAATATTTTCACCTCCAGCAAAGATACAGACAGTCTGATTGAGCTTGAAGCAAACATTTTTGCAGCTCAACTACTTGCTCCAGACATTGTACTACTTGCAAAAATAACGATTGAAAATAAATCATTTCAAGACATAATTAGAGACATGGAACTGTCTAATGAAGCCTTACAAATCCGTCTAAAACAGCTTCTCAGCGATAAAAGTACTCTCTATCCCAGTGAAATCGAAATGATAATTACAGACTATCGTACTCGCAAAAATAACGACTTGAAAGACTGCCTAGAACAATTATCGAATAAAATTATACAAGACTATCAAAACATTAAAATACTCCCTTCAGAACAAATAGAATACATGCTAGAATTTCATGATATTGTCACTAGCTTCCAACTTCCACAGCTTTTGGATATAGCTTTCCGAAATGCATTAAAAGCCCCCTTCTATACAGGATGGCAGTTCGGAAGAGGTGTCGAATTTTATTATGCTTGGGATAACAAAAATATGTCGACTGAACAGGCTAAAAAAATCGCAAAAAATACCTGGTTTAATTTAGCTTACTAATACATTGAACGCTAAAAAACATACCAAAAACAATCAGCTTATTCTGCTAATTTTCTTTGGTATATTCTTAAAATTTGGTCAAAATTTGGTCAAAAAATAATATTTTTCAATGCTATACTAATAAAAATAAAAATGATAAACCCTTGATTTAATTGATTTTATTAATTACACTATCTATTTATTTTTACCCCTAAAATACTACAGGGAGGATTGGTTGATATGAGTGAAAAACCAGTCTGGGATAGGCTGGTTTTTCCTTCATTTTGGAAGGAGGACCTATGAAGATTACTATTTTTTGTGGTGCAAGCGCTGGTCACCGCCCTATCTACCGTGAAAAAACTCTCCAACTGGCCCAATGGATGATTGCCCAGGGGCATTGTTTGGTCTATGGTGGGGAAAAAGGTGGATTGATGGAGGTGCTGGCAGATACTTTTACCGCAGCGAAAGCACCTACTATAGGAATCATACCTGAGCATTTTGTTGAGAAGGGTTGGGCTTATCCCCATCTTTCCGAGCAGATAGTCGTTAATGATTTATCGGAGAGAAAGGAAAAAATGATGGCTTTAGGAGAGGCTTTCATAGCTCTACCAGGTGGATTGGGAACCTTGGAGGAGATTGTCCAAGTTATTTCTTGGGCCCGTATCGGGCTACATGAGAAGCCTTGTATCTTCTACAATGTTCATCAGTATTTTGGTCATCTAAGCAGCCTCTTGGATCACATGGTTTCGGAAGGTTTTCTCAGTCAGGCAGATAGAAACCTGTTTCTTTTCACGGATGAGTTGTCGGCGATAGCCGACTTGCTGCATCAGTAGCTAGCATAATCCAGTCTGTTTGAAGGGGAATTTCTGCTTGCTACGCTTCACAAACTGATTGTCCCAGGCAACCAACCGCGAATCTCTACGAATCCAATGCCTTCTAAACTGCTTTGGAGCTGCTCGCTGCTCTTCGAAAATGAAAATCGGTCGTTGTCGACTTGAGTTCCTTCGGCTCTAGCTGTATCGTCTGGTTTGACTTTCATTGAGCGGGGACACAACATGATTATTTACAAAGTGGTGGGACAAAAATTAAAAAATTCTCACTCTGATTAAAATTTGAATAATTAAAAATAGCTTAGAATCAACGTTTCTGATGACGATATTCTAAGCTATTTTCTATTTTAAGGACTTTTTACCCTGCTTCTTCAATGCTAGTTACCACGGTTTGCCTCGCAAATCAATCGGGCCGCTGGGAAAATTTTGCCAGTCTTTTTGCCCCGTGGCAATCATGATAAGCGATAAGTCTTCTTGTAGCTGATTGGTCAAGCGGTTTACAGAGCGTTCCAGACGGTCAAAGCGATGAAAGCCACAGGCTTCATAAAAAGGAACAACCTCCTCGCGACAACCCAAATAAGAAAAATCAACTGCTAAAGTTTGCGTATTTTCCTCTAACAAGCGGGACATCATATCTCTCCCTAATCCTTTCCCACGAAATTCTGGCGCTATTAAAACTCCTCCGACTCCCGCAATAAGACACTCTTCTGCTCCTACAGAAATAGTACGAACCTGACTGCCCATATGACCCACCAAGTCCTCGCCTAGATAGGCTAACAAATGATAGTCTTGCGGTGCGTAACCATAGGGCTGCTTCGAATTCCACTCTCCGTAATCATCTCTATATTCTCTATCAAACAACTCTTTGATAGATTGAGCCTGCTTAGCAATCAAATCTTCTGTTGACGAAAATAGAAAATTCAGTTTTGTCATTTCTCTAACCTTTCCCAAATAACCACCTGTCCTTGTTTGAGGGACTGCTGGACATCAATAATGCGTTGGTTGGAAGAGCCTCGGAATTGCAGCATGAGATTGCGCTTGGTCTTATCATAGCGGCCATCTACGAGAATGTCCAAATGACTGAGCAACTCCAATTTGTCTGGCGTTTCCAACATCAATTCTTCCCATGTGTAACCTGTCCAGGACCAAATGTCTTTTTCTGGCAATTCCTTCCGAACCCGCTTGACGAGGGGAAGGACGGTGCCTGTATTGAGAAAGGGCTCGCCACCCAAGAGGGTCAGGCCTTGTACATAGGGCTGAGCTAGGTCTGCTAAAATACGGTTTTCCAGCTCCTTGGTATAGGGAATGCCTGCCTTGAAGGACCAGGTGGCGACGTTGTAGCAGCCTTCGCAATGAAAGAGACAGCCGCTGACATAGAGGGAGCAACGCACGCCTTCTCCATCCACAAAGTTAAAGGCTTTGTAATCCATAATTCGTCCCTGACTGAGTTCTTCGCTCTTCCACTCTTGGGGTTTGGGATTGTTCATATCACACCTCAATCCAATAACGTTCAATTCCTTCTCGGACATCTTCCAAAGCTCCGCCACAAGCTAGAATGGTCTTTTGACTGGCTTGATTATCTGTCGAGCAGGTCACCAGGACCTTGGAAATATTTTTAGCAGCCACCTCCTGCAAGCCTAGTCGCAACTGGTCCTTGGCATAACCCTTGCCACGCTCGGTCGGGCGAATGGAATAACCAATGTGACCGCCTTTGTTGAGCAGGAAATCGTTGAGCCGTAGGCGTAGACTGAGAAAGCCAAGGGCTCGACCTGTCTGGTCAAATGACACATACTGAACGTACGGAACAAAGCCTTCTGGCAATTCCAGGCCTAGTTCGGCCTGTTTTAGTTTTTCCAGCCATTCCACAAAGTCCACATCCTTGGTGATAAAGCCTCCGTCCATGGCAGAATTTTCCGCTTCAAATTCTGCCAGCATGTCAAAAATCGTTTCCTTGTCCGCTAGTGTTGGTCTTCTTAATTCCATCCTACCCTCCATATTGTCTTTTGAAAAATTCACTGATGATGTCACTATCCAAGCCTAAATCCTGTATAATTTCTGCCTGGTGGAAATCATCATAATTATCCTTGCCGCTCCAGACAAAAGAATTGGTCACAATCTGATAGTTCTTGTCCGCCTCAACAGCTCTGCCATTGACCATAAAACCTTCACCGTCTGGGGAAATGCCCCACAGCTGCGGATAAAGGCCTGTCTTTAGACTAGCTACCAAATTGCTGCCCTTGATGGAAACCAGCAGCACGCGCTTAGAGAAGGGCAAGACCTTGACCAGATCCGAATAGTAGATTGGGCCCGCAGACAAAGAGGCACGAATACCAAAACCGTTGAGAAGCGCACCGTCTGCCTGCAAGCCTGATAGCCCCGCCTGTTCATACAGGGCTTGACAAATCACAGGTGCGAGACTGGACACGCCTTGACGAATGCTATCTCGCTCTCCATCTAGCGCATGCGGAAGAACTGCGATTGGTTGGGAAAAAGCTGCGTCCCGTTCCGACTTCATCTGGTCGATAACAGCCCTAACCGCCTTGTCTTCTCCGGTCAATTTCTCCACCTCAATCAAGTCATAAGCCAACACCTCATGCCGCCCATCTGCATAACACCGCAAGGACAGATGGCCTACAAAACGACCATATTGCCCCGTCTGGCAAATGCTGACTCCGCCCACTTGACTAGGTTTTTTTAAGATCGTATGGGTATGCCCACCCAAAATCACATTGACTTCTGGAAATTCCGTTGCCAAGTCCAGATCTTCATCGTAGCCTAGATGACTGAGCAAAACTATGTGGGCTTGAGGGTTCTTGCTCACAATCTGGTCAACCTGCCTCCGTAGCGCCTGCCGAGGCTCTTCAAAGAGTACATTGTCTGTCGGCGAGGCAACTTCCTGAGTTTCCAAAGTGGTTAACCCCAAAACATAGAGCGTTTTTTCAGCCATAGTAAACTCCAAAGCATCCTCCAGCGGCACCAGTTCATCAACCGCTTCTCCATCACGGTAACGCAGATTGGACGACACAACTGGAAAGGCCGCATAATCGTTCAAGCGGCTAAGCAGTTCATCCCCGTGATCAAACTCGTGATTGCCCAAGGTCATGGCCTGACAACCAATTCGATTCATCAACTCGATTTCCTTGACGCCTCGGTACATGTTGAAAAAAATATTTCCCGAAAATATCGTCATTTAGTTTTTCTTTTATTACTTCGTTAACTCGCCTTGCCTAACTCCAGTTATGCCTGCGGCTCGTTGCCTAGTACTAAAAGTAAACTAAAAGACTATAAATCCCCACTGTCAAAGACAAAGGTCGGAATACCTTTTTTCTCATTGCTGGCCCGAATGTTCGCAATGAGCTGGGCCTTTTTTGGAAAATTCTTTATGTAGGAATGCAGGTCATTGGTGTGAAGAATGCTAATATCTGTAAAATCCATCGGTTATTTCTTCTTATTCTGCGCTTGCTTGAGCAATTCCTGCACACGCGCCGTCTTGTCCTGCTTCACAGTGGAATGCTTCTCGTGGTAGCGTGTCACCAAGGCCTTGCCCTTGTCGTCTAATTGGTATTTTCCCATTTTTCTCTCCTTTTTCCTTAATTTAAAATCTCTATTCACAAGCAAAGTGCATTTATATAAGGCTAGTTATAGTCGAATGAATTAGCTTTCAGACAAGGAACTGAGGCGCAGGCTGTACTAGAGTACGGCAAGTCGAAAGTGACGATGTATCAAAGATAATTCAAATGACTATATCGCTCATCATGGCCGTTTTTTGAGGAAATACGGACTGTATTTCGAAAAAACGAACAATGAGCAGCTGAAAAGTTAGCCTTAAATGGAAGTCTGAACTGTGAATATAGGTTCTTAATTGTGCCGTGATAACAAACTTCCACAGCTACATGGAACTGTGGAAGTTCTGGTATTGTTTGATTGTAATTATAGGCTTGACCCGTTCATGTGTTTGACACGGGCAGCGATTTCCTTATGACGACCATTGACCATCGGACGCGCTTGCGGATTGCCGAGATAACCACAGGTCCGCTTGACAACGTCTACCAGTTTCGGATCGCTATTGCCGCAGTTCGGGCACTTGAAACCACGCTCGGTCGGCTCAAAATCCCCCTCAAAATCGCAGGCATAGCAATGGTCAATCGGAGTATTGGTCCCCAAATAACCGACACGGTCATAGGCATAGTCCCAAACAGCCTCAAGCGCCTTGGGATTTTGTTGCAGCACAGGATATTCGCAGTAGTGGATGAAGCCACCGCTGGCACCTGCTTCTGGATAAATCTTCTCAAAATCCAATTTTTCAAACGGTGTTGGATTTTTCCGAACATCATAGTGGAAACTGTTCGTGTAATACTGTTTGTCCGTAATATCCTTGACGATACCAAACTTCTCTGTATCCATACGACAGAAACGGTCTGTCAAACTCTCAGACGGTGTCGAGTAAACAGAGAAATGGTAGCCATATTCATCGGACCAGGCCGCCGTCAATTCCTTCATGCGCTTGATGATGTCAACCGTGAAGTCCTTGGCTTGCGGATTATTCTCCCACTGTCCACCGAAGAAAACCGTTGCGACCTCATACAGTCCAATATAACCCAGCGAAATGGTGGCTCTGCGATTTCTGAAAACCTCGTCCACCGCATCTGTCTTAGCCAGCCGCTTCCCGAAAGCCCCATACTGGTAAAGAATTGGGGCATTTGCAGGCGTCGCTTCCTTGACCCGCTCCACGCGGTAAACCAGAGCATCCTTGGCAATGGCCATCCGCTCATCAAAAATTTCCCAGAATTTGGTCGTGTCCCCAGCGGATTCCATGGCAATCCGTGGCAGATTGACGGTCACCACGCCCAAATTCATGCGGCCAGAAGTTACATCCTGACCGTTTTCATCTTTCCAGCCTTGAAGGAAGGAACGGCAGCCCATCGGCACCTTGAAAGAGCCTGTCAATTCAACGATTTTATCATAAGATAGCATGTCTGGATACATCCGCTTGGTGGCACATTCAATAGCCAGCTGCTTGATGTCATAGTTGGGCGAATCGGGTTCTAGGTTCAAGCCACGTTTGACTGTGAAAATCAACTTAGGAAAGATAGCTGTCCGCCCTTCTCGTCCCAGGCCTTTGATCCGAATATTGAGGATAGCCTTTTGAATTTCTCGCTCAAACCAGGAAGTCCCCAAACCAAAGCCAAGCGAGGTAAAAGGCGTTTGTCCATTGGAAGTGAAAAGAGTATTGATTTCATACTCCAAAGACTGCATGGCATCGTAAATATCCTTTTGGGTCTTGGCACGCGCATATTCTTCCTGCTTTTCAGGCAAAACCCACTCCTTGGCGTCCTTGAGATGCTTCTGATAGTTGAGTTCCGCATAAGGCGCCAGCACCTCGTCAATTCGATCTGCCGAACAGCCCCCGTACTGACTGGAAGCCACATTGGCAATGATTTGTGAAATCTGAGCCGTTGCGGTCTGGATAGACTTGGGACTTTCTACATCCGCATTTCCAATCTTGAATCCTCGGGCCAACATCCCCTTGAAATCAATCAGACAGCAGTTGGTCATCGGAGTGTAGGGACTATAATCCAAATCGTGATAGTGAATATCACCCTTCTGGTGGGCATTGGCAACATGGGCTGGCAAAAGTTTCAGACCGATAGACTTACCAACGATTCCAGCTGTCAAATCGCGCTGGGTATTGAAAACATCCGCGTCCTTATTGGCATTTTCGTTGACCACCGATTGATCCTTGCTCAACAATTTATGGATTTCAAAGTTAATATCCGTAGCTTGATGACGACGGAAATCGCGTTGGGTACGGTACTGGATATAGCGCTCTGCCAAATCATACAGATGAGCCTTGAGCAATTCCTGTTCCACAACGGTCTGAATCTCGTAAATCTGGACATCCTTATCGAACCGACAGCCAATCTCCGTCAAGGTTGCTTCCACCACCAATTTCAAACCAGCTTCTGAAACAGGATGGTCCAGTTCTTGATTGGCCCGCTGAAGAGCAGAAAAAATCTTATCCTGATCAAAAGATACTGTCCGTCCATCACGTTTCAAAACCAATAATTCTATGCTTGGTAAGACATTTTCTCGCACCTTCATCTGACTGACCTCCAAAAATCTTCACTGGTTATAGTGTAGCATTTCACAAACTAAAAATCAATATATTGTAGAAAAAAATATTTTTTTCTTCTTTGAGCACAATATATAGCAAGAAGCTTTTGAGGAGGATAAAAAAAGAGTCTATTCAGACTCTCGTTTCTTAAACCATAGAAAATACAGATTGATTGCACAGGCCACTAAAATCACAGCGGGCCAAAGCAAATTCAAGAAGGGAATTTTGCCGATATTGTAGGCAAGCCATAAACTATTCCAGACCAGCCCAATGCTGTATAGAACTGTCAAAAAAATTTTCATCATATCCTCCTAATTAGTACAAAAGAGAGAACCCTCAACAAACGCTGCTGATTTCATCCCTATAAACTCTTCTTCATTTCCGCCACTGCCATCATGACTTCCATGGGGGTCATATTGTAGATGTCCAGTTTTTCCAGCTCATCGAGGACTGGGTGAGAAGGCGTATCTGCAAAGAGGTCAATTTGACCAGACGGCTCTGTCTGCACAGAAGGGACTGGGCTAGTAGCGGACGGAGCATGACTTTCCAACTCTTGTAAAATCCTATCCGCTCGCTCCAATAACTCCTCTGGCATTCCCGCAATCTTAGCCACATGAATCCCGTAGGACTTGTCTGCTGGGCCTGGGGCAATCTTGTGGAGGAAGGTAACTTGACCGTCCTTTTCCAGGGTTGAAACATGGACATTTTCCAGGTGCTCCAAGCTTTGACTGAGATTGGTCAACTCGTGGTAGTGGGTAGCAAAGAGGGTTTTGGCGCCAATCTTGTCGTGGATAAACTCAATAATGGACTGGGCCAGGGCCATGCCATCATAGGTAGCTGTCCCCCGTCCAAGCTCATCAAAAAGAATGAGAGAGCGCTCGGTAGCCAGACGAACGGCCTTGTTGGCCTCCATCATTTCCACCATAAAGGTTGATTGACCGCTAACCAAGTCATCTGCCGCCCCAATGCGGGTAAAAATGGCATCAAAAACCGGTAGCTCCGCCTGATCTGCAGGCACATAAGAACCCATCTGAGCCATGATAACTATAATGGCCAACTGCCGCATATAGGTCGACTTACCGCTCATATTTGGTCCTGTAATCAGCTGCATGTGAGTCCTTGCGTCCAGATGGATGGAGTTGGGGATATAGGTCTGCTTGCCCATGACCTTCTCCACGACCGCATGACGACCACGAGCGATGGTCAATTCTCGCCGCTCCGTAAAACGTGGGCAGACCAGATGCTGCTGCTCAGCCAGAACCGCAAAGGATTGGAGGACATCGATGGTCGCAATGGTCCGAGCCAGCTTCTGCAAACGACCGATGTATTTTTCCGTCTCTTGGCGAATCCGCATGAAAATCTCGTATTCCAAAGTAGCCGACTTATCACGCGCCTCTAGCATTTGTCCTTCGATTTTTGTCAACTCCTCCGTCCCATAGCGCTCCGAATTTTTCAAGGTCGCCTTACGGAAGAAATGACTGGGCACATTGCCCAGATTGGAGTTGGTCACATGGAAATAGTAACCATCTTTTTTGTTGTAGTCAATCTTTAGATTATTGATTCCCGACGCCAGCCGCTCCTTGGCCTCAATCTCCGCAATCCAGCCCGCACCCTCACGCATGACCAGACGGTACTGGTCCAAGGTCTCATCAAAGCCCGTCTGAATAATGTTGCCATCTGTTATCGGTCCATTGGCTTCTGGGTCAATAGCAGAGCTGATGAGAGCGTGCAGTTCTGGGATTGGATCTAGCCCCGCTACCAAGCTGGCCAGAGCAGACTCACCGATCTGCTGCAAGATGGACTTAATCGCAGGCACATTGCCCAGGGTTTGAGCCAGTTGCAAGAGGTCCTTGGGCAAGGTCTTGCCAAAGGACACCCGACTGGCCAAACGTTCGATGTCATAGACACCCTTCAAGGCCTCAATCAAATCACTCCGTTCAAAGAAGTAATCCAGGAAAACCTGCACGACAGCCTGACGAGCCTCAATCCGCTTGAGGTCAATCAAAGGTCGGTCAATCCAGGTCCGCAAAAGCCGCATACCCATAGCTGTCTTGGTCTCATCCATAAGCCAGTAAAGACTACCGTGCTTCTTAGCCGTCCGCCCATTTTCAAGCAGGTCCAGACTAGACTTGGTCGCGTAGTCCATTTGCAGATAGTCCTTGATTTCATAATGCACCACCCTTTGCAGGTGAGCCAAATCCCGCATCTGGGTCCGATGAAGGTAACTCAGCAATTTCCCAGCCGCAGCCTTTTCCAAATCGGTCAGCGAGTTGTCAATCAGCTGGACATCTTCTGTCACCTCATCTTCAAAAGAAAGCAAGAGGTTCATCTGATTGGAAAAGACTTGCTCCTCCTCCTCGGACAGAACATAGCCAATCACCAATTCACGCGCTCGTAAGTTGCGGATTTCTCCACAAAGACCAACAAAATCATCTAAGCTAGTCACAAAAAACTGACCCGTTGCCACATCCATATAGGAAAGTGAAAACTCTGCACCAGCCCGATCAATGGCCACCAAAAAGTTACTATCGGCCCCCATCTTGGACGAATCCGTCACCGTTCCTGGAGTAATGACCTGTACCACTTCCCGCTTGACCACACCAACCGCCTGCTTAGGGTCCTCCATCTGCTCGGCAATGGCCACCTTGTGTCCCAATTCTACCAAGGTATCAATGTACTGCTGGGCCGCATGATAGGGCACACCAGCCATAGGAATAGGATTTTCTGCATTCTTATTGCGGCTGGTCAAGGACAGCTCCAAAATCTGAGCCGCTTCAACCGCATCTTCATAAAATAACTCGTAAAAGTCTCCCATACGAAACAGCAAAAAAGCATCTGGATAGTTTGCCTTAATATCCAGATACTGCTGCATGCCTGGAGAAATTTTTTCTGTTGTCATGTTTCTCTCATCTTACTCCAAATAATGATTTATTTCCGCTTCAACATCTTGGGCTGCCTGCTCATCTCTACAAATCACCAAGAGCGTATCAGCACCGGCCAAGGTACCCAAAATAGTCGCAGGCTTTTCAGCATCGATGATATTGGCCATCAAAGCAGCCTCACCCAATTCCGAATGCAGAACCAAAATAAAACTCGCCCGCTCAACCTTATAGGCATACTGGGCCAACAGCTGAACAAAGCTCACTTGCTCCTCTTCGATAGCCAAGGAATAGTAAGCACGACCATTCTCATAGATTTTAACAACACCCAGTTCACGCAAATCTCTCGAAAGGGTCGTCTGAGTAACCGTGACCCCGCGCTCCCCCAAGCTTTGCTGGATGTCTGTCTGGCGTCCAATCTTTTCCTGACGAATCATTGACTTGATTAACTCATGTCGCTCTGTTTTATTCATCATTTTACCTCAGAAATGTATATTTATAGAAATATTATAACACTTTTCCCAGCTATTGGACTAGAAATATGATAAAATAGAATCAATAACTCTTGGAGGTTTTCCCGTGAATCAAAAACAAAAAATCGCTGAAAAACTGGCTGAAATCCTGCCAACACTTTCAACAGAAACCATCTATGCCCTACTTGAAAAACCAAAATCATCTGAGATGGGAGACATCGCCTTCCCTGCCTTCTCACTTGCAAAAGTAGAACGAAAGGCACCTCAGGCTATTGCAGCAGACATCGTTGAAAAATTGGACACAACTGGTTTTGAAAAGGTCGTAGCCACTGGACCCTACGTCAACTTCTTCTTGGATAAGGCGGCTATTTCCCACCAAGTCTTGACGGATGTCATCACCGAAAAAGACCAGTACGGCCAACTAAATATCGGTCAAGGCCGCAATGTGACCATCGATATGTCCAGTCCAAACATCGCCAAACCCTTCTCAGTTGGACATTTGCGCTCAACGGTTATCGGCGATGCCCTGGCCAACATCCATGAAAAACTGGGCTACAAACCGATCCGAATCAACCACTTGGGTGACTGGGGTAAACAGTTTGGTATGCTGATTGTGGCCTACAAACTCTGGGGAGACAAGGCTGCTGTCGAAGCAGACCCAATCTCAGAACTCCTCAAGCTCTATGTCCGTATCAACGCTGAGGCTGAAGAAAAACCTGAATTGGACGATGAAGCACGCCAGTGGTTCAAAAAATTGGAAGATGGCAACCCAGAAGCCCAAGAACTGTGGCAATGGTTCCGCGACGAAAGCTTGGTCGAATTTAACCGCATTTACGACAAATTAGATGTGACATTTGACAGCTTTAACGGTGAAGCCTTCTACAATGACAAGATGGACGAAGGCATCCAAATCCTGGAAGACAAGAACCTACTCAAAGAATCTAAAGGCGCGAAAATCGTTGACCTTGAAAGCTACAATCTTCCGCCAGCCCTCATCATGAAAACAGACGGTGCGACCCTCTACATCACGCGCGACATGGCGACAGCTATGTACCGCAAACGCACCTACGACTTCGTGAAAAGCATTTATGTCGTTGGTCAGGAGCAAATCAACCACTTCAAGCAGCTCAAAGCAGTCTTGAAGGAAATGGGCTTTGACTGGAGCGACGACATGACCCACATCACCTTTGGTCTCGTCACCAAGGACAAGAAAAAACTCTCCACGCGTAAAGGAAATATCATCCTGCTCGAACCAACTCTGGACGAAGCTATTTCACGCGCCCTTTCTCAAATCGAGGCCAAAAACCCTGACCTAGAAAACAAGGAAGAAGTAGCGCACGCAGTCGGTGTCGGCGCAGTCAAATTCTACGACCTCAAGACCGACCGTGATAACGGTTACGACTTTGACTTAGAAGCCATGGTTTCCTTCGAAGGCGAAACAGGGCCTTATGTACAATACGCATACGCCCGCATTCAGTCCATCCTGCGTAAGGCAGACTTTGTACCAAACGCAGACAACGACTACAAACTAACCGACGCAGAAAGCTGGGACATCATCAAACACATCCAAAACTTCTCAACTATTGTAGAACGTGCCGGTGAAAAATTTGACCCATCCCTCATCGCCAAATACGCTATCAACCTAGCCCAAGCCTTCAACAAGTACTACGCCCACACCCGTATCTTGGATGAAAGCCCAGAACGTGACAGCCGTTTGGCCCTCGCCTACGCAACAGGCCTTGTCCTCAAAGAAGCTCTCCGCCTCCTCGGCGTAAAAGCACCAGAAAAAATGTAAAAAAGAAGCCTTGACCAGACAGGTCAAGGCTTTTCTGCTGAAAAAGCTCTCCTTTTACGAATAAATGGTTGGCGAGAACAATTCTCGACTATTCTATTTAAAAAGGAGAATCAATGAAGCACCCTTCAAAGAAAACACACCCCTTCCCTAACAAACTAATTCGGTCAGCCCTCTTACTAGGCAGCCTCCTCTTCTTAGGCCACAGTACACTCTCTGCCCCCACCATCTCTGCCAATGCCAGGGGGGATGACTACCCTTATACCGCTATTGACGCCATTGACCCTTGGAGGCTCTACACACGCCAATGCACCTCTTTTGCAGCCTTTCGCCTTAGCTCAGTCAACGGTTTCACCCTACCGCCAGCCTATGGCAATGCAGATGTCTGGGGACATCGCGCCAGACAGGAAGGCTATACTGTTGATATGACCCCCGCTGTCGGAGCAATCGCCTGGTGGGAAACGCCCATGCACGTAGCCTGGGTCTCAGCGGTCAACGGAGACACCGTAGAAATAGAGGAGTACAACTACGGAGTACGCTACACCTACGGCAGACGGACCATCCCTAGAAACTCTGTGAGCGGCTACATCCACTTCAAAGATCTAGGAGCCCCTGTCGCCTCCACACCAACCCTGCCCCCAAGCGGTACCTATCGTTTTACCAGTCAACTGGCTATCAAGTCTCAACCCAGCTCCGCAAGCACTACGATTGATTACTATTACGCTGGAGAAAGCGTCCGCTATGATCGCGTCATAGAAGCAGAAGGACAGCGATGGATTAGCTATATCAGCTACTCTGGTGCCCGACGCTATATCGCCGTACAAACCCTAACCAACACAAGCAGCCAGCCAACCACCAGCAACCTACCTCCATCAGGCACCTATACCATCAAAACTCGCTCCAGTATTCGCAATGCTCCTAGTCTATCCAGTCCAGAAATCACTTATTATGGCGCTGGAGCGGTCGTTCGCTATGATCGAATCGTCACCGCAGAAGGTCGTCAATGGATTAGCTATGTCAGCTACTCTGGTGCCCGACGCTATATCGCAATCCCTTAGTCACAAAAAATGCACAATCTCTACCGACTGTGCATTTTTTCATCTGAATAACCAGCTTAAATATCTGTTGCATTCGTAGCCGTGCTTGGCTTATCCTTTGGTTTGCGCAAGTGGAAGAAAATTGTCACGCCGAAGTAAACCGCAAACAAGGCAATCGCAATACCGTAGGAAAGCAGGGTCTGAGCCTCAACTGCCTGACGCATAATGGGATCGGTATAAACCTGAGCCAAACCTCTGCCACCGATAAAGATATAGGTTGACAACAAGAGAGTACCAAATAGATAACCTAAGTAAGCATAAGAAGCCTGTTCATTCTTCTTACGGAAAAGAAGCACGATAACCGCAAGCAGGACAGCAAACAAGAGGACAGCAAAAGCCTTATTGACCACATTGGTCTGAAACTCTGCCGCAGCCCGCATATAGGAGAACATGCTCTCGTCAATACCTTCTAAATTACCGAAATTGTTAACCAACTGGCGAATGGCTTCTTCGTCATATCTCGAAAAGAACGTGTTAAACAAGCGCAACAGACAGTTGATACTGGATAAAACAACAAAAATATATAAATGAATCGGTTTTTTCATAACGACCTCCTAATTTTAGTCTTATTCTACTCCAAAAACCTTGCTTTGTCAATGTGATTTTGTGAACAAGTTTGAAAACTATATATTAAAATGCTATAATGAAGAAAAGTAGCAAGGAGGACTTGATATGAAAAAATTACCTGCATCTATCGGGCTCATCATCTTTTTCATAGCACTACTCATTAACTGGCTCTTTCCAAGCCTTGCTAAGGTTCTGAACACAGTTCTCATCTGGACCGTTCTAGCTTGCTTAGTTTACACCATCTACTACTGGATTCGCTACTGGATTTATATCCATAAACAGAAGAAATAAGAACCATCTCCTCTAAGTCTGACCTAGAGGAGATAGTTTTATTTAGTGGCAATATTTTCAAAAAAGTCAAATTGGCGATAGGTCTTATTTTCTGGCAGGGTCAAATCAACATCGTCCTCCACATCCGCCACCGTCAATTCTACATCCAAGGGCAGATTCTTCAGCCTATACCGTCTAACAACGCCCCCCTCTGCGCTAACAAAGTCCAACAAATAACCATTTACCCGAACTTGATACAACATCAACTTATCCGTTAAATTTTCAATCACCAGCATATCCATCTTTCTACGTCCGATGGTATAGTCTGGATTGCGATGATACCTAAATTTCTTATCCATTACAAATCTCCTTCATATCAATAATCTCATCAGCCTTTTCCCAAACCAGGGGATTGTGAGTAGCGATGACAATGACCCGACTATCATCTTTCAGGCTCGTCAATAAGTCTATGACCTCTTCTGAGTTTTTAGGGTCCAAGGCCGCGGTTGGTTCATCTGCCAAGATTAGAGACGGATTCTTCAGTATCAATTTTGCCAGAGCAACTCGCTGGGCTTCACCCCCAGACAGGCTATAAATTTTTTTCTCCAAGTCCAAGTAACCCAGATTGACCTGGGCCATGACCTCCATTTGTCGGGACAATCGCTCCTCTTTAGAAACCCTTTTCCCAACAAATCCCAAATCTAAATTTTCTCTGATTGTCTGGTTTTCCAACAGCCCAAAATTTTGAAAAAGATAGCCCAAGTGGTCTCGAAAATAGACCTGTGCAGGGATTCGCGCCACATCCTCTCCCTGGTAAACAATGCGGCCACTATCTGCTTTTTCCAGCTTTCCCAACAGATTGAGCAAGGTGGTCTTGCCGCTTCCGCTCCTGCCAATCAGAGCATAGACCTTTCCTCTGTCCAAATTGAGGTTCACTCCTGAGAAAATAACACGTCCATCAAATTTCTTTTCTAATCCTTGAATTTCAATCATTTTATTGTCCTTTCAAGACTGCTACACTTGCAGTCTGCTCTTTCGTATCCTGTCTTCGTAAAATCAATACAGCATTTAAGGCAAACATTCCCACAGCTACACTGCTAATTCCAGTATAAGCCGTCAACCAAGCTGAGCCAAACAAACCAAGTACAAACACCATCCCTTGCCCCAGAAGGTAATGGCCATGAAGTTCATACAAGGTCAGCCCTGCCAAGCGCTTAATAAAAATTTCCCGCCTAAATTGTTCAAAATAGAGCAAGTTCATGGCGTCAAAGAGGAGAAAGGCTGTCGCCAATGTCAGTAAGGTACCAAGGATGAGGGAGTAAATCTCTGTACGTTTGGTATTTAAGATACCTACAAAGGTCAGCTGATGATTGATCAAATAGGATACCCAATGATATACCCCGCGTTCCTTCATAGCCTCAACAGTGGCCTCATAGTTCACAAATTTCATCCCTAGGTCAATACTGGTTCCCCAAAACATATCGGAAATCGGTGTCTCACCTGTTGACTCTGGTGTCAGCACGACGATGATTGGATCTGTCAGATACTGAATATGACTACGCTCCCCGTCATTATAGAGGAAACGTTGCTGGCCGCTACTTGTATAGGCCAGATTCATCTTGGTACCAAACAGCATAGCGCTGTCTATTTCCAAGGTTTCACGAGAGAAGGCTTCCAATTCTGCTTGGAAAATTGCTTGTAGTTGGTCTGACTGGTTTCGCAAACTGTCTGGTAAAATCAAACCATACTCGCCCAAGCCAAGATGGTTCATTTTCTCCATGAACGCTTGATCTACCTCCACACCTTGCTCCACTAAATAAGAAGGTGAAACATACAGCACATTGCCGCGAGGACTATAATCCGTCAGACGATTTCCCTCGGAATCTACATCGCCTCCAAAGGCAAACTGGTCTACATTGCTTTTCACAAATAGGGCCGATGCGTTTTGCAGACGCTCCTGTGCAAACGCTCGCCATTCCTTGTTTTGCTGAGCCACTTCCTCCTCAGTCATCATAGCAGAGCTGTAACTAAAGACAGATTTGTAATAGTCATCTCTCAAAGCCCATTCCTGTTGCGCCCTCTCTAATACCGTCATTTCCTGATACCGTTGCAGCATACGACTAGCACTGAAGCTCACAACTAAAATAGCCAGTAATTGCCCCAACATCATGATGGCCAACATGCGTTTGAGCGGAAGTTTCCCCTTGAGCAAATCAACCAGACTATTTTGTCGCAAACCGAGGAGATATACGATACTAAGCACTAGGGAAATACCGCAGAGCGCCAAAGCATACAGGAAAAGACCAAAGAAGAAGACCTGTAGCAAGGACCAAAACAATCCAGCTTGAAGATAAAGAATGACTAAACCAATGGCCGAGCCTAACAATGTCGCCACAAAAATCTGACACAGGTCTTCCCTGAGAGGACGAGCCACTACTTGCAGAAAACTTTCGCCAGAAATCAGACGAATACCAGCAAATCGCAAGGTTTTAATCCGATAAATCAAGGTGAGAGCCATAAAAGTCAGAAGAAAGACCAGAAAACTCAGTACCGTCACATCTGAAGCAACAACATTCAGAAAGAGCTGAAAAAGAGAATAACCATGGTGTACCATGCCGCTATAGCCCAGTGACTGCAAGGTTTCTTGCAGGGTCTCATTGTCCAAATCCCCTGAAACAATCAGGTAGGAACTGACCAAATCACTGGTTTCAGCACTTTCCTTGGAGGAGACGATCAAACCTTCTGGAACCTGTCCGCTACCATAGATAGCGTAGGTATAGTGAGTCGTTCCAGATGGATTGGGTTCAACAATCCGTCTAGCAATCACACTCTCGTGTTCATCTGCCAATCTTGTCAAAGCTTGCGTCACTTGGTCACGGTTGGCTGTCGGAACATTGGCCTCCTTGCCAACAACATCCACCGCCTTGTAGGATCCAAACTCCACAAGACTGGCCTGACTAGCTAAGGAAATTCCCAAATAAATAGATAAAAATAGGGTCGATAGTAAAATAAATAAACGTTTCATCGCTTCCTCCAAAGAACTGCTTGGAAACTACATCAGTAGTTCCAAGCAAATGTGTACCGTCTAATAATTGTAATAAAAAGCTGCTTGTTCTCCCAGTTTTGTACTAATCCATGCACGAGAAGTTTGACCAGCTTAAGCATATCCCTTGCTAGAAGCACCTGTCCAACGACTAACAACTGTAGAACTGTGATAGCGTGAACCATGATAGTAGTTAGAATAAGCACCACCATTAGCGGCACCATAGGTCCAAACACCCCCTCCTGGGTACTGTACAGTAGCAGAAGCTACCGCTGTTCCACCAAATATCGCCTAGCTTACCAAAAAAATATTTAAGCATCTCTTGTCTCCTTCTTACATATAACTTTTTATGTGCCTAGTATATCCTCTTTCTCGAAAATCACCAATGACAGCAATGTCACCGAAAATAGTCTTAAAATCCAAGAAAGGCATTCAAGAGATAAAAAAAGACCTAAAAGACGAACATTCCCATCTTTTAGATCCTTCATCAATGACATTCATGTCACTGATAAATTATAGTTGCAAATATTTTTTCAAATCTTTCTGCCATTCCTCTGCCAATTTCTGTGCTAAATAGTCATTTCCAATGACCTGCGCAAACAATTTGGCTGACTGATAAACCTTTTCAGCTTTTTCATAATTTCTCTCTAATTTCAAAGCCGTTTTCCATTCCAGCATAAACAAGAGAGGTTTCTTTTGATAATCTTGCGTCTCTTCCATTATTCCACGAAGACAATCAATATAGATAGGGGCATCTTCATAAAATTCTACCAGTTCAAAGCAGGCAAGACCTGAGATAATCGCATCTCTCAAATAAAAGGTATCTTCTAGCCGAACAAATGCCTGGCTTCTCGCTAATTTTTTCATCAACAACGAGATGGAATCAAAATTGTCTTGAACTCTACTGACTGTATTCTCTCCTATTGTTTGCTGGACAAAAAAGAGCCGGATAAGAATCAAGTCATTGACATCACATACTTCTTTATTCATAAGAAACGGCAAGGTTTCTGCCAATAAACCTACTGCATAATCTGGTTGATTGGTCCGCACCATATCAACCATAGCCTGCATAGCTTCACAAATTCTTTGCTCAGACTTTGGAAGTTCTTCAAAATAAGTGTCATATATGGTTTCGATATACCCATCCTGTTTATCCAACACTTCCACTTTATTATATATCGGCTCCCGCAACAGCTTGTACTTGAGTTCCAGATAACCTTTGGGCAGGTCCTTATAGTCTGGCATTAAGCTATAGGCTGGAAGCCCCAAACGATTGGCAATGTACTCTAACTTGGGAATAGAGGGCTGAGATTGACCACTTTCTATCCGAGCCAGCTGTCGTACGGTCAACTCGGATTCATCTCCACAAAAATCTGGTCGGCTCAGACCCTTTTCTAGCCGCAATTGCTCGATTTTTTGTCCTAAAGTCATATCGGTTCCCCCTGCTTCACATTTTCACGCCTTACTCAAACAGTATATCACATCTTGCAAGCCTTTACAAAAAACACCAGCCTAGGCTGATGTTTCTGTAGATTCTTGTTCTTTAGCTTTTGAAATAGCATTCTCACGGCGGTAGGTCACTGTCAAGTCAAGCAAGTCTGCTTCGATGGCAGGAGTTAGCTGGCCTGGTAGCATTCGCCAAGTCCAGTTGCCGCCAAGTGTGTTTGGTAGATTCATACGGGCGGAACCATCTAGCCCTAGCAGGTCCTGCATGGTCACAACAGCCATAAAGGCTGGTGAGCCAAAGAGCAGGCGGAATAAGGCATGGCTGACCGTCTCATCCTCACGACGGTTGCTGTACTTGTCTAGGAAGGCGCGTGAGGCAGCAGTCGTTTCATTTTCATACCAACCAAGAATGGTGTCATTATCGTGGGTGCCTGTATAGGCTACAACATTGTTGGGATGGTTATGTGGCATCTCAATGCTGTCGCCTTCTGAATCAAAGGCAAACTGCAAGACCTTCATGCCTGGGAAACCTGTTTTGTCACGCAACTGAATAACCTTATCTGTCAAGATACCCAGGTCTTCTGCGATAATGTTCAAATCACCCAAGTGGTGCTTGATAGTTTCAAACAATTCAAAACCTGGCGCCTCAACACGGTAGCCATTGATTGCAGTTTCCTCACCAGCAGGGATTTCCCAGAAGGAAGCAAAGCCGATGAAATGGTCAATACGAACCATGTCATAAATCTTGAAAGACTCACGCAAGCGGGCTACCCACCAAGTGAAGCCATCCTGTTTCATGGCTTCCCAATCGTAAATTGGATTGCCCCAGAGCTGACCAATTTCTGAAAAGGCATCTGGCGGACAACCGGCAACCACGCTCGGCTTGCCTTCTTCATCCGTCTTAAAGAAATGAGGGTTGGCCCACATATCCGCAGAATCAGCCGCAATATAAATCGGCATATCCCCAACAAACTCGATTCCTTTGGCATTGGCGTAAGCCT
>CAMBAD010000011.1 GCA_945864085.1 uncultured Streptococcus sp.
TGGTCGCCGCGATGACATCGATAGGCTTTCTCCAGCGGAAACTTTCCTGCTCGGTATGAATGCGACGGGCATCTGCTCCAGTGGCATTAAAGGCTTGCGAGTTGATAATCATAACCTGAATGTCCGAGGAGTTGGCAAACTTATCCAGCTCGCCCAAACGGCTAGAGTCATAAACAAAATAGCGCGGTTTCTTGCCATACTCCATCTGGAAGTGGTCGGCCATAATCTGGAAGGACTTGAGCACGCCCTCCCGAATGGCAATGCTGGGCACCACGATAATGAACTTGAGCCAACCGTACTGCTTGTTGAGCTCCATCAAAGTGCGGATATAGGTGTAAGTTTTCCCTGTCCCCGTTTCCATTTCAATAGTCAAATTGTAAGACGGCCGACCGTTCACATCTTGAACAGATAAGGTTTCGGAGGGTTTCAGTCCATAGCGGAGCTGCTGAGTTCGTACCTGCTGGCTGATGATGTCTTCTGATAACTGGATAGGCGCATTGCGAAAACCGATAAAATTCATATCCAGTTCCGCATCCATCCCCTGTCCCTTATCCATGTAGTAGTCAAAACCGCTATGCTTACCCTGACCAGCAAAAATATCCACAACAGAGGCTACTGCATCTAACTGAAATTGCTGCTGCTTAAATTGAAGTTTCATCCCCTACACCACCTTCACTTTGGTATTTGGGGCTTCTTCTTTGAAGATTTGGCCCAGGTTGATTTTCGCTGCGGAGTTGGCAAAGGATTCGTCTTTGAAGACAGCTCGGAGCGGTTCTTCTTTAGCGATTTGTCGGAGAACTGATTCTGAAATCTCATCTGCAAAGCAGGCAATCAAGGCACCGTCTGCCACATTGTAAACGTCTGTTCCGTCAATCTGGGTTTTAGCAATTGGAAGAGATAATTCCATACCCCAAGTCAGCATAATCTGGAAGAGCAAATCAAGATCTGTACGATTTTCCTTGATATTGGACACACTATCAAAGAGACTGTCTTGGCTAAAGCTGTCTGGTGTTTGGCTAACATCCTTAAAGTTTGAAGTGTCCAACTTGTAAGCCCTAAAGCCAAAGTCTTGCTTGCCAACTCTTTCTGGATGTTCTTCCTGAATCTTTTTAGCAGCTCGACGGATCCGCTCACGAGAAATCTGGTCAATGGTTGCATAGCCAGCTTCCTTGGCTGCTGACTTGTCTGCTACCTGCTCGTCCAAGGTACAGAGAATGTACTTACGATTACCACCGTCCTCAGCATTCAACTGCATGACGGCATCGGCAGTGGTTGCGGAACCAGCGAAGAAATCGAGTATTGTTGCTGATTTATCTAAACTTACAGATAATAAATATTTAAGCAACGTTACAGGTTTTGGGTTTGTAAATATTTTTTCGTATTCAAATAACTTTGTTAAATATTCTGTATTCGATTGACTGTCAAACAAACCAAAATTAGATTTAATTGCTTTATTCTCATTTTTTAGTTCATTCATAAACTCTTTACGCCGAACCTGACCAGTTTCATTTTTAGGAAAAATAATATACTTCTCCTTTATCAATCTATTCAATTCAGCTTCGCTAAATGCCCATGTATCAGTAAACTGCTCACCTGTTTCAGGATTTGTAATTGTAAATTGCTTAGTACTGATGGTAGATTTAATATTGGTGTTTCGCCACAACCCTCTAGGATCATTATCTGGATTAGCGAAATCAGATTCGCTTCGTTTTTCTCCTAAAAACTTATATCCATCATTTTTTTGATACACTGTGATATACTCATGCACGCCTGCCATCATCGTTTTTGGTGGTACTCCTTTGGCTGACGATTTTTTATCCCAGACAATATTTTCAACAAAACATTGTTCACCAAATATTTCATCCATCAGAACTCGCAGATTTGCATATTCATTTTCGTCAATCGAAACAAATATCGCTCCATTGTCTTTGAGGAGGTTACGAGCAAGGACTAGGCGGGGATACATCATATTGAGCCAGTCGGAGTGATAGCGGGCGGAGGATTTTTCATTCTTGGTCAAGCCTACGCGTTGCAGGCCATCTTCGTCTCGCAGGTCCATTTCATCTGCCAGTTCTTCCTCACTCATCTGGAATTTATCCGAATAAACAAAGTCCTTGCCTGTATTGTAAGGCGGGTCAATATAAATCATATCAATCTTGCCTAGGTAAGACTCCTGCAAGACCTTGAGGACTTCCAGATTGTCCCCTGTAATAAAGATATTCTCAGACTTGTCAAAATCAACACTTTCCTCAAGATCTGGTCTGAGGGTCTGGGTGGTCGGTTTACCTGCCTCCGCAATCGCTCCGCGTTTGCCGACCCAGGTAAACTCATAGGACTCCCGTCCCTCTACAATCTCTCTTGAAAGGAATTGTCGTAGCTTGTCAAAGTCAATGGCTGGACGTAACCTGCCATTTTCATCACTACTTTCTGTCAGAACCTCAGGAAAAAGTTGACCAATTTTTGCAATGTTGTCTGATAAAATATCTTTTGAAGTTAGGTCTAGCTTTTCAACTTGAGTGTATTCTCCAAGCTTTTGCTGTGCTGTGCTGTGCTGTGCTGTGCTGTGCTGTGCTCATGGTAATCTCCTTTTCATAGGCTGTCAAGCCTTTTGTAGGTTAAAATATAAAAAATTGTCAAATGATAGTGGCTTGTGATATAATAAGTGTGAAAAAAGGATTGAGCGCCAACTCAATCCCAGTAGAACCGTTTTAAAGACGGTGGCTCATTTTAACTATTTAGAAATAGCCGTTACTAGCCAAAGTATTGACGGCTATTTCTTTTGGTCATCATCTTTGAAGATTTTATAGCACAAACCTACTAAGGCGATGGTGAAACCACCAAAACTCAATAGCGTTTGTACCACTTCAAATGCTGTCAAAAGATTGTTACCTCCTTTCCGTCAGATTTTGATGAATTGCACATAGGCATCACCGTCCTCTCACTCAGAAAGTAACCACCGTCTTTCTCCCAGATCCGTTCATGAATATAGGAGCACTTTTCTACTGTTCTATTATACCATATTTTCACAGTTTTTATTGTGGATTTTTTAATTCATTCACCTACACATTATACCATATTTCAAATTATTCTGAACAGCCTAGGAGGGAGGTTTTCCAGTAAAAGTAGCTTACTAACTGGAATTTACTTTAGCCTCCCACTTTCTCCCCAATCCATATCATAGCCCCACATAAATAAACCGTTAAAGTCAGATTATTTCTGGCTTTTTTACTATACTATTTTACATGAGTAAATCTTGGACAGCTAAACGGATTTTAATACAAATTTTATTACTATTTGAAATACTGATACTTCTTTTCCTTATCGGTTTTATTGGACTTGCTATGTGTTGACTTGGACTCCTAAAGTTATGATTTTGTGCTTATTTTTAGCAATATTCTCCACCATCTTCCTCCTAATAGTTTGTTGTCAGAAAGAAATAAATTGGAAAGATATTTTTTCAGCTTTACTATCTGCCCTGATTGCACTATATATCACTTTGTATTCCGTTTTTGTGGGAGTATCTCCCTTTACTGAATACCGTGAAACAGAGGACAACATTATTGTAAGAGTTGGAGCTTTCGCAAGAGCTCGCTGTTATTCTCATACTAAATACAATGAATCTGTTGAAATTTATTGGACGGACTGAATTTACTTTAGAAATATAAGCACCAAACCGAGCTCCGCTCGGTTTTTTTAGTGACAAATGTCATACTGTGTCATGACATTCTGGGCTAATGCTTTTTGGGTATTTTTTCTATAATAAATGTAGAAATACAGAAATGGAGAAATCTGATGAAAAAAGCCCTCACATCTGGAATCATGAGCTCGTCCTCATTTACGCCACTTGTATCCTCTTTGGTCCTGCTAATCAGGACTTGGCAAAAATCATCTTCCAATACCTCTCTTGGTCACTGCCAGCCAGTATTATCATTGGTATCCTGACCTATACAGGGATTTGCAAAGATTCCGCTCATTAAGAAAGGAGTATCATCATGTCCAAAGTGATTGACGTTAAGAATCTCAGTAAGAACTTCAAGGATAAGAAAGCCTTGTCCGGCATATCCTTTGAGGTCTATCAGGGGGACTGTCTGGCCTTGATTGGGCCGAATGGTTCCGGAAAAACCACCCTCTTTAACTGCCTGCTGGGCGACTACCATCCTAGCACTGGCGATATTGCCCTGCTGGGTATGGGGGCCCGCTCTCCAGAGCTCAGGGAAAAAGTGGGCATACTCTTTCAGGAAAACTTGACCGAGCAAAAAATGAAGGTCAAGGAACTCTTGGATTTCCAGAAGGCTATCTATCCTAACCCCTTGACTGACCAGCAAATTGATGACCTCTTGCGATTTAGTGACCAGCAGAAAGACCAATTTGCAGAAAAATTATCAGGCGGTCAGCGCCGTCTCTTGGCCTTTGTGCAGGTTTTGATTGGCCAGCCGGACATTATTTTCCTGGATGAGCCGACCGCTGGCATGGACACCTCTACTCGGATTCGTTTCTGGGAAATTGTCGGGGATCTAAAGAAGGCTGGCAAAACCATCATCTACTCCAGCCACTACATCGAAGAAGTCGAACATACAGCTGACCGAATTTTGGTACTCCATCAAGGACAGCTCCTGCAGGACACCACTCCTTACCTCATGCGGGCCGAAGAAAAAGTCAAGGTCTTTACATTGCCAGCGGATTATTTGCCACTCTTGGAGCAGCAAGCAATTGAAGACCTGGTCATTAAGACAGACACTATTTCCTTTAGCAGCACACAGCCACAAATCATCTGGGACCTCTTAGCGGAAGCCCGCTGTCCGATTGAAGATATCGAGATGACCAATCGGACGCTCTTGGATACTATTTTTGAAAATGAGAAGGAGATGGAAAATGGCACTGCTGGCAAAAAAAATAAGTCAGCCTAGTTTTTCCACATCCACTTCAAGTTAAAGGAGACCTATCATGAACACCTTTCAAGCCATTTTAAAACAAGAATACCTGATCAACAAGCGGTCCATTTCCAACCTCATCATGGCCATCGGTATGCCTGTCGCCTTTTTCCTACTCTTTACCACCATTTGGGCCAATGATGAAAGCATGCCTGCTGATGTAGCCAAGGTCTGGATTCGTCAGTATATGATGCAGATGACTGCCTTTTCCAGTCTCAGTTTTGCCTTCTTCTCCCTGCCCTTTGCCTTCCAAGAAGATCGAAACGGCAATCGCCTGCGGACCATTCAGCACAGTCCCATCCCTATCTGGCAATACTATGCCAGCAAAATCATTGGAATATTGGTCCACTTTATCCTGGCCATCCTCGTCGTCTTTGCTGTCGGACATTTCCTCAAAGGCGTTGACATGCCGCTGACTGACTGGCTGACCAGTGCTGGTATTCTCTTTGCTGGTGCCATCTGCTTCATGCCCTTCGGCGCCCTCTTTGCTCATATAAAATCAAGCCAGACCCTCTCTGTCGTCGCCAATATTTTTTACATGGGAATGGCTGTTTTAGGGGGCCTTTGGATGCCCGTTCAGACCTTCCCTGACATCATGCAAAAAATAGCCAAGCTGACCCCGACTTACCATCTCAACAATCTTATTATTTCCTATTTTGAGAAGGATTTTTCAAGCCAATCCCTGCTAATTCTCCTTGCTTATGCTATGATAGTATTAGTGATTGCCTTAGCAGTCGGAAAAAAACTTGAGGTAAAATAATGTTTCGTCCTTTTCAAAAAACGGATCCTCTCTATTATGTCGGTCTCATTTTTATGATTTTCCCGCTAGGTGGAGTGGCCTGGTTTGGCTATCCCAGTTGGACCCTCATTCCATCTCTCCTCTTTGCCCTAGCCTACATTATCATCATTCATATCAAGGATTCCTATCGAAAAACCATCGCTTTTCTCTGGTTCTATCTGTTGTTTTACATCATTTTTATGACCACTCAGATAGAGGGCAGCATGATGTGGTTCTTCTTCTATTTGGGAAATTTACTAGCCTATCGGTTTGAAGATTCTTTGAAAAGCTATCGCTTCATTAGTTTTTTGGTCGGATTAATCGGGACCTCAATGGCTGGTTTCTTTCTCGTAGATAGCCCTGTTGGAAAAGTTTTCAGCCTTGCTGTCAGTCTTTTTACCTTGACCATCCTCTATTTTCAGAGGAAATCCGTTGAAGAGGAACGCATCCAGAAGAAAATCTACCAGCAAAACAAGACCATCAACCTGCTGGCTGCGGAAAATGAGCGCAATCGGATTGGCCGTGATTTGCATGATAGTCTGGGCCACACCTTTGCCATGATGACCCTGAAGACCGAGCTGGCCCTCAAACAGCTGGATAAGGAAAATCTGACAGCGGTTAGGAAGGAACTGGAAGAACTCAACCAGATCAGCAAGAAATCCATGAAGGATGTCCGTCAGCTGGTCAACAACCTCAAATACCGAACCGTCACAGAAGAGCTGGACAATATCCGCGAGATGTTTGCCCTGTCAGGGATTGCATTAGAGGTTGAAAACACCGTCAATACCAATCAACTCTCCCCTGTCATCCAGTCCAGCATGACCATGATTTTGCGGGAGTTGACCACCAATATCATCAAGCATGCCAAGGCCAGCCATTGCCAGATTAGCCTACAACGAACTGGCAAGATTATCATCCAAGTCACCGATAATGGCCGAGGCTTCCCGCCGCTGACAGGCCAAGAATTGCATTCCATCAAGGAGCGCTTACAGCTGGTAAAAGGACAGGTCGACATCCTATCCCCAGCCAATCCAACCAGCATCCGTGTCATCCTAGAGGAAGGAGAACTGCCATGAAATTATTAGTTGCCGAAGACCAATCCATGCTCCGTGATGCCATGTGCCAGCTCCTTCTCATGGAAGAGGATGTGGAGGAGATTTATCAGGCCAATAATGGCCAGGAAGCCATTGAGCTTCTGGGGAAACAGCCCATCGACGTGGCTATCCTAGACATTGAAATGCCCCTCAAGACTGGTTTGGATGTCCTTGAATGGGCACGCGCCAACCATCCCACCGTCAAAATCATCATCGTGACCACCTTCAAGCGTGTGGGCTATTTCCAACGAGCCATCAAGGCTGGCGTGGATGCCTATGTCCTAAAGGACCGCTCCATCTCAGACCTCATGTCCACTATCCACACAGTTCTGGCAGGTCGCAAGGAATATTCTCCCGAGCTGATGGAAACCGTCATGAACCATGACAACCCCTTGAGCGCTCAGGAACAACGGGTGCTGGAATTGATTGCCGCAGGCAAGACCAGCAAGGAAATCGCCTCCCAGCTCTTTCTATCAGACGGAACCGTCCGCAATTACACCACTTCCATCTTCAATAAGCTCAACGCCAACAACCGCGTCGAAGCCATCAACATTGCTCAAGAAAATGGCTGGATATGAAAACAACTGGAACATTTCTTCCAGTTGTTTTTTGCTTATTCAGCCTCAATGATCTTAAAATTCTTGAGGTAATTGTTCTTGGTCAGCTCCCCAGAGAACTGGTCGCCCACTTTCAGGAAGGGCAGCTGATCGATGGTCTCTTCTGTCGCCTTGACCTTGTAAATCTTGCCTGAGGAAGAAATGTAGTAGACGGTGGAGCCTGAAATCATCTGGCTGGCCAGCTGGTCGACAACTCCCTTGATGACTTCCGCTTCCTGGTCTGATTGATCAGAAGCCACACCCGAACCTGACAAAACAGAAGTATCCGAATCAGTGAATTGGGAAATCAGAGTTTCGATGTCATTATTGACCGTTACCTGCTGGTAGTCTTCCGCATCAACCACTGCATAGGATTTAACCAAGCCCGCGTCATCCTTGAGGGAGACGATGTAGTAGGCCTTGTCATTGAGTTTGGCCAGAGTTGGTGCGGTTGCACTGTATTTTTTCTCTTGGACCTCACCCTCTGCGGAGGCCATGGCAGCTGATTCGGTGGCGGAAGCCAGCTTGTAGTTGGTCACTTCCCTAGTCCGCATATTGACCAGGATAAAGCCCAGATTGGAAGAATCAGCTGTTGCCGAAGTAATCCCAGTATAGAGATAAATATCCGAACCGATAGAGATGTAATTGTAGCTGTCGGTGGTTTTCTTGACGCCCGTCTGGCTAAAGACCGTATTCCAGAAACCATCCTGATAGGTATAGTAATCATCCACACGGGTAATAACATTATTGGCCGAGAAGACTCGGTCTACCCACTCTGGAATAGCGTCCAAATCATATTCCTTGGTTTCACCAGTTGCCGCATTGAGCAGGATGACACCCGAAGGATCATTAGAAGTCAGCATAAATTTTGGCTGATAGACCGTCGCTACATAGTAGGGATTGCCCTCATCATCGACTTCAAAGGAAGGATCGCCAAAAATCGTAAAAGGATACTTGAAGCGCAGATAGCGCAGGGTATCACGGAAAAGGTACTCCGAGTCAGAGTATTTCATGGGCTCTGTCAGCCGCACCAACTCCGCCTTGCCCGTAGTCTGGTTGACCTTGACATAATAGCTAATCCCCTCCTGACGGTTGGACAGCCATTTCCAGAAGCTCTTGTATTCTAGGGGTGAAACCCGATAGGGTTGTTCTCCGATGGTAATCTGACGGTAATCGTCGGAAATCCCAAACTGAGAAACCTTGTCGATGGTCCCCAGATAGGTATCGCCAATTTTTTCCGCAGACGCCCGATCCAGAAGAGCCAGGGTTGAAATATTGGTCTCTGGGAAATCCTTGGTAAAATCAGCTTCCTTGACCGTGATGACATTGGCATAGCTCTTGGCCCGGAAAATACGGGAATTGGCCAAGCCTAGAACGAGGAGTGCCGCAACCAACAAAAGCCAAACCCGACCTAGCCAACGTAGGTAGGCTGGAAGTTTCTGACTTGTCAGCTGATAGGCTTCTGCCCGACCTTGCCCACCTGAAATTTTCGTCACTTTAGGGATTATATTATGGGGCTGGGTAATCAATAGAATGAACCAAGCCAAACCAAACGATTGTAAAAAGAATAGCCAGAAGCTAATACTCCAGACATTGATTGCTGGCAAGAATACCCAATAGATGGCGGCCATCTCCAAAAAGAGGAAGAACCAGCACACATAACTCCACTTTTTCTTTTTCATAAACGCAGTCCTCCATTTGCACTTACTATTATTAGTATAACATAAAACTTGAAAAAAACAGGAAAAAGGTGGAGAAATCCCACCTTTTTATTATTAAGCACGGCTTAGCCAATAAGAATAAAAAATTGGTGCCAAAACCATTAGGAAGACCGTTCCAAAAAATACATAGGGCATTGCCCAAGAGAGGAAACCTGTCAGGAGAATCAGCATACCTCCCGCAACCCATAGTCTGCCCGCCAGGCGGTGGGTTTTATTCCAATTTTCTTCGTTGTCCAAAGTCCAGGGCAGGCGGATGCCGACTGTATAATTCTGCTTGGTCTTAGGCAGGTAATTGCCCACGACCAGAAAAATAATCCCCACCATCACCAGACCGATTCGGGTTGAATTGCCAATCAAACCAAGCGCAGCCCCATAAATGGAGAGCTGAACCAAAGCGCTGATAAGGGGCACCAGCCAGTAGACCAAGCTCTTCATCTTCGGACTTATATTGCTAGCCTTAGGGTCCAAGGAAGTGACGACAACTGCAAAGAGGTGTACCCCCAACATCACCAAAGGAATCAGAAAAACAACCTCCAGCTTGCTAGAAAAGCCATCGGCCTGACCATCCAAGCCAAAGTGGCTGGGTAAACTTGCAGGCAAATCTTGCCACAGAATAACCCCTACAAGGATAGGCAAAAGGGTTAAAATGGATGTTAGGAACAGTAATTTAAGATTGATTTTTTTCATCATGGTTACCTCGCAGGTCTGCAAACCAGACCATAATCTCCTCCAATACAGAGGCGTTCAAATCATAGTAAATAAAATTTTTTTCCCTTGTTTCCGTAATCAAATCGGCTTTTTTCAAGATACTGAGATGGTGGGAAATGGTGGCCCCAGTCATTTCAAACTGACCAGCAATTTCGCCCGCAGACAGACGGCCATGCTTCAGCAAATTCAGAATCTCCCGCCGCACAGGATGGGACAAGGCCTTAAAGGTATCGGCAAAGGTCAAGAGAAGCACCTCCTTCTATTTAGAAAACTTTCTAAATAGATTCTACCACTTCTCCCCCAAATGTCAAGAACTATTTCGATATTTTTCTAAATAGTTTTAAAACCCCAAACTCGCGAAGGGGCCTTATTTTTGATACAATAGTCCCTGTAAGAACGAATTGGAAAGGTGACTACTTTACGTATGAAACTCATTTCTTGGAATATTGATTCCCTCAACGCTGCCTTAACTGGCGAATCCCCACGCGCCCTCTTGTCTCGCGCTGTCATTGACAGCCTTGTTGCTGAAGACGCAGACATCATCGCCATTCAGGAAACCAAACTATCTGCCGCAGGCCCAACCAAGAAACACTTGGAAATCTTGGAAACCTATTTCCCTAGCTACCTCAACACCTGGCGCTCCTCCGTCGAGCCAGCTCGCAAAGGCTACGCCGGCACCCTCTTCCTATACAAAAATCATCTGACCCCCACAATCACCTTCCCAGAAATTGGTGCTCCAACGACTATGGATTCTGAAGGGCGCATCATCACTCTGGAGTTTGACAACTTCTATGTTACACAGGTCTATACGCCAAATGCGGGCGATGGATTGAAAAGACTGAGCGACCGCCAAATCTGGGACGTTCAATATGCTGAATACCTATCACAGCTTGACAGCCACAAACCTGTCCTTGCCACAGGCGATTACAACGTTGCCCACAAGGAAATCGACCTGGCCAATCCAGCCTCAAACCGCCAATCACCTGGCTTTACCGATGAAGAACGTGAAGGCTTCACCAACCTACTCGCCAAAGGCTTTACCGATACCTTCCGCCATCTGCATGGTGATGTATTGGACGCTTACACCTGGTGGGCTCAACGCAGCAAGACCAGCAAAATCAACAACACAGGCTGGAGAATCGACTATTGGTTGGTCAGCGACCGACTGGCAGACAAGGTAACCAAGTCAGAAATGATTGACTCTGGCAGCCGTCAAGATCACACCCCTATTATCATGGAAATCGAAGTCTAAACAGGCCTTTCCTTATCAACTAGGTAAGTGACACACAACCTCGTAAAGCCTCTCCGTTTGCTTTTACTACTAGGCAGGGAGCCATAGCATAACTGGAGGTAGGCAAGGCAAGCTGACGCCTATAATAAAAAAATATAAAGCAGTGAAGTCGGCAGTAAGCCCACTCTCACTGCTTTTTATAGTCATTTGAATTATCTTTGATACATCGTCACTTTCGACTTGCCGTACTCTAGTACAGCCTGCGCCTCAGTTCCTTGTCTGAAAGCTAATTCATTCGGCTATAATTCACTTGATTTGTAACCGTTCTCAATTTCTGGTATAATAAATATATATTACTATACTATAAGGAGGAAATATGTACCACAAAAAAATTGAACGCCGTTCCCTATCTGTATCTGCTATTGTCAATGGCCTGAGCGGACTAGCTGGTCTCATCGTTTACATCATGACAGATTTAAATGCCCTCCTTCTCGATGGTGTGTTTTCCCTGATTGCCTTTATCTCCTCCATTGCTGCAGTCTATATTTCCAAAAATAGCCATCGCAAAACAGCAACCTTCCCCCAAGGCCTCTATTTTCTGGAGCCCCTCTATGCTATCATGAAATCCCTAGCAACCCTGCTCCTCCTCGCCTTTGCAGTCATTGAAACCAGCGCAACAGCCTTTGCATATTTTGTCAATGGTATTGGACATAAACTGACCACCGGGCCTGCCCTCCCATACACCATCACCACGTTTATCGTCTGCATGGGCCTCTATTTTTATAATCTCCACATGAGCTCGAAAATCAATCATCTGTCGACCATTATCCTGGCAGAAGCAAAGGGAAATCTGATTGACGGATTGATTTCAGCAGCCATCGGTCTAGCAGTCATTCTACTCTATCTGGTACCAGAAAATTCCTGGCTGGGCTTTCTCCACTATACAGGTGATTTTTTCCTGACCCTTGCCTTGGCCCTTATTTCCTTCAAGGAACCTTGGAATATTCTCCTGACCTCGTTCAAAGAATTGGCCAACGGTACCACACATGTCCCAGAAATCCACGAATCCATCTACCGTGTCTTGGATAATTACTTAGATGAAGAAGCAGACAATGTTGAAATCCATATTTTCAAACAGGGGATGAAAATCCGTGTCAAAATCAACTTGCACAATGTTGATCATGATCTTGTCAAAAAACTCTTGGAAAATAAGCCTGACATGCTCTACCTGCTCAAGCAACACCACGAATCTATTTCTATAGAATATGCTTTTTAAAGCGAAAAAATCTCGGCTTACAAACCGAGATTTTTATATGGTGTGCGATAACCAATTTGTAAGATTTTCCCATCCCTGATGAGCAAGGGACGCTTTATCAACATCCCATCCTCTGCTAACAAACCCAGAGCCTCTTCAACAGTCAACTCTGCAAACCGATCTTTCAAACCCAGCTCGCGATAACTATTGCCAGAAGTATTGAAATACTTTTTCAACTCTAGGCCTGTCGCTTCCATCCAAGATTTAAGCTGGTCTACACTGGGAGGAGTTGCCTTAATATCGATTGCTTCAAATTCCAGACCAAGACCATTTAGTTCTGCCTTGGCTGCTCGACAAGTGGAGCATTTCGGATATTCATAAAATATAATCATTGTCTTACCTCAACTGCTGGATTTTCATGCTGCAGGAGCCAGATTTTCTTCTCCAGTCCACCCGCATAGCCAGTCAATTCTCCCTTACTTGACAGGACCCTGTGGCAGGGAACGATGATTGAAAGAGGGTTGCGACCTACCGCTCCGCCAATGGCTTGACCTGATTGAATCCCCAAATCCTGGGCGATTTGGCCGTAAGTAACTGTTTGGCCGCAGGGAATGGTTTGCAACATCCTCCAGACCTTCTGTTGAAATTCCGTCCCTCGTATATCCAGAGCCAACTGACTGAAGTCAGGGCATTTTCCGGAAAAATACTGCGTGAGAAGCTGGCTGGCCTTGTCTAAAATTGGCGAGGAATCCAAATAGTTTGCCTCTGTCAGCCCCTTTTCAAAATACTTCTGTCCTTCAAACCAAGCACCAACCAGGCCCTTGTCACTCGCGACCAAGGACATGGGACCTAGCGGGCTATGATAAATCGTCTTATACAGCATTATTTATGTTTGATGACGCGGACTTTGGTAATAGCAGGAGTCGCCTCAAACTTAGCCACCAGATCCGCAATTTTATTGGCATCAGACTCGTCTAAATCCAGCAAAGTATAGGCGTAGTCGCCCTTAGACTTGTTGATGATGTTGTCAATGTTGATTCCCAATTCAGAAACAGCTGTCGTGATGGTCGCTACGATATTCGGAACATTCTTATTGATAAGCGTAATCCGATACGGAGCGTCTAGGAACTGTTTCACATTTGGGAAATTGACTGAGTTGATAATCTCACCAGTTTCCATAAACCGACGGATGGTCTGGCTTGCAGCGATGGCACAGTTCAATTCTGCTTCCTCAGTTGAACCGCCGACATGCGGGAAGACTAAAATATGATCCTTATTGAGCACTTCCTCTGTTCCAAAGTCTGTGACATAGTTCTTGATAACTCCAGCCTCAATCGCCTCAAACAATGCGGCATTATTCACCAATTCCCCACGAGCAAAGTTGATGAGGGTCACACCTTTTTTCATCACAGCAAAGGTATCTGCATTGAAAATTTCACGTGTCTTATCTGTCAATGGCACATGGATGGTAATGTAGTCTGACTGAGTGAAGATTTCTTTCAAATCATCAACCCGTTTCACGTGGCTAGAGATACTCCAAGCTGTCTCTATTGACACATAAGGGTCATAGCCCAGCACATTCATCCCCAAGCGTCGTGCGTCATTTGCAATACGCGCTCCGATAGCACCCAGTCCGATAACACCAAGCGTCTTGCCTGAAATTTCTGTACCAGCAAACTGTTTTTTCCCAGCTTCTACCTGTTTTGGTACATCAGAGCCTGAAAGGGTATTTGTCCATGCAGTAGCGCTGATGTAGTCACGAGCAGACAGCAAGATGGAAGCAATGACTGCTTCTTTTACCGCATTGGCATTGGCACCAGGAGTGTTGAAGACCACAATACCCTTCTCAGTTGCCTCTTCGATAGGAATATTATTAGTCCCTGCACCTGCCCGAGCAATCGCCTTCAGATTTTCTGGAAAATCAAAACCATGCAAGTTTTCTGAACGAATGATAAAGGCGTCAGGGTTCTGGGCCTGTTCACCATCAATTTGGAAACGATTGCCCAATTCTTTGAGTCCAATTTGATTAATATTATTAAATGTACGTACGCTAAATACCATATCTCTTTACCTAAAAAGGGGAACAAATCTTTTACAAAGAGTGCTGTTTCCCCATTCCTCTCCTATGCTTCAATTCTTAATGATTTCCCAAGAGCCAGCGATCCTCTTCGTTAATTTCCTGATAGAGACTGCGCTCACCCTTGCCTTTGATTTTTTGATAAGCCAATCGCTCTCCATCAATCGGCACCTTGCCACAATACACATAGCCTAGTTTTTGCAGGATATGCTGCATGATTTTATTTTGCTCATGCGTATCACAACGGAAGTCTGGCCCCTTTTGCCCCTCGATTAGGCCCTGTAAAAAGGTTTGAGCCACCTGTTGCCCACGATAGGCTGACGACACTGCAATCCTATGGAAAGTCGTATAAACAGGATTCTTGTGCTGCCACTTGCCATCATAAATCGCTTCATAGGCCTCTTCCCTGCCACGATGGACCGCCGCATAGGCTACAAGCTGACCATCTATCAGCCCCACATAGCCCTTTCCAGACAAAATATCCTCAAAAGCATCCACCTGACAAGGATAGTCTCCCTGCCACTGGTCAATGCCAGAGGCCGCTAAGAAAGTCCGAGCCTCTTGAAAGATTTTCCCGATAGTCCCGATTTCATTGGGATGTGCTAACCTGATTTCCATTAAGCATGCTCCGCAGCAAATTGCTTCATAAACTCAATCAACTCAACCACACCCTGACGCGGGAAGGCGTTGTATAGCGACGCACGCATACCACCAACCGAACGATGGCCCTTGATATTCTTAAATCCTGCTGCTGTCGCTTCTTTGACAAATTTAGCGTCCAATTCTTCACTCGGTGAAACAAATGGAATATTGGCTACTGAACGCTCTTCCTTCTTGCGGACAGGGTTTGTATAAAAATTAGATTGGTCGATATAGTCGTACAACAAACCAGATTTTTCTCGATTGATTTTTTCCATTTCATCAACGCCACCGATTTCCTTGACCCATTCAAAGACCAGCTTAGAAATATAGATTGAGTAAGCAGGCGGGGTATTGTAAAGTGACTCGTTGTCTGCTTGGATACGATAGTCTAACATGCTTGAAAGAACTGGTTCATCATTGAGAAAATCATCACGGATAATCACCACTGTCACACCAGCAGGACCAATATTTTTCTGTGCCCCTGCATAAATCATAGCAAAGTCTTCGACATTGTAGCGAGCCGCTAAAATATTAGAAGACATATCAGCAATAACTGGCACTCCGTTGGTATCTGGAATAGTGTAGACCGCCGTGCCTTCGATGGTATTATTGGTTGTCAAATGCACATAAGCAGCGGTTGGATCAATAGCATTTTTATCAAATGTTGGCAGTTCAGCATAGGTAATGTCTTCTGTCGAACCTAGCAAAATCGGTTCAAAAGCAATGGTCTTAGACAGTTTAACAGCTTCTGTATAGGCTTTTTTACCCCAAGATCCACCAGCCAGATAGTAAGCTTTTTTACCCTTGGCAAAGTTGAGTGGAATCATGGTAAATTCAAGCGACGCACCACCTTGTAAGAATAGTACCTTGTAGTTATCAGGAATAGCCATTAGCTCACGCAATGTCGCCTCCGCACCCTTGATAATCGCCTCAAAGTCCTTGGAGCGATGCGACATCTCCAGCACACTCATTCCTGAACCATTGTAGTCCAACAATTCAGCTTGAGCACGTTCTAATACTGGTTTCGGCAAGACCGCAGGACCTGCGGAGAAGTTGTAGATTGTCATAAAATCCCTCCAATTTTAAAGAATGAGTTTATTATATCACACTGTCTAGCCTTATCACCATCATTTTTCGGAAAATTTATACAATTATTCGGTTTTATAGTCATTCCGTTTGTTTTTTGGCATATTTGAACCCCTATTCCGTCTCATATTTTGAGAACGGGAAAGAACACAAGGGACAGACAATGAGTCACTTACCAAGTCTTTGTTTCCAGTTGTTGAGCTAAGACGATCTAGCCCTAGACCTTGAATAATGCGAACAGCTGAGTAAAAAATCCTACTTCATTTCAGGATTGTAGCTGACAGCTTACAGCTGCTAAGAAAACACCCTGATTGACAGGCACTTCACACGGTCTAGCCTATTCTCATTCTCTCTGCATAAATTTGCAAAAAAGAGGCTGGCAGAAAGAAAAAGAACCTCCTTATAGGAACAGCATACTACTTTTTTATACTGTCCATTATAAGTAGTTCTTTTCATAGAGGCCCAAACCCGTCATTTTGGAAGTGAGGGGAACTCTTCTTCGGCTTGTCGAGTTCTTACCCGCTCCCCGTGATACCTAGCGTAGACCTCTTGTTTTTTTAGTTGGTAGCGCTTGGCTACTTCTTTGATAGCCTGATTTGGTTTGAGGCCTTGGGCAATTTCTGCTTCCACCTCCGCCTTCAAATCAACTTGGTCCGCAGATACTACCTCCTCCTTGTCTGCTCCCGCAACAATGATAAGGCACTCGCCCTTGAGAGGATTGTCCTTCAAATGCGCCAAAACCTGCGAAATCCTTCCGCGTCGGTATTCCTCGTAGAGTTTTGTCAGTTCTCTTACCAGGGCCACTTGCCGATCGCCATAGACCGCTAGCATATTTTCCAATGTATCTGTGACCCGATAAGGAGATTCATAGAAGATTTGGGTCTCTGGATAGCCAAGCTTCTGCTGAAAAAAGGCTTTTTGCTGCCCCGATTTTCTGGGCAAGAAACCATAGAAGATATGAGGCTGAGGAGCTAGACCCGAGGCGATCAGAGCTGTAATCCCTGCCGAGGCCCCTGGTAGGGAAATGACCGAAATCCCTTCCTCAATGGCTGCCTGAACCAAATCATGACCAGGATCTGAAATGGACGGAAGGCCTGCATCAGATACCTGGGCCAAAGATTGCCCTGATTTTAGAAAGGCAATCAGGCTGGGAAGCTTCTCCTGTGCATTGTGTTCATGAAAGGAAGTCTGTCTGGTTTCAATTTCAAAATGTTTGAGTAAGAGACCTGTATTGCGCGTATCTTCTGCGGCAATCAAGTCTACTGCTTTCAGCGTTTCTATTGCCCGAAAGGTCATGTCCTGCAGGTTTCCGATAGGGGTTGGAACCAGGTAAAGGCTACCAAAACCTGTCTGCTCTTTAAATGATTTTTGTAGTTTCATCCTTAGTCTCGATTCAATAACTCAACACAGAACATACAAGGTTCATCATTGTCTCTGCGCTGCCCATAAGAGAAAGTACAGATATGGAAACCATCCTCGTAGATATTTTCCAAATTCTCCTTACCAAAATTAGAAGTCTTATGACCCGTCTTGTCTTCTTTTTCAAGTCGTTCTCTTAGCTTGGAATTTTCTAGGCGCAAGGCTGTGTTCTCATCGATGACACCCTGCAAATGTTTCTTGATAGCATCGACTTCTGCTAAGGTAAGCAAAAGTTCTTGCGAAAAATCATCCAAGGCGTCAAAAATTTCTTTCTTATCCATTATCTTCCTTTCATTGCTTTGTCAAAGTCAGGTATTCTAAGCTATTTTGTAGGCTGACATTGGCCTGCCACATCCGTTTGGCTTCTAGGAGGCCATCTATTGTTAAACGAGTCGCGGAATCATGCAGCCTGTCAGCAAGCAGCAAAGTGAGCAGTTCAAATAAGCGTCCCTGCTCAGCTTTTTCTTCCACCAGCCCTACCAAAATAGGTACCTGCAGATAGGCTCTGTCTGGCTGTGTCACCAGAGAGTCCACAAATTTTCCAGCCTGTCCTATCGTATCAAGAAACTGTTTGCTTTGCCCTAATTTTTGGGCTTCTTCGATACTAGAGGTTAGTTGTGCTATCAAAGCAGCTTGTGTCTTGAGCAAGCCCTGTTCTTCCAACAATCGTTCTAGGATAGCAGTATTCTTGTGAAAAGTAACAATCTGTGTACGACTTTTGATGGTCGGAAGGATTGCCTCTTCCTGCTTGGTCAAAAAGAAGATATGGATGGTGGCTTGGGGCTCCTCGATTACTTTCAGGAGCGAATTGGCAGCATTTGCGTGCATTTTCTCCGCATCGCGAATGATAAAGACCTGGTAGCTTGACTCGAAACCTGATTGGGAAAAATTCTTGACTAGGTCACGGATAGTGTCTGTCTTGATTAAGTTGCCCTGAGGGGCCAGAATGGTCACATCTGAAAATTCCCCCCTCTCAATTAAGCTACAAGTCCGACAGTTGCCACATGGCAAGACTCCGTCTCCTTCTTGGCAAAAGAGGGCCTGACTGAGAAAGATAGCCATCTCAAAACTAGCAAAATCTCCTGAAAAGAGATAGGCATGGGCCAAGCGTCCCTGCTCCAAAACATGGCAAAAACGCTGAGAAATTTCTGGCTGTAGTTGTTTTAATTCTTGATAGTTCATCATTCTGCAAAAAATCTAGCTTTAATAACAGCAAGAGCGTCTGCCACCACTGCTTCCAAGGGTTGACTGGCATCAATCTTGACCATACGTTCTGGCTCTTGCTCCAGAATCGCTAGGTACCCTTGGCGGACCCTGCGATGCATATCTGCTTTTTCCATATCTAGCCGATCGACATCACGGTCAGCATTGCGGGCAATTCGGGCCAGTCCTTCCTCGGTATCAATATCAAAATAAAGCGTCAAATCTGGCTTTAGTCCATCTGTCGCATACTGATTGAGCCAGTGAATATCGGCCACATCCAGACCACGACCAAAGCCCTGATAAGCCACAGAAGAGTCGATAAATCTGTCAATTAAGAGCAGCTTCCCCTCAGCCAACGGAGGTAAAATCTTCTCCTTCAAGTGCTGACGTCTGGCTGCTATAAAGAGCAACAATTCCGTCTTGTCATCCATGGCTGTGTTTGCTGGTTCGAGGATAATGTTGCGGATTTCTTCCGCTATAGCAACCCCACCAGGCTCCCTAGTGGTTACAATCTCTGGTCCTAATTGTTTCAGGGCTGGTAACAGTTCCTGCAAAGCAGTTGTCTTGCCTGCCCCATCTGGTCCTTCAAATGTAATAAATATCCCTTTTTTTGTCATTCAATCTGTGCCTCGTTCTTCCATAGTCTTTCTTATTCTACCAGAATCTAGTCAAAAAAGCACTTGAAAATTGACTTGTATTTCACAAGCAAATACCTTAAAATAGTGTATATATAGACAAAGGAGTTGCTATGTTGCGTCTGAAAAATATTGCCTTAATTCTTCTAGGGGCTGGCTTATTTGCTTTCAGCCTCAATTATTTGGTCATGCCCAACCATCTCTACGAGGGTGGGGTGACTGGAATTAACCTGATTATCTACTATCTTTTCCGTATTCAACCCTGGCTGATGAACATCCTCCTGAATATCCCGCTTTTTATTATTGGCTGGAAATTGCTGGGCAGACGTATGCTCATCTATAGCTTGATTGGAACCTTTGGTGTTACAGTCTGGCTGATGGTATTTGAAAAAATACCATTGACCCTGGACATCAATGGCGATCTCATGATTGTTAGTATGCTGAGTGGTATCTTAATCGGGCTGGGTTTGGGAATTATTTTTAAGGCTGGTGGAACAACTGGTGGTAGTGATATTGTTGCGCGAATTGGTCACAAATATACCCACTATTCAATCGGTCAGATTATTTTAGCAGTGGATTTCTTGGTCTTATTCCTGACCGTTGTCGTTTCCCAAAACCTTCGGACCGTTCTATATACCCTGCTCATGGTGACCATCGCCTCAAAGGTTATTGATTTTGTAACCGAGGGGGGCTATGGCAGCAAGGGTGTCATGATTGTTTCGCAAAAATCTGAGGAGTTGGCGCAGGCCATTGACCTCGAAATCGAGCGAGGGATTACCTTTATCAAAGCCCAAGGATTTTATACTAAGAAAGACATTCATATTGTCTATTCGGTCATCTACAAGAGCCAGCTTCAGGAGATGAAGGAACTGATTCGTCGCATTGACCCACACGCATTTATCACCATCACAGATGCCCATGAGGTACTCGGCGAGGGCTTTACGCTGGATAAGGACAAGCAACCTTTGGAACGGGGATAAAAAGGAGCCTACTAACCACCAAAATACATGGAAATCAACCCGATACTGAACTGAGATTTGCCCAATCCTGTTAACATCTATGGTGTCGCTAATGCTTGAAAGAGTATAGCTAGTAAACAAGAAGAGTGAGGAGAGCCAGAATATCAATTCTCGGTACTACCTCACTCTTTTTATGTTCAACTATAATCATTTGAATTATCTTTGATACATCGTCACTTTCGACTTGCCGTACTCTACAGAAGTGACTTGCTTTGCAAGTTATATCTCCAACCTCCAAAGGTTCCCCAAACCTTTGGAGCTAGTCGGATTTTGATATTCATTGAGTATACATTCGGATTTTATAATCGATAACCATTTGGATTTTTTGATTGCCAATTCCAAGTATCTCGGCACATGTCCTCAATGGTTTTCTCAGTCTTCCAATTGAGTTCTGCTAGAGCCTTGTCTGCATTGGCGTAGCAAGTCGCTACATCACCTGGCCTACGTTCCACAATCTTGTATGGAACTGGTACCCCATTTACCTTTTCAAAGGCTTGAACCAGCTCCAAAACGCTGGTTCCTTGACCTGAACCTAAATTGTAGGTGTGAACACCTGCTGCAGATGAAATTTTCTCCAGAGCCTTGATATGCCCCAAAGCCAAGTCAATAACGTGGATATAGTCACGGACACCTGTTCCATCAACTGTATCGTAGTCATTTCCAAAGACACTGAGCTCTGCCCGTTTCCCTACTGCTACTTGGGCAATAAATGGCATGAGATTATTGGGAATCCCTGCTGGATCCTCTCCGATTAGACCAGATTCATGGGCTCCGATTGGATTGAAATATCGGAGCAGGGCAACACTCCATTCCTTGTCAGCAACTTCCACATCACGCAGAATCTGCTCCAGCATAACCTTGGTATAGCCATAAGGATTGGTTGCACTGGTTGGCATGGTTTCAACCAATGGCGAAGGATTGTTGAGGCCATAGACAGTAGCGCTTGAGGAGAAAACAATCTTCTTAACGCCAAATTCAGCCATCACTTCCACCAAAGCAAGGGTGGACATAATATTGTTTTCATAATACATGATTGGCTTCTCAACCGATTCACCAACAGCCTTGTAGCCTGCAAAATGGATGGCTGAATCAATCGTTTCTTTTTCAAATATAGCACGTAGACCAGTCTTGTCTGCCACATCCAACTCATAGAAAGTCGGGCGTTTGCCTGTAATCGCTTCGATACGATCCACAACCAAGGAACTAGAGTTTGATAAATTGTCCACAATCACAACTTCCTTACCCAACTTCAGCAGTTCAACAACGGTGTGGCTACCGATATAACCTGCACCTCCAGTAACTAAGATACTCATAGCATTCTCCTTTTTAATTTCTACACCTACTATTATAAGTTAGAAAGGGGAAATTGTAAATAAAAAAACAGCCCTAGGGCCGTTTTCAAATTCAATTAGAATTTTTTACGCTTGCGAGCTGCTTCTGATTTACGTTTACGTTTTACAGATGGTTTTTCGTAGAATTCGCGTTTGCGTGTTTCTTGAAGAGTACCAGCTTTAGTAACCGCACGTTTGAAACGACGAAGAGCATCATCAAGTGATTCGTTCTTGCGTACTACTGTTTTTGACATTATTTTCACTCCCCTCAATTTCAAAGTCCTAACCATTGTACTACTTATTACCAGCTTTGTCAATAAGTACCTTCTCCATTTTTAAAATTGTTTTCTGGGTAACTTCTCAAAGCACCTTCTACTTCACCTTCCAAAGTAGAATGTAATCTGAAATGCTTTCAGAACAGGTAGTTGGGGGTACGCTTTTTTCGGAGAAATCAGGATGAAAATCTCTTGAAATCATGCTAGATAAAAACCAGTAGACGTGACTCTGAGACGAATTTCCATTTAAATGACCGATGGAGATTAGCTTGAGAATGTACTATTATGTTCTGCGCGGTTGCCCTTTCTGGATGATAAATAAAAGACTTAGACTGACAAGTTCGTAAAAAACAAAGAAGAATACAAAGCAATGCAGGAAAAATTCCTGTGGCAGGATATAAATCACAGGGTCCTTAGCAGGATCAAAGAGCCAAGTCGAATCGCCTGGGAACAGGACATGGTGAAAGAGGACAAAGAACCGATCAAAGCCGATAACAAGACCGATTAAGCCAATGATGGCTGGTGTCAGCACTAACCAGATAAAGACTTTCCTATACAGGACCCCGTAGCCCTTTCTCAGGACATTTTTATAAAAGAGGACTGCACCTGGCAGACTGACCACAAAAATAAGCTGAACAAGGTGAAACAGATATTTTACATCCCTAAAATGCTTTAGCCCATCAACAGAAGACGAAAAATTAGGCATATCTAACACCTGCTGAAAAGGATTCGTCAAATAATTGAGCAAAATAGTAAAATTATAAGAAATATCTGCCGCCTTCATATACACCACCTTCTCCAGTCTCAGATAGGTGATTTCCAAGGGATAGAGCCACCAAGCTAGATAGATAGTAGCCAAAATGGCTCCAGAAATCAGCAGCAGGACTGTACTAATGGTTTGTATTTTCGTTTTCATCAAAACTCCATTCATCCAGACTTGCGAGTACATGGGTCGGCGCAATCGGAAGACTGCCCACTTCTTCTGGTTTGGTAAAACCAGTCAAGACCAGCAGGGTCGGAAAGCCATTGTCAATCCCTGCCCGAATATCGGTCAGGTAATTATCTCCCACCATCAGTGTCTGGCTGCGTTCGGTCCCCAAAATCTCCAAGGCCTTGTCCATGATGATTGCCTCTGGTTTTCCAATAAAGATAGGCTTGACACGAGTAGCGGCCTCTAACATGGCAATAAGAGAGCCAGCGCCAGGCAAATGCCCCCGCTCCGTTGGAATGTTGAGATCGGGATTGGTACCGATAAAGGTCGCCCCTTGTTGGATGGCTAAAGTTGCGACGACCATTTTCTCATAGGTCAAGTCTGTGTCCAAGCCCACCACTACATAGGCAGGATTTTCCGTGTTTTCTACATAACCTGCCGCAAAAATGGCAGATTTGAGACCATCTTCTCCAATAACATAGACCGTCTTTTCCTTGCCAAGGTCATTCATATAATCGACAGTGGCCAGACTGGCGGTGTAGATGGTTTCCACTGGGGTCTCAATAGCAAATTTCTCCGCCAACATGGCCTGAATAGTTTCTGGTTGACGGGTAGTATTATTGGTCACGAATAGATAGGGAATCTGACGGCGCTGCAATTCCTGAACAAAACGCTCACCAGCAGGAATACGATTTGTCCCCTGATAGATGGTCCCATCTAAATCAATCAAATAACCTTGATATGTCATAACATCTCCTTAATCAAACTTGGTTTCCCAGTGCTCCGAGCGACTGGCTTCCAAACAAAGCGCCAACTGCTCTGGTGTATTTTTCCCCAGAGAAAGCGGAGGCAAATCATCCAAGCTAAAGTAACCAGAGGCCACTGTCTCGGAATTCGGCTGAAAACCTCCACCAAGCGAGCGACAGAGCACAAATACCTTGGTCACACGATTGGCTGACCGCCCAGGATTGTTCTTGTGCTTGTCCAAAATCGCCACCACACGCAGGGCTTCCACATCCAGACCAGCCTCTTCCTTGACTTCCTTGATAACATTGTCCTTGACAGACTGGTCCACATCGCACCAACCACCAGGCAGGGACCAAAGCCCATCATTTTCCTGGACCAGCAGGATTTTATCCTCTTGGAAAATGGCTGCGCGGGTATCAAGCTTCGGTGTCTGGTAGCCCGATTCCTTACAAAACAGCTCTTCTACCACTTCCAAGGGCTGACCAGAAGGCTCCACCAACATCTCCGCAGCAATCTGCCGAATTTCTTCAAATCGTTCGATGTCATAGACATCTTTTCCATAGGCCAAACCAGTCTGAGCCAAGGCCTGCAGGCGGACAGCCCATTCTAACCACTTATCCTCCGACACGGTCTTCCCTCCACTCAATCACAGCTTGGGCATGAATTTGCCCATCCACCACAATCTCGTGCCGACTCATCAATCCCTCTTGAACCAGACGCGAACTCACCCAACTCTCAGAAGCGACTTCCTTAATGTACTTGAGTTGGATTTTTCGGGGGCAATGGCAGAGCAGAAAATCATGTTTCAGAGTTTTGTACATCCATTCCAGATACTTGCCATTATTGACATGACCATTCATATCCAAATCGAAATAACCGACTGAAAATTCTTGGCTCAATGGATTTTCTAAATCCTGATATTTAGGCGCACGAGGCAGTTTTTTCACCTGCTCAGATTGATAGGGAGCAATCAGCTCTTCTGGAACAGGAACAACCTTGCGACTGTCAAAGTCAATCAAGACAAAATAACAGAGAATATCCAGCAAGAGATTGCCAGCTTCATCATAAATGTAAAACATCCGATGGCAGAAAAACTTGTTATAGGCAACCGCTTCTGTCTTGATGACCACTGCCTCATTATATTTAGGCAAACGGTTGATGGTCAACTCATAGTCCGTCACCACCCAAATCAGGCCATATTCTTGGTAGACAAACAAATCGCTTCGCCCCAGTTCCTCCGACTGACGCCCTGACAGGGCCAAGCAGTGAGAAATAAAAGGAGGTAGCTTGATTTCCTGCTTGACATCACACATATCAAAGGGAATCCTAAAATTTTCTTGGTAAATCAGTCCCATAAGTTCACTTTCTTTCTAATCTGTTAGGATAAACCGCTCCGCAACGGTATCACCTAGGAAAAGACCTTGCTTGGTCATACGAATTCTATCCCCCTCGACTTGCAAGAGCCCTTCTGCTACCAAATCAGTGACGACCTGGCCATACTGGGCTTGAAAGGATAGACCAAATTTTTCCTCGAATCGCTCAATGGACACGCCAGTTTTTTTCCGTAAGCCTAAAAACATCTCTTCTTCCATTTGCTCGGCCTGGCTGAGGAATTCTTCGTGCAGACGGGAATGGCCTTTTTCGCGGATAGACTTGAGGTAGTGCTGGATGGGGCCGCGGTTGCGGTAGCGCATACCGTTGATGTAGCCAGATGCTCCAGCTCCTAGCCCATAGTACTCCGAGTTGTCCCAGTACATGAGGTTGTGGCGGCTTTCAAAGCCTGGCTTGGTGAAATTGGAAATTTCGTAGTGCTCAAAGCCGTTTTTCTCCAGCTCTTGCAGAATGTAGTCGAACATATCGGACTCCACATCTTCGTTGGGCAGATGCAGGTTACCGCGGCGTTGGCGGTTCATGAAGACCGTGTGGTTTTCCAAAATCAAGCTGTAAAGGCTCATGTGGGGGATGTCCAGCTCCAAGGCCCTGGCGACATTGTCCACCACCTGCTCCATGGTCTGACCAGGCAGGGCATAGATGAGATCGATGGAAATGTTATGGAAACCCGCTTCTTTGAGAGCAGCGATAGTCTCATAAATCTGGGCTTGGTTATGGCTGCGACCGATTTTTTTCAACATACGGTCGTCAAAGGTTTGAACGCCCAGCGACACCCGATTGCACTTGGATTTGTTCAGAACTGCAATCTTGTCTGCTGTCAAATCACCTGGATTGGCCTCAATCGTAAATTCTTCCAGCTGAGACAAGTCCAATAGGTCCTCCAGATTGGTCAGGAGATAGTCCAGCTGGTCTGCCGAGAGAGCCGACGGTGTCCCGCCTCCGATATAAAGTGTTCGGAGGGCTGGCAAATCATAAAATTTGACCTCTTCTATGAGGGCGGCCAAATAGTCGTCAACAGGCTGATTCTTGATAAAGACCTTGGAAAAGTCACAGTAGTAACAAATCTGGGTGCAAAAGGGAATGTGGATATAGGCAGATGTCGGTCGTTTTTGCATAGAACCATTATAGCACAGTTTTGGAGGACTAGAGAATTTTGAAAGGAAGAACCAGCTTATTTAGTCCAGTAAAAACACATAAATATTTGTTTTTATCCTAAAAATATAGTATACTAACTATGTTAGGAGGTGTGTAACTATGAAAAAGTTTTTAATTGCATTTCTAACCATCTTTACCCTAGTTGTCGGATTTTTGACCTGGAAATTCCTGTCTTACTCCCATGGAAAACTAGAATTACATCAAGAAGCTAGTTTTTACATCCTCTATCCTGATAAAGTTGAGGCTTTTCAGTTGGACAATGGAAAACCTGAATTGCTGGCAACCCAGAAAATGGAAAGTGACCAGTACTTTGGTATGGGAGAAAACCATATTCTCCACAATCGCTACCTAGTCTATTCAAACGATGGAATCAAGAGCCTGGGTGAAAATATTGTATCTATTGATTTTGAAACAGGCAAGATTACACGCCAACCCAGCAAATATTATTCTTACATAACAGGGGCTGATTCACATTTCCTCTATACGGCGACTTCTTTCCGTGGCATAACTGCCTTTGACAGCAAGGCTAAACAAGTCAAACAGGCAACATTGCCAGAGAATTTTCTAATCGAACCAGCTCTTATCACCAGCGATGATGAGCCGCTGTTTATCAATGGTTTTGAATACACCATCGGACAGCCTGACAAAACGCGGAAAAATATGCTCTATGTGCTAGATAAGGACCAGTTAGCAGTACAAGAAAAAATTCCTTATGACAACTCTGCTATTACTTCATCTGGGAAATTGGTAGATGGTGTTATCTACCTACCAGTAAGAACCTACGCTCCTTCTGCCGATGAGGAACAACCGTCCTATGACTTACTGACCTATGATATTCAAGATAAAAAATGGGATGAGCTGGCCTTAACAAAACCAAGTCCCATCACCATCCATGCAGCCTACTCTGACCGCTACCTTCTGATTGAACACGACAGCGGGGAAGAAAAGGAAATCCGTCTAACAGTCCTAGATTTAGCTACTGGAAATCAGGCCTTCTTCGCTCATCCAGTGCTTTCATCCTATTACTACAGTATTTCTGATGTTCGATTCCTAGATGAAGAAACCTTGCTGATTATCTATGGTGACCAGTTGCTGATTTATAACTGGAAAACTGCTGAAACTCTCAGCCAAACCATACTGTCCTCTGAGTATATCAGCGGAATATGGATTCAAGACCAATAAAAAACAGGTTTCAGAAATTGCAACCTGATACATTTTCAATCATAAAAGGGAGCGAGACCCTTTCTTCCGGTCTCTCACTCCCTTTTCTTTATTCTTCATCATTCAAGTCAACACTTGGAACGGTTGTGCTGGCTTCTGTTGTTGCTTGGAATAGTTCAACTTTTTCATAACCAAATAAATTGGCATAGATATTGGTTGGGAATCGCTTGATTTTTTTATTGTAGGCTGTTGCGACTGTGTTGTAGTCCTTACGCGCCACCATAATACGGTTTTCAGTTCCCTCCAGTTCCGTAATCAAATCAGATACCTGCTGATTGGAATTTAGCTGAGGATAGTTTTCTGTCAAAACCAACAGACGCGATACAGCTGAATCTAAAGCGGTTTGACCTTCTTGGTATTCAGCAGAACCTTGCTGGCTAGAACCAATCTGAGCACGCGCGTCCGCAATCGCTGTAAAAACTTCTTCTTCGTGGGCCATAATTCCCTTAACGGAAGCCACTACATTGGGAATCAAATCGTATCGGCGTTGTAGTTGGGTGTCCACGTTAGCTTGAGCATTTTCAACCTCAGCATAGCTGTCAACAAGACCGTTGTATTGGCCAATAGCTCCCAGCCCCAGAAAAATGAGGGCTACTATAGGGAGTACAATAAAGAGTATTTTTTTATTCATGATATTTCCTTTCCATACATCTGCTATCGTCAGGGTTACCAACCAGATGAGGCACCACCGCCTCCTCCGCCGCCACCAGACCAGCCACCGCTTCCTCCGCCACCGAAGGAACGAGAGGACGAGCTTGAGCTACTGCCACCAGAAGCAAGCCATAACAAGGCACCTGGTCCACCACGACCGCCTTTTCCCCTACCGCCAAACAGCAAGATAGCGACAACAATAATCGCTAGAATCAGGTAATCACCACCTTCGATTTCACTGGTTGCTTCTTCAAACTGATCCAAGCGAGCCTGAGCCCGATCAGTGCCATAAAATTCATCTCCAATGGCATCCACAATATAAAGAACACCACTATTATAATCCTCTTCTCGGAAGAAGGTGCGTGAGGATTCCAAAATGCGTTTGGCCTCTACGTCGGTCAAAATGGTCGAGGCCTTGTCCGACGTTTCAATCCGAAACTCTCTATCTTCTACGGCGATGACAAGGAGAATGCCGTTATCCGTTCCAGCAAAGCCTACTTGCCACTTACGAAAGGTAGCGTTGGCGAGAGACTCAATATCTTGAGAGAGGGAATTGGTCACATAGACACCAACCTGTAACTGTTCTGGAGTTGCCTGCCAGGCTTGGTTCTCCGCGTTAATGGTTGCAATCGTATCCTGACTTAGGTGATAGGTTTCATCAACCACCGTTGAATCAATAGGTCTTTCAGGAACATTGGCTTGAACTGGCACTGCTGATGAAACAAGGCTCAAGAACAATAGAACCATTCCCAAGAGCCACATCATGCGCTGTTTCATAGGAACACCTCCTTGCTATCATTATACCACAAAAACCTGCGTGTCTAAGTATTTTTTATAGAAACTAAGGTCAGGACAATTCATCCTGACCCTGTTTTTATTTAATCAATTCATAAATGGCTTCTGCGTAAATAGCCGCGGCACGGTAGAGTTGCTCTACTTCGATAAATTCGTTGGCTTGGTGCATGGTGTTGACATCACCTGGGAACATAGCTCCGTAGGCGACGCCACGTTTGAGCAAGCGGCCGAATGTACCACCACCGATGACTTGCTCGTGACCTTTTAGTCCTGTATGCTTTTCATAAACAGACAAGAGGGTTGCGACCATTGGGTCATCGATTGGGCAATAGTGCGGAGTGTGTCCATGCTCAGACAGGCTAACAGCTTCTACACCCAGTTTTTCCAAACCAGCCTTGATAGCTTCAGGAGAGGTGTTTTTTGGATAGCGGAAATTGAGAGCAATGGTGTTGTCAGATGACGTTTCGTCAAACTTGAAGACACCTGCGTTCATAGAGAGGGCCCCCATTTGCTCATCGTAAATGGCTACGCCGAGTTTTTTGGCATCGTGGTCTTCAAGAAGCACTTGTCCAGCCAAGTCTAGGTAGGCTTTGGCTGCTCCGTCAAAGGCAAATTGGCTGAGGAATTTAGCCAAGTAAGTTGCACCGTTGACACCTTCTTCTGGGGTTGAACCGTGGGCTGATTTTCCGATGACGGTCACTTGTACCTGTCCGTTTTCAAGGGTTTCCGCGTCAGCTTTTAGGCCGTAAGTGGCTGTGAATGCTGCCAACTTGCTGTCTAGGTCTGCTAGGTCGCCGGAAATAATAGCTGTCGCAGACTCAGGTACCATGTTCTCACGCAAACCGCCTGCTAAGGAATGCAGTTTAGCAGCTCCGCTATTTTCCCCCGCAAAATGAAGATAAGCTGTGATATTGCCCTTTTCGCCGTTGATAATCGGGAACTCGGCATCTGGAGAAAATCCGAAGTCTGGCAAGGGAAGGCCGACGTGCTCGAAGTAGTAATCCATGTCAGCCCAGCCTGACTCTTCGTCGGTACCAACGATGAAGCGGACTTTTTTAGAGGTCGGAAGGCCCAACTCCTTGATGATTTTCAAGCCGTAGTAGCAAGCCATGGTCGGTCCCTTGTCGTCAGAGGACCCGCGGGCAAAGAGCCTGCCGTCGATGATTTGCGGCTCGTACGGGTCGGTGTTCCAACCGCTTCCTGCTGGCACCACGTCCAAGTGACCGAAGATACCGAGGACTTCGTCGCCCTCGCCAAACTCAAAGTGACCTGCGTAGTTGTCAACGTTCTTAGTCGGATAGCCGTCGCGCTCAGCAATTTCAAGGAATTTATCCAAGGCACGCACAGGACCAGGGCCAAATGGGTGCTGGGCATCCGCTAGGCTATCATCCCGCTCGGAATTGATCGCCAAAAGGTCAAACAAATCCGCCATAAATTCGTCTTTGCGTTTATCAACTTCTGATCTAAAATTGATTATCATATGTTCTCCTTTTCAGTATGAAAGTAAGTCTATTTTATCATAATTTTGCTGACTTCACCGCTAAAAAATGACCTTTCATGAAGAAAGATCATTTGCCTTGGTTCATCTTAATGTCCATGCTCTTCTGCTTCTTCCGCAGCGATAGCAATGGCTTGGGTTTCATGAACTGTTCCGTAAGCGTGGTGGGCAGGGCCATAGATAGAGTAGATTTTAAGGTCTTCTTGGCCGATGTTGATAACATTATGGTAGGTACCGTTTGGAATCAAGATAGCATCTTCTGGTCCAACCTCTGTATCCAAGGTAATCTTGTCAGCTGACTCACCCATGATGACACGGCCATGGCCTTGCTCAATACGGAGGAACTGGTCATTTTCATTATGGACTTCGGCACCAATATCACCACCAACTGGGATGGACATGAGGGTTACTTGCAAGAGCTCCCCTGTCCAAAGGGCTGTGCGGTAGTTGGTGTTTTCAAGTGTTGCTGTTTCAATATTGGTTACAAATGGCGCTTTGCCGTAGTCTTTTGTTGTCATAGTATTTTACCTCTAAATTATAATTATTCTAAACTTTATTTAGAATAATTATAATTATACTCTTTTTAAAATACAAGTCAAGCTTTTTTAGAAACATTATAATTTTTAGAAAATACAAGAGCAACAGAATGAGAAAAAGCCAGCTTTCGGTAGCTTGTTTCTACAATTTGATGGATAAATTGGCCAGATAATCACTGCCAAACTGACTGAGCCGATTTCTCTGATCTTTTGATTCATAAAAATCAATCATGGCAAAACCTGCCTTTAATTGACCAGCAATTTGTTCCTCTAGGGTATGACTAAATTCATAGCCAAATTCGGGATTGATGGTGATTTCTCCTGCTTCTTCCAGCTGGCGCGAATTGAAGGGCAGAGGATATTTGGGAGTCAGGGCTTTGTCTGGATGGTCCCAAACATCGTCACCGTCAAATACATAAATCCATGGATTCATATAGCCGACCATGAGAAGCCCACCTTTTTTCAAAACCCGATAGGATTCCTGCCACATATTGGTCAAATCTTCGATGTAGACATTTGACACAGGGCAAAAAATAATGTCAAAGGTCTCATCCTCAAAGGGAAAGGCCTGTGTCATATCCGCTTGTACTGTTTCTAAGTCCAAGTTTTCCCGCTCCGCAACCAGCCTATCCTTTGCCAACTGTTCCTCGGAAAAGTCCATAATGGTCGTTTCATAACCGTGGGCCGCAAAGATGGGCCCTTGCTGACCGCCGCCACAAGCCAGCCCTAGCAATTTCTTCCCCAGAGCTTTTTCAAACCAGTCCAGCGGAACTGCCTTTCCAACTGTCAAGGATACTTGAAGGGGGCTATTCTTGGCAGCCACAAACTCCTCATGACTGATAGGAATCGTATAGCTATTGCCCTGCCTACCTGAAACCCGATTCCAGCGTTCCTGATTGTAGTTTACATAATTGGTCATTTTCTTTCCTCTGTCTGAGGTCTAGCCAGTCTGACCTCGTTCTAATTTCTTCATTTTATTTACCTCCTTTACTATGCTGATTCTATTATGACACAAGTGAGAAGAAAAAGCCACCTTGCGATAGCTTATTTCCCTAAGTCAGTTCATTAAAATCCCAAATATCATCTACCCAACCCTCATAGAAGTCTGGCTCGTGGCAGACCATGAGGATGGAGCCCTTGTAGGCTTGGAGGGCCCGTTTGAGTTTGTCCTTGGCATCCACATCTAGGTGGTTGGTCGGCTCGTCAAGAACTAGGACATTATTTTCACGGTTCATCAGCAAACAAAAACGAACCTTGGCCTGCTCACCACCCGAAAGAACTTGGATCTGGCTTTCGATATGCTTGGAAGTCAGACCACAGCGTGCTAGGGCTGCGCGCACTTCTGCTTGGTTGAGAGCTGGAAAGGCATCCCAGACTGCTTCAAGCGGTGTCTGACGGTTGCCGCCTGCGACTTCCTGCTCGAAATAGCCCAGCTCCAGATATTCACCCCGCTCCACCGAGCCACCCAGCGGTGGGATAAGGCCCAGCAGGCTCTTGAGAAGGGTGGATTTTCCGATACCGTTGGCACCGACGATGGCAATCTTCTGATTGCGCTCAAAAGTGAGATTGAGCGGTTTGCGGGTCAAGACACGGTCATAGCCAATTTCCAAATCACTAGCCTGAAAGATAAAGCGGCTCGGAGTCCGTGCCATTTTGAAATCAAAGGAAGGCTTTGGTTTTTCAGCCTGAAGCTCGATGATTTCCATCTTGTCCAATTTCTTCTGACGGGACATGGCCATATTCCGAGTGGCGACACGGGCCTTGTTGCGGTTGACGAAATCCTGCAAGTCGGCAATTTCCTTTTGCTGACGCTCATAGGCTGCTTCCAACTGGGCCCGCTTCATGGCATGCACTTCTTGGAACTGGTAATAATTGCCAGAATAACGGGTCAAAAGCTGGTTTTCCACATGATAGACAATGTTAATCACGTCATTCAGGAAAGGAATATCGTGAGAAATCAAGACAAAGGCATTCTCATAATTTTGCAAGTAACGCTTGAGCCAGTCGATATGCTCCGCATCCAGGTAGTTGGTCGGCTCGTCAAGGAGCAGGATATCTGGCTTTTCCAAAAGGAGCTTGGCCAAGAGAATCTTGGTCCGTTGACCACCAGATAGCTCGGTTACATCCTTGTCCATGCCATAGTCCATGACACCCAGAGCCCTCGCCACCTCGTCAATCTTGGCATCAAGGGTATAAAAATCACGGCTTTCCAAGCGGTCTTGGAGTTCCCCAACCTCTTCCATAAGGGCATCCATATCGGCCCCTTCTTCTGCCATAGACATGTAAATGTCATTGATACGGCTTTCCGTCTTAAAGAGTTCATCAAAGGCAGTCCGCAGGACATCACGGACAGACTGACCCTTTTCCAGTTTGGCATGCTGGTCCAAGTAACCTGCAGTTACATATCGTGACCACTCTACCTTGCCCTCATCAGGCTGCAACTGGCCCGTCACAATAGACATGAAGGTGGATTTCCCTTCACCGTTGGCACCAACAAGGCCGATGTGCTCACCCTTGAGCAGGCGGAAGGACACATTTTCAAAAATAGCCCGGTCACCAAAGCCATGGCTCAAATTTTTAACTTCTAAAATACTCATAATTTCCTCACAACATCAAAGAACTGGAGCTACAAACTCCAGTTTTTACTTTGTAATTTCGCAGTCTTGAGTGGAATTTCTTCGCCTATCAGCTGTGAAGACCTACTCAACCTTGCGGGGGTTAGACAACGAAATCAAACTCTAGGAGTTACTGATTTCTGTCTAACTCCCGATTTCCGCACGGACCACATCCGCGATGGTGTCCACATAGTAGTCTACCTCTGCATCTGTTGGCGCTTCTGCCATGACACGCAAGAGCGGCTCGGTACCACTTGGGCGAACCAGAATACGGCCGTTTCCTGCCATTTCTGTTTCCATCTTTTCGATGATGGCTGCAATAGCTGGAACTTCCATGGCCTTATCCTTCATGGCGTTTTCAACGCGGATGTTCACCAATTTTTGTGGGTAAATGGTCACTTCAGCTGCCAATTCTGACAATTTCTTGCCAGTTTCTTTCATAATCTTGGTCAATTGGACAGCGGTCAACTGGCCGTCACCTGTGGTATTGTAGTCCATGAGGATAACATGCCCTGACTGTTCACCACCAAGGTTAAAGCCTGACTTGCGCATTTCTTCCACCACATAGCGGTCACCAACTGCGGTCACAGCTTTTTCAATGCCCTCGCGGTCCAAGGCCTTGTGGAAGCCAAGGTTGGACATGACCGTTGTCACGATGGTGTTTTGTGCCAAGAGCCCCTTGTCAGACAAGTATTTCCCAATGATGTACATGATGCGGTCGCCATCTACCAAATCACCATTTTCATCGACTGCAATAAGGCGGTCGCTGTCACCATCAAAGGCCAAACCAATTTGGCTGCCGGTTTCCTTGACCAATTCCTGCAATTTCTCAGGATGGGTGGAGCCAACGCCCTCATTGATATTGAGGCCATCTGGCTGCTCAGCCATGACGGTCAAATCAGCCCCCAAGTCAACGAAGACCTGACGAGCAGAAGTCGCCGCTGCTCCATTGGCTGTATCCAGTGCAACCTTCAACCCTTCCAAATCAAGACCGGTCGAAATCAGGAACTGCTGGTACTTTCTCAAGCCTTCTGGATAGTCCACAACATCCCCCACACCTTGAGCAGACGGGCGAGGCAGAGTATCCTCTTCTGCGTCAAGAAGAGCTTCAATTTCTGCTTCCAGTTCATCATCCAGTTTGAAGCCATCACCAGCGAAGAACTTGATGCCGTTATCCTGAGCTGGATTGTGGCTGGCTGAGATCATGACCCCAGCGCTAGCTTTTTCCATTTTGACCAGATGGGCCACACCTGGCGTCGCCAGAACTCCCAACTTGTAGACATGGATGCCCGCAGACAGAAGGCCTGCCACTAAAGCTGATTCCAACATCTGTCCTGAAATCCGTGTGTCACGGGCTACAAAAACCCGAGGTGTTTCTGTTTCGTGCTGGCTGAGGACATAGCCTCCAAAGCGTCCTAATTTAAAAGCCAATTCTGGCGTCAATTCAACGTTTGCTTCTCCACGAACACCGTCCGTACCGAAATATTTACCCATTTTCTATTACCTCTATCCTTAATTTGTTTTTGTTATAGTGATTTGCATATTTGCTTCTGTTTGTGCCAACACGACTGGTAGGACATTTCCGCTACTATCGACAGCCTGTAGTTTAGCAGTGCCGCTGTAGTTCTCCGAAAGATTGCTGACATCCAGGGCCACTGCTTCAATACGGTCAATTTTTGAGAGGGTTTCCTCATCAGTGGTGACCTTTACAGTATCAAGGTTGACAGATACCTTAGAAGCGCTATAGCCTTCTGCCAGCTGATTGCTGTAGACAACCCCTTCGACTGGGAATGACTTGCTCACTTTTTTACCAATCTTAATCGTAATGGTTTCAGGAGTGATTGTTGCACTCACCCCTGTTGGCAAATTAGCCAACTGAAGTTTGACAGTCTGCGTACCATCAGCCTCCAAACCAGTCAAATCCGCTGTAACCTGAAAAGTGCGTGTGCTTTCATCAGACTCACGTTGCAGAAGGACACGGTTGGAACCGCGCAATTCAACAACAACTGTCGATGAGAAGCCTGAGATGAAATACTGAGTAGAATCGTATTTAATCTCAATCGGGACATTGCTCAGACTGTGAACATAGGTTTCTGACTCTGTTTGCTGCGCAGAATCCGAATTCCGATAATTGGTCGTGGTTGCATAGAAAAAGAGAACAAGCGCTAAAAGGATGGATAGGGCCAAATGCCCCAGTGTCTTAAATTTATCTTGCATATCAACCACCTCCCCAACGCTTCCAGAAAACTGGCTTTTGAGTGTCCTCAGATACAAATATCGTTCTCAGGATTTCCTCAAACTCTATCATATCCAAATCATGCGTAAACCGACCATTGTGAGCAATGGAAATGCTGCCTGTCTCTTCAGAAATAATAAAGACAAAGGCATCCGATACCTCAGATAAGCCGATTGCCGCCCTGTGACGGGTTCCAAATTCCTTAGAAATTCCTGCACTCTCTGACAAGGGAAGATAGGCACAAGCAACTGCCACCTTATCCTCTTTTATGATTACTGCTCCGTCATGCAAAGGGGTATTGGGAATGAAGATATTGATCAGCAGTTCACTAGAAATATCCGCATTCAGAGGAATACCCGTTGAACGATATTCCTGCAAGGTTTGCGCACGTTCAATGACAACCAAGGCCCCTATCTTACGAGGGGACATATAGGCTGCTGATTTGACAAAAGCCTGAATCAATCGTTCTTCAGAACTGATCACCGCTGTAGAAAAAATTTGGGTCGTACGGCCCAATTTCTCCAAAATAGCACGCAATTCTGGGGCAAAAATAACTACCGCCGCTATAACTCCGTAGGTAATCACCTGATTCATCAACCAGGAAATCGTTTGAAGCCCCAGAAGACTGGCCACAATTTGGACTAGCAAGAAGAAGAAGACTCCACGAATGAGAATCATAATCTTGGTTCCAGCAATGGCTTTACTAAAATAATAAATCAAACTAACTACAATGACAATATCAATCAAGTGCAGAATAGCTGTCCAAGGACTGGCTATCAAGTTAGACCAGTAACCAGTATCAAATAATTGACTCAGGTTTAACATACATCCCTCGCGCTCTCACAATTTACTCATACCTATTAATGAAACAACATCCAGACATTCCTGAGGAATCCCCTCCTCCTGCCAAGCGGTTTCAAAAAACATATCGCTACTATTATACCATAAAAACAGCCTTTCATAATGAGAAACTATTGCAGTTTTATAACAAAATCTTACAAATTTCTGTCAGATTTTATCCATCATCCATCTACTCCATCCTAGAAAATCCCCAGTCTTTGTGTTAAAATAGTCCCATGAAACTAAATACAGCTTTGGGTATTCTTGCAGGAAAAAGTTCCCAGTTCATATTAAAAAAATTAGGACGCGGTACTACCCTGCCTGGGAAAATTGCCCTCAAATTCGATAAACATATTTTAGATAGTTTGGCTAAGGATTATGAAGTCGTTGTGGTGACCGGAACCAATGGTAAGACCCTGACGACCGCCCTGACTGTTGGCATTCTCCAAGAAGCCTTTGGTGAGATTACAACCAACACCAGCGGTGCCAATATGATTACAGGGATTACAGCCACTTTTCTGTCTGCCAAGAAAAATAAAAATGGTAAGAAAATTGCCGTCTTGGAGATTGATGAAGCCAGTCTTGCCCGCGTGACCGACTTTATCAAGCCTAGCCTGATTGTCTTTACCAATATCTTCCGCGACCAAATGGATCGTTACGGTGAGATTTATACCACCTACCAGATGATTTTGGACGGGGCTGCCAAGGCACCGCAGGCAACGATTTTGGCTAACGGTGACAGCCCGCTCTTCAACTCAACGACCGTCATCAATCCTGTCAAATATTATGGCTTTGCGACAGAAGAACATGAGCCACGCCTGGCCCATTACAATACCGAAGGCGTTCTCTGCCCGCATTGCCACCAGATTATCCAGTACAAGCTCAACACCTACGCTAACTTGGGTAGCTACATCTGTAACAACTGTGGCTTTAGCCGACCTGAGCTGGACTACAAGTTGACAGAGTTGAAAGATATCACCAATACTTCTTCTACCTTTGCCATTGACGGTCAGGATTACAAAATCAACATCGGTGGGCTTTACAATATCTACAATGCCCTGGCAGCTGTCAGCGTGGCAGAATTTTTCGGCGTATCTCCTGAGAAAATCAAGGCAGGATTTGACAAATCCAAGGCAGTCTTCGGTCGCCAAGAAACCTTTAAGTTGGGTGATAAGGATTGTACATTGGTCTTGATTAAAAACCCTGTCGGTGCAACCCAGGCCATTGAAATGATGAAACTGGCTCCTTACGATTTTAGCCTATCCGTCCTTCTCAATGCCAACTACGCTGACGGAATTGATACCAGCTGGATTTGGGACGCTGACTTTGAACAAATCACTCAAATGGACATTCCACAAGTCTTTGCAGGTGGTGTCCGCTCGTCTGAAATCGCCCGTCGCCTCCGTGTGACTGGCTATCCAGAGGACCAGATTACTGAAACACCGAAACTGGAAGACATCCTGACTTTGATTGAGCAGTCCAGCAGTCAGCACGCTTATATCCTAGCGACCTATACAGCCATGCTAGAATTCCGTGACCTACTGGCACAACGCCAAGCGGTTGGAAAGGAGATGAAATAATGGTCTATACATCCTTGAAAAGTCCTGAAAAAGACTATGCCTACGATCTCCACATTGCCCACCTCTACGGTGATTTGATGAATACCTACGGTGACAATGGCAACATTCTTATGCTCAAGTATGTGGCTGAAAAACTCGGTGCCCGTGTTCAGGTTGACATCGTTTCACTGATGGATAATTTTGACAAAGACTTCTACGACATCGCCTTTTTCGGTGGCGGGCAGGACTATGAACAATCTATTCTTGCAAAAGATTTACCAACTAAAAAAGACAGCCTAGCAGACTTCATCGAAAACGACGGTGTCCTGCTGGCTATCTGCGGTGGCTTCCAATTGCTCGGTCAATACTACATCGAAGCTGGCGGTCGCAGGATTGAAGCTTTAGGTATTTTAGGACACTACACCCTCAATCAGACCAATAACCGCTACATCGGTGACATCAAGATTCACAATGATGAATTTAATGAAACTTATTATGGATTTGAAAACCACCAAGGCCGTACCTTTCTAGCTGACAACCAAAAACCACTGGGCAAGGTCATCTATGGAAATGGCAACAACAAGGAAGACGGCGGCGAAGGCCTGCACTATAAAAACACCTTTGGAAGCTATTTCCATGGTCCCCTCTTGTCCCGCAATGCCAACCTAGCCTACCGCTTGGTCACCACTGCCCTCCGTAAAAAATACGGTCAGGACATCCCACTGGCTAGTTACGCAGATATTCTCAGCAAGGAAGTCGCTGAAGAATACGGCGATGTGAAAAGCAAGGCAGAATTTGACAACTAATACCTCTACAGTGTATTGCTGAAGGAGACATACAAAAAGATTGGGGAAGTCATCTTAAGTCGATGATTTCCCCAATCCAATCAGAACTATGGAGTGGCTTACCCACTCCTTTTTGTATTTTCAAAAATTAGCTAAAATTTTTCAGTGAAAGAGTTTAGCTTCTTCCTTCGCTTACTTTGGTATTAGAAAAGTTTGCGAATGGTAAACTGATTTTGCTGCGCTTTGAAAGAATTGACCATCACAACAATAGCGGCAATAACTGTAGTCAGATAGACCAACACCAGATTGGTCGCGTAGACTGTGCTGTCAATGATTCCCTCCGCCAATAAGTCATTGATATAAGGGAAGGTGTCAAAAACCGATACCTGATAAACTGTAGCAGCCGTGAAAGCCCAGTCTAATTGATTGGCAATGTAAGGCATAATCAAAATGATAATCCCTGAAAGGATGACCCCCTTCATCGAGAGGCGGCGGGCCAACAGTTCGTAGCCCTTGATAACACATATCCCCATCACGATACCAGAAAAAATAGAGACATAGCCCAGCTGACCAATGATGACAATAGCGGCCACACCGATTAACGAACCCAAGAAAGCACCGACAATCCCGAGCAATACATTCTCCTTGGTTTGAAGTAAGATTTGCTCTGACTGGTCTAGTTCCTGACTACGTTGACTAAAACTAGCTGGAGTAAGAAAAGAAAGCTGATTGCCGACCATGTACAGGCCAACTTCATTTTCTTCACCAGTAGCCTCACAGCATTGAACAAAATGATACTGCGCCAACAGTGCTGATACCTGCTCGATAGCCTCTACTATTCGCTGTGCCTTTTTCTTCTTGGTAAAACCTGGCTTTATCATACAAGTTAGTTTGTAATTTTTGAAGCCTGCATTAGCGATAGCTGGTGAGGCCTGCCTAATGGTTTTCGCCATCCCGCTATCCACTGCTCCCTGCTCCTTAACAGAAAACATCAGCGTAAACTGATTTTGGACTGCCTGCACAACGAACTTATATCCGTTTTTCTCGCCATACATAACATCCAACTGGTCATCATAATTGTAACCATTTTCCATCCAAATATTTTTCAAAAGTGACATAATGATTCCTCCCAACTATCATTATATCATAATTTTAGGAGATTTCCCTATCTTCCCCACTAAAATTTGGCCTTCCACTGTTACCTCCGATAGTTGAGATAGGTCAAGCTGGGACTGGTCCACTTGGAAAAAGAGGGGCGTCATGTCTGCCAAGACTTGAGCATGGGCGGCTGTAATCGGCAAGGTCCGACTGACCAAGACTTGCTCCACCTGCCCCACGTAAGACCTGAAATGGTCCACGATATCCTGGTTATCATAAGACTCCTTGCGGAGTTGGTCTTTGGCTAAATGGCGGAGCTCCTTGAGGTGATTGGGTCCTGGGACCAGTTTGAGAATAGCCCCACCAACTTTCAATACTCTGGCAAACTCCTGGTAATTGGCTGGGGAAAAGATGTCCAAGATGCCGTCAATGGTCTTGTCTTGAATGGGCAACTTGGTCAAGTCACCGACAAACCATTTGACCGACTTGGTGCTGTCAGATTTAGCTGCTAGGAGTATGGAATCCTTAGAAATATCAAAAGCAAGAATGTCCAAGTCCATTTTCTCGGCTAACTTACGAGAGTAAAAGCCCTCCCCACAGCCGATATCCAAGACCGACTGCAAGCCCAGCTCTGCTATTTTCCCCTCCAAAGCCTCATAAAGATGATCGTAATAGCCCGCCTCTAAAAAGGCCTGGCGGTTTTCAAAGCTAGACTTGTGGTAGTTGGCGGACTGCTTGACCTGGGGTGCCAGATTAACGTAACCCTGCTTGGCGATGTCGAAGGTGTGACGGTTGGGGCAGCGGAGGCTGTTCTGATCAAGACCAAGAGCCTGCCCACAATGTGGACAGGCGAAAAATTGGTCGCTATTGATGAAACGTGGGTGTTTGGTCATCTTACTTGTTTTCTTTTCTAAAGCGGTGCAGGGCTAGTCCTGATAAGAGCGTGGCAATGGCTCCTGTAAAGACCAGCAAATATCCGACTGGGAGCAGGTAGAAGTTTTCATGCAGGATACCATTAGTATCGACATACTCGACGGAATTGGCCTTGATGAGAAAGCAGACAAAGCCTAAAACCATAAGAAAACTTCCGATAATGGTAATGGTCAGGTGCATCTGGGTGCGGCGGCCTTCGCGACCGTCTTTTACAAGTTTTTCTGTCATGTTGTTCATGTCAGTTCCTCCTAAGATAAGTTGATCTAGGG